>DASQAK010000109.1:0-5456 GCA_035635755.1 Candidatus Methylomirabilota bacterium | reverse complement strand
ACGGGATCCAGCTCGAGCCGCTCGGCCAGGAGGTCCATCATCCGCTCGGTCTCGAAGTAGAGGTGGCCGCACGCGTAGCCCCGGTTGGGCCCCGTCAGGCTCTTGTTGGTCATGACGACGGAGGCGTCGACCTCGAGATCCTGAAAGCGGTAGGGGCCGACGAAGTTGCCGCTGGGGCGGAAACTGCATCCCGGCTCCGGGCTCCGGATGTACCCGCCGACGTTGTCGAGCCAGCGGTAGCGCATGCCCAGGATGGTTCCATCCTTCCTGGCCGCGAGCTCACGATGGGCGACGCGATCGGTGCCGCTCGACGAGGCGAGCAGGTGCTCGCGCCGGTCCTCGATCCACTTGACGGGAACCTGGGTGAGCCGGGCCGCGAGCGCCATCAGCGCCATGTACGGGTACATGCTCGACTTGATCCCGAAGCTCCCGCCGATGTCCCCCGGCACGATGAAGCGGAGCTTGTTCTCGGGCACCCCGAGCACGCGGGCGGTGAGGGGATGCATGATGAACGGCCCCATGAAGTTCGCCCAGATCGTGTAGGCGCCCTCGAGCGGGCTGAAGATCGCCACCACTCCGTAGGTCTCGATGGGGGTCGAGCTGTACTTGGGATAGCGAAAGCGCTCGCGGATCACGATCTCCGCCTCCGCGAACGCGCGGTCGGGGTCGCCGTAGACGAGCCGGCGGTTCCCCGCCAGGTTGGACCCGACGGCCTCGTGGAGCACGGGCGCGTCGGCCTCGAGGGCGCGCTCGACGTCCACCACCGCGGGGAGCGGCTCGTAGCGGACGACCACCGCCTCCGCCGCATCCTCGGCGAGATACCGGTTGCGCGCCACCACCACCGCCACCGGCTCCCCGACGAAGCGCGCCTTGTCGGTGGCCAGGCAGTAGTAGGACACGGGCGCGGTGACACCCACGGAGAAAGGCCTGGTCAACCTCCCCACGTCTTCGCCCGTGATCACTCCGACCACGCCCTCCATGGCGAGGGCCGCCGACACCTCGTAGCCCAGGATGCGCGCATGGGCGTGCGGCGAGCGGACGATGGCCGCGTGGTGCACGTTGGGGCACGGGGTGAGATCGTCGATGAAGTTTCCGCGGCCGCTCAGCAGCCGCGCGTCCTCGACGCGCTTCACGGGTTGACCGATCCAGCTCTGCGTGGTCACGGACCCGCTCAGCGCCCCGTGTACTTCGGCGGCCGCTTCTCGAGGAACGCCGTGACGCCTTCCGCGTAGTCATGGGTCGAGCGCAGCCACGCGTAGGCCTTGCGCTCGAGCTCGAGCGCCGTCTCCAGCGGCGCCTCCGCCCCGCGGTTGATCACCATCTTCAGCGTGCGGAGGGCAAGGGGGGCGCGCTCGGCCAGCTCTCCGGCCAGCGCGTCCACCGCCTTGTCCAGGCCGTCGTTGGCCACGGCCAGGGTGATGAGCCCCCACGCCTCGGCGCGCTCGGCGGGGATGCGCTGACCTGTCATCATGAAGAGCTTGGCGCGCGTCATCCCCATCAGTCGCAGCGCCCGCTGGGTCCCCCCGCTGCCCGGGATCATGCCGAGCCTCACCTCGGGAAAGGCGAACTCCGAGCGGAGCGTGGCCACGCGGAAGTCGCAGGCCACGGCCAGCTCGAGGCCCGCTCCCATGGTGAAGCCGTCGATGGCGGCCATGACGGGCTTCCGGCAGCGCTCGGCCGAGGTCAGCGTGTCGCCCCACCGCTCGAGGTCGGCGGGGGCCAGGGTGAGAAACTCCGCGACGTCGCCGCCGGCGCTGAAGGCCTTGCCCCCCGCCCCGCGCACCACGATGACCCGGATGCCGTCGTCGGCCTCGAGCGAACCGAAGATGCCGGGGAACTCGTCGCGCATGGCGACCGTCATGGTGTTCATCTTCGCCTGCCGGTCGATCCACACCGTGGCGATGGCGCCCGCGCGCTCGACTCTCAAGAACTCGCTCATTTGGAGACCTCCACGTAGTGTCCATCGCGCAGCAGCCGGCGGAGGATCTTGCCGGACGCCGTCCTGGGGATCGCCGCCACGAAGACGATCCGCCGCGGCCGCTTGAAGTTGGCAAGGGCGGGGCTGTCGAGACAATGACGATCGAGAGCGTCGGCGGTCAGCCCCGCGTCCGCGGGCACCACGAAGGCGACCACGCGCTCGCCCCACTTGTCGTCGGGCTCGCCGATGACCGCCACGTCTCGCACGCGCGGATGCCGCGCCACGACCTCTTCCACCTCCGCCGGGTGAATGTTCTCGCCCCCGCTGATGATCATGTCGTCGACGCGCCCGGCCACGAAGAGATCGCCCGCCTCGTCGAGGTACCCCATGTCGCCGGTGAAGTACCATCCGTCGCGGAGCGCCCTGGCGTCCGCGTCCGGGCGCTTCCAGTAGCCGGCGAACGCTTCGTCGGAGTCGAGGCTGGCGATGATCTCACCTTTCTCGCCCGGGGGCACGGTCTCGTCGGGGCCCACGCGACGCTCCGCGCTCGCCTCGACCACGCGCAGCTTCGAATGGACGCCCGGGCGCCCCGCGCAGCCCGGCTTGGTGTGGGCCGCGGGGCAGACCGAGAACGTGTAGATCTCGGTCGAGCCGTAGTGGTTCACGAACACGTCCGGGCGGAAGGCTTTCGCGCAGGATTCGGCGAGCGCGGCCAGCATGGGCGCTCCCGCGTACGCGAGCTTCCTCACCGAGGAGACCTTGCCCGTCGGGAATTCCGCGGCATGGACGAGGTCGTGGTAGAGGGTCGGGATGAGGTAGAGCGCGGTCACCCGCTCCGACTCGATGAGGGCCAGCGCCCCGCTCGCGCTCCAGTCCGCCTGGCAGACGAAACACCCGTTGACGGCGGCCATGCTCGTCAGCGAATGGATGCCCATGGTGTGATAGAGCGGCATGACGCCGAGCGTGCGCTCACCCCACTGGTAGCCGCACTGGATCACGTGGGCGAGGGCGCCCGCGTGGTGGTTGCGGTGCGTTCTCGGCACGCCCTTGGGTCGCCCCGTGGTCCCGGAGGTGTAGAGGAGGAGCGAGAGATCGCTCTCGCTCACGTGACGATCGAGGGGCGCGCGGTTCGACCCCAGGAGCGCCGCGAAGGGGATCGCCTCCGCGGGCGCGTCGCCGCCGACGAACACCAGGCGCCCCTGCCATCCTCTTGTCGCCTCGAGCGTCCCGGCCGCGGTGCCAGATTCGACCAGCGCCACGCGGGCGCCGCAGTCCTCGACCACATAGCGCAGCTCCTGGGCCGCGAGCCTGAAGTTCACGGGGGTGGGGACGCCCCCGATGCCCTGAAGGGCCCAGTACACGAGCGCGTGCTCGAGGCGATTCTTGAGCGCGATCAGCACACGGTCGCCCTTGGCGACGCCGAGCTCGGCGAGACCGCGGCCGACCGCCGCGGCCTGGCGGGCGAGGTCGGCGTACGTGAGTCGGCGCGCCCCGTCCACCAGCGCGGGAGCCGCCGGGTCTCGCAGGGCCGCGCGATCGAGGAGCTGGGCGACGGTCACGGCAGCAGCGTTTCCAGCAGCGCGCGCATCTCGGCGCTGTTCCATTCCCGGGCGCCCGCCGCCATGCCGGCAACCTCGCCTCCGGGCTTGACGATGAACGTCGCGGGCAGACTCGTGACCCGCCACGTCCCGGCCGTCTTGAGCTCGGGGTCGAGCAGGATGGGAAACGTGAGCCGCTGATGCGCGAGGTACGGCTCGAGGAGCGCGCGGGGCGCGCCCCGGTCCACGGAGACTCCGAGGACGATCAGACCTCGCGCCCGGTACGCCTGCCACAGCGTCTCGAGCGTCGGCATCTCGAGCGTGCACGGCACGCACCACGTCGCCCAGAAGTTCAGGATCAGCAGGTTGCCCTTGAACTCCTCCAGCGAGGCGTGGCCCTCGCGGGGAAACGTGCGGAGCCGGAAGGCGGGCCCCCGCTGGCCGGCCTTGAACTCGACGACGCCCGCCTTCTCGAAGGGATCGAGGGCGACGGCGTGATCGCGGTGATGGCCCCCGTCCACCCCGGGCCGCCGGGTGGGAAGAGTCCACAGCACTCCGGCGAGAAGCGCGACGGCCAGCCCCACACGCAGCCAGGAGCCGCGGCGGCTTCCCCCGGGTGACGAGCTAGACGCCCAGCTTCTCACGGGTCGTCGGGCTGTCCCGGAGCTCCGCGGAAAGTCCCTCGAACACGATGGACCCCTTCTCCATGATGTAGCCGCGGTCACACACGCTGAGGGCCACGCGCGCGTTCTGCTCGACGAGGAGCACGGTGATACGGAGCCGCTTCAGCTCGCGGATCATGTCCCGGATGTGGCGGATGAGGGCGGGGGCGAGTCCCTGGGTGGGCTCGTCCATCAGGATGAGCCGCGCGCCCGCCATCATGACGCGCGCGATGGCGAGCATCTGTTGCTCGCCGCCGGACAGCGTCTTGGCATGCTGGTCGATGCGTTCGCTCAGCCGGGGAAAGTGGCCGAACACCTGGTCGAAGCGCTCCCGACGCAGGGCCGCCGAGAGATGGGGTACCGCCGAGAGACCCAGCTCCAGGTTCTCGCGCACGGTGAGGCCGGGAAAGATCCGCCGGTTCTCCGGCACGAAGCCCACGCCGCGCCGGGCGATCTCGTGCGGCGTCATCCGTGTCAGGTCGCTGCCCTCGAACTCGATGGCGCCACGGGTGGGCTTGATGAAGCCCATGGCCGTCTTCATGAGCGTGCTCTTGCCCATCCCGTTCTTGCCGAGGAGGGCCACCGCCTCCCCCTCCTGGACCTCGAGGGATACCCCGAAGAGAATCGGCGTCGCCCCATACCCCGCGTGGAGGTCTCGGATGCGAAGCATGGGCTAGCTTGGACTATTCATGAAGGACACTCTCTCGTCGTACAGTCCCCTGATTCACTCAGCCCTCGCCTCGTCGCCCGAGGCGAGGGCTGAGTAGGTGAGGGGGTCAGGTGTTCGCACATAGTCCAAGCTAGTCGTCCGCGCCGCCCAGATAGGCGTCGAGGACCTTCGGGTCGCTGCGGATGGCCTCGGGCGGCCCCTCGGCGATCTTCTCCCCGAAGTGGAGCACGGCGATCCGGTCGGAGATCCCCATCACCACGCTCATGTCGTGCTCGATGAGCAAGACGGTGAGGCGACGGTCGAGGGCGATCCGGCGGATCAGCGCCGTCGCTTCCTTCGTCTCGCCCGGCGTCATCCCCGCCGTCGGCTCGTCGAGAAGCAGGAGGGCGGGGTCGGTGGCGAGGGCGAGGCAGATCTCCAGATAGCGCTGCTCCCCGTGCGAGAGGTTCTGCGCGAGCTCGTCCCGCCGCGCGGCCAGGCCGAAGGCGCCCAGGAGCTCCATGACGGGCCCTTCGACGTCGGAAAGCTGCCAGAGCGACGGCAGACGGCCCGAGACGGGCATGCGGGATTGCGCGGCCACGCGCACGTTGTCGTACACGGAGATGCCGGGAAAGATGTTCGTGATCTGGAACGTCTTCGCGAGGCCCCGCCGGTTGATGACCTCGGGC
>DASQAK010000108.1:0-32277 GCA_035635755.1 Candidatus Methylomirabilota bacterium | reverse complement strand
CGAGCTGTCGGTGCTGACCATCACCGAGGAGCTGGGCAAGACGACGATCAACCTCACCTCGGGCAAGATCGCCGTGGGCGTGGCCAAGCAGCGCATGCAGCCCGGGGAGCGGCTCGAGGTGCACACCCCCAACGCCGTGGCCGCGGTGCGCGGCACCGTGTTCGTGGTGGAGGTGACGCAGCAGGGGGCCCAGGGCACTCCCGGGCCCCTCGCGACCAATACGCTCGTGACCTGCGTCAACGGGGCGGTGGACGTGGCCCCGCGGGCGAATCTCGGTCAGGGTACCCAGCTCACCCCGAACCGCTCGGTCGGCGTGGTGGGGGCGTTGCTGGGCAGCAGCCAGCCTGTCACTGAGTTCCAGATGAGGCAGAAGCTGGCTGGCTTCACCGCGCACCTGGTCGCCGGTATCCGTCAGGGCCGGGAGGCCCTGATCAGCCGGGAGCAGAACAAGCTGGCCGCTCTCGCCGCCGCCCTCGCGCCCGAGGCCGGCGAGAAAGGCCCCGAGCAGGGTGGATGCGCTTCGGGCTGCCAGGCGCCGATCATTCCGACCATCACGCTGCCACCGCCGCCCCAGGTCCTGGGCAACCTCCTGCAGAATCCCGGTTTCGAGACGGGCACGCTCGCCGGCTGGACGCCGAGCGGGGCGGCGGCGGCGATCCAGAGCATCGGCCCGATCACCGCGCCCAACGGCCAGTTCATGGCCATCATTCACACGGGACCCGGAGCGGTGGGCGGTACGACGAGCCGACTCACGCAGTCGGGGCTGGGCGGGTCCGGCTCGCTCTTCAACGTCACGCTCAGCTATAACTTCCTGAGCAACGAGTGGCCGACCCAGCCGCCCTTCTTCAACGACACCTTCATCGCGTCCGTCACGGACCGCAACGGGGTGACCACGCAGGTGGCGCGCGAAGAGCGCGACACGGCAGTGTTCCATCCCACGCCCAGCACGATCAGCGCAGGCGGCTTCACCCTCGAGGCCGGCAACGGCATCGTGGGGTGGAAGACCGTGAGCAAGATGGTCACGGCCACGGGGGGCGGGCTCCAGCAGCTCGACTTCACCGTGTTCGACGTCGGCGACACCATCTTCGACACGGCGACGCTGCTCGATGCGGCGGTGGTCGAGGTCGACCCGCCGCTGTACTTCCTGCAGGGCGGCGCCAAGCTCGTCAAGGTCGGCCTCGAGCCGCTCCTCGACTATCGCGGCGGCAGAGCGTCCTTCGACTCCGCCATGGTCATCGCCGCGGGGTCCAGCGCGAGCCTGGGGGGCCCGCTGCTCCGGGCCGAGGGCACCGATCTCAGCGTCGCCTTCAGCCTGCTCTCCGTCCTGCCGGGGGGCCG
Source organism: Candidatus Methylomirabilota bacterium (assembly GCA_035635755.1). Taxonomy (GTDB): domain Bacteria; phylum Methylomirabilota; class Methylomirabilia; order Rokubacteriales; family CSP1-6; genus AR37. The sequence continues at coordinate 30,939 of DASQAK010000108.1, read as the reverse complement.
CTTCACCTCGTCGACCACGGAGCCCCTGGTCTCGCTCAACGGGGGCACGCATGCCCTCGGGACCTACGTCGGAATCTTCGACCTCGCGGGCAGCGGCACGGCCGTCGATCCCCTGACGGGGCAAACCGTGGCAACGGACACGCCCCTCACGACGGGCGGCGGGCTGCTCGCCGCCGACGGCGCCACGATCACGACCCAGCAGGTGCTCCGGGTCGACGCGGCCCTCCTGGAGGCCTCGGCGCCCGTGGTCGCCCTCCTCCGGGGCACCCAGCTGACCAGCGCCTCGGACGCGATCGCGTTGAGCGGGCAGAGCCGGCTCACGAGCCACGGGCCGACCCTGGTCGCCCTCGATGCCAGCCGGCTCGTCGTCTCCCGCGGCGCCCTCGTGAACGTGACGGGCGGTAGCGGACTGACCGTCGCGGGCAATCTGCTGACCCTGAGCAACGGCAGCACGCTGTCGCTCCTGAACGGCCCGCTGCTGAGCGTCAGCGGCGGCTCCTTTGCCAGCATCGGGGGGGCCCTGGTGGTCTTCGGGGGTACGGGGGGCAACCTGCTCTCCGTCTCGAACAATCTCTGCGGCGGCTCCTGCGCGCTGTTCGGGGGGATCCCGGTGGCCCTCCTGAACGGGGCCACCGCCGCCAACGTCTCCATCACAGACGGTGCCGTGAAGAACCCGAGCCTCGGGACCATCAAGTACGCCACGGCAACCACGGCGCTGCTGTCCGTGAGCGGGGCGGGCAGCAAGGTCACGGTCGGCGGCAAGTAGCGCCCCCCCGCCCGTCGCCGCCCGGCGACCGGCTCAGTACTGATACGAGATCGAGACGGAAAGCACGCTGCGGTTGTACTGAAAGATCTTCAAGTTCGACTGCTGCGAGATGATCTGATATTCCACGGCCAGGGTCAGCGGTGATCGCGTCGCGCCCCCGTCCTGCCTCAGAAGCCACGGCAATGGATGCTCTGCCTTGAAGATATGGTTCTGCTCGGTATCGTATCGCTGCGTGGAGCCCGGATTCTGGATGGGCAGGATCGTGTTGGCGTGGAGGTAGTTTCGGAACTGCACGTCCAGGTTGTAGCTCAGCCGCGTCAAGGCCACGGGCACCGTGTACTGCGCTCCAGCCAGGATGCGGTTGCCGCGATACTGGAAGTCCCGGCCGCTCGTGTCATCCGTGTCCCACTGATAGCCGAGCCTGAGCCAGTGCCGGTCGCCCTGCCAGTAGAAGGTATGCGCGAACCCGATCATGTAGTTGATGCCGCTCCGCTCTTCCTCGGGAGGCGCCGGGAAGTCGACAAACTTGGCGAACATCTTTCCCTGGATACGGCCGATGGGTGTCGTCACGTTGGCGGGTATCCAGGGATTGCCTTCCGGCGATGCATTCCACTGTATGGTGCCGAAGGCGGTACCCGTTTGACGCTGGAGGAATTGCTTGCCGCCCAGCGTCTGATAGTCATAGGCGTATTGTGTTCCGAGAAGGAAACGGCGGCCCGCCAGCGCGCCGGTCTCGAATGCTCCCCGATAGGTCAACCCCAGCACCCCGACATGATCCTGAACGCCGAAGTTGGGAAAATTGTTTACGTAGTTCTCGAAGAACTGGTATCCGACCGTGGACTCCCATGGCCCCGCCCGCAGCCAGTCGTAGGAGAGGGTGAGCGAGGCAAGCTCGCCCAAAGACTTGGTCGACGTGTGCAGGAGCTCCTTGACGACCGGATCATTGCTCGGGGCGGGAATGACTTTCACGTTGGTGTCGTACGTGAATCCGAGCCGAAGCTCGGCGTGGAAGCGATTGCCGCCGCCCACGCCCGCGGCGAAGCTGTCGCGGAGACGCTCGGCGGGTCCCGTCAGGGCGGAGCCCGTGAGACCTCGAGTGGCGGCATCCAGCTCGGCGGCGGCGCGCTCCGGAAGTCCCATGACGGCGAGGGCGAGGCCGGAATAGAAGCGGGTAAGCTGCTGGATGGCCGGATTGTCCGAACTCTCGGCGCGAAGCGCCTCGACGGCCGCCGCGTATTGTTTCTTGCGGTAGCGCATGAACCCCACGTAGTAGCCGAGGCCCTCCGTCTTCGGCCGCTCGCGGAAGCATTGCTCGAGGATGGGCTCGGCCAGCTCGTAGCGCTCCTGGGAGAAATACACGACGCCCAGGAGGAAGCGCACGGAGAAGTCGTTGGGGGTGAGCGCGCGCGCCCGTTCCAGGGCCTCGGCGGCCTGGGCCATGCGCTGCTGGGCGATGTAGACGAGGCCCATGTAGTACCAGGCCTCGACGTTCTTCGGCTCCTGCTCGACGGCCTCGCGGAGATAGCCCAGGGCCTCGTCGTATCGCTTGTCCTCATAGGCCAGGATGGCCTGGGCCACGAAGACATCGGTCTCCGACTGCTGGGCCCCGGCGGGGGCGACGGCAGCACCCAGCACGGCCAAGAGCAGAAGACAGGCCAAGGCACGTCGACCCAGGAGATATCGCATAAGGCCTGGTTTTTTTACCAGAAACGGGGCCCTCCCGTCCCAAAAAACGAGAAGGGCCAATCCTTAGAAGGTGCCCCCGCCTCCGCCGCCCATGCCGCCGCCCGAGGCCCCCCCGGATAACCCCCCGCGTCCACTCCAGGAATCGCCCGCTCCCCGGCGGGAGGTCAGCAGGGCCTGCTCGGTGCCAGAGGAAAAGCGGCTGAGGCTCCGGTCGAAGCCGTCGAGGTCGAAGCCGCCGCTGGAGACGTACCACGAGGGCTGGCTGACCGGTAGTCCGTCGAAGGCATGGATCCAGCGCTCGCTCACGCCCAGCGCGATGGCCCAGGCCAGCCACTTGTGCATGGTGTCGGGCGGCAGGCGTCGAAGCTCGTCCTTGCTCGTGCGCTCGAGGAACTCCCGGAAGCCCTTGACGCGGTCGAGGGCCTGCACCCCGCGCCAGGTCTTGCACGGCATGACGCGCGACAGCGCGATCACGATGAGGCCGGAGAGACCAGCCCCGAGGGCGAGGGATAGCGGCGCCGCCCCCAGCCGTTCCGTCCCGGTGGCGAGCGCCCACCCTGCCACGCCGACGAGGGCGATGCCCGCCACGAACCAGACCGCCCGCACCCGTTCCGGAGAGGACGGAAAGAATCCGTCGCGGACCATGCTCCGGTAGATCTCGTCCCGCACCGTGGGGAAGACGTTGTCGTAGTCGCGCCTGAGATCGGAGAGGTGGCGGGCATTGAGCCCCCAGTCGCTGCCGAAGAGCCGGCTGAGCACGTAGAGCTCGAGCGGCTTGAGGGTGGGATCGCCCGAGAGCGGCTTGAGCCGGTGAAAGACGAAATCCTTCTCGCCGAAGTCGGGCTCGATCTCCTCGATGCGGATATAGCCACGCACGGCCAGATCGACGAGGGTGGCGACCACATCGCGCGGCTCCGCCCTCTCCGTGACGAGCGCGCCCCCGGCCGCGGGACCGAGTCCCTCGGGCGGAGCATACTCCGGCTTGATGGTGCGGGCGCCGCCGGGATCCCTTCCATAGACCCGCCAGATGATCAGAGCGCCCGCGATGGTCAGGAGGGGCAGCGCGAAGGGCCAGTTGTCGCCCAGCCACCACAGCGCCCGTCGCGCTGCCGAGGGCCCGCGTATGGCGCCGGGCGGCCAGCCCACGGCCACCGTCAGACCTTCGCGCGCGCGCAGCGGGCGAGTCGTGCGGAAGGTCAGGTACGTGTCGGCGCGGTCCTCCGTGTAGTCCGCCCCCGCGGTCCCCGCAGGCCCGGTATAGGCGATGGCCCGGATCTGCTCGAGCGGGATGGAGGCAGGCGAGGAGACCACAGCCTCGGCCTGGCGAATCGGCACGTCCCACTCCGAGCCGGTGACATTCCAGTACAGCTCCTCGTGCCCGTCTACCGGCATGAGGGCTCGGCGCACGCGATAGGTGAGGATGACCGTCTGGGCCGTGTTCACCGCGCCCGGGACCGAGACCTTGACGTGGAGGGCCCGCCCCAGCCGGGAGACCTCGGATCTCAGCGGCGTCACGCGCTCGTCGAAGGCGTGGACGTCGTCGATGCGGAGCGCGAACTCGAAGCCGCGGCGCTCGTAGCGGACGGGAATGGTGCGGAAGATCCCCTGGTGGCTGCCTTTGAAATCGAAGGTGATGGCCTCGCGCACGTTGAGGGTGCCGTCGGCCGTGACCTCGAGGGTGACGGCGAAGCGGTCGATGGCGAAGCTCTTCCCCTGCGCCGCCGCGGGCGCGGCGAGCGCGGCCAGCAGGGCGAGGGTGAGGACGGCGCGCGTGATCGCTAAGCCCCGAAGGAGACCTTGGGGACCTGCCGCTCCTCGGGCCGGTCGAGCTCGAAGTACGCGTGCTCAGGGAACTGGAAGAGGCCGGCCACGAGGTTGGAGGGAAATATCTCGATCGTCGTGTTCAGGTCTCGCACCACGGCGTTGAAGTAGCGCCGCGCGCTCTGGACGGTGTCTTCGATCTCCCCCAGCGAGGCTTGGAGCGCCTGGAAGCTGGCGCTCGCCTTGAGGTCAGGATAGGACTCCGCGAGAGCGAAGAGGCCGCGGAGGGCCTGGGTCAGCTGGCCTTCGGCCTGGGCGCGCGACTCGGGCGTCTGCGCGGCCACCGCGGCCCCGCGCGCCCGGACCACCGCGTCCAGGGTGCCGCGCTCGTGGGCCGCGTAGCCCTTGACGGACTCCACGAGGTTGGGAACGAGGTCGGTGCGACGCTTGAGCTGCACGTCCACGTCCGACCACGCCGACTGCGTGCGCTGGACGAGCGAGACCAGGCGGTTGTAGCTCACGATCACGAAGACCACGATCGCGGCCACCGCGGCGAGAAAGATCATGAAGGCGAGACTCATGGGCGCGCTCCTCCTCGTTTCCATGATACGGTGCTCCGCCCGACGTCGAGACAAGAAAGAAGCGCCGGGTTATGGTAGCGGCATGACCACCGACTGGAACGCATTCGAGAGGAGACTGGCCGAGAAGCGGCGAGCCATCGTCGAAGGGTTTCTCGAGTTTCTCCGTCGCAATACCGTGAGCCAGAATCCCGAGGGCGTGCGCGCGGGCAGCGAATGGCTGGCCGCGCTCATGCGCCGGCGCGGGCTCGAGACCCGCGTGCTCGAGACGGCGGGCGCCCCCGCCGTCTTCGGAGAGCGCAAGGTCCCCGGCGCCACCCGCACCGTGCTCATCTACTGCCACTACGACACCAAGCCCGCGCCGGCCAGGGAGTGGTTCCAGCCTTCGCCCTTCGAGCCCGTGTTCCGCAGAGTGGATGACGCGGACAACGCCGCCTTCGTGCCCTTCGACCGCGTGCCCGCGGACGCCATGGCCGAGTGGCGGGTCTTCGCGCGGGGATCATCCGACGACAAGGGGCCGATCTGGTCTCATCTCGAAGCGCTGGGCTTGATGGACGAGCTGGCGTTGCCGCCGCGGGTCAACGTCAAGTTCATCTTCGACGGCGAGGAGGAGATCGGCAGCCCGTTCTTCGGACCCTTGACGGAGAAGCACCGGGAGCTCCTCGCCGCCGACCTCGTCCTCGTCACGGACGGGCCCAAGCACGCGAGCGGCCGCCCCACCGTCATGTTCGGGGCGCGCGGCGTGCTGAAGTTCGAGCTGACCCTCGAGTCGGCGCGGCGCGATCTCCACTCGGGCAACTTCGCCGTGCCCAATCCTAACTGGCGCCTCGCCGGGCTCCTCTCGAGCATGGCCGCCCCCGACGGCGCGCCCCTCATCGAGGGCTTCGAGGATGGAGTGATTCCCCCCACCCCGGCCGAGCGCGAGCTCCTGGCGCGCTATCCTCTCGATCTGCCCGCGCTCGAGCGCGAGCTCGGCGTCACCCTGCCCGGGGACTACCTCGAGCGAATGATGTTCCACCCGACCCTGACCATCCGCGGGCTGCAGAGCGGCTTCGTGGGCGCGGAGGCCAACACCATCATTCCGCACAAGACGACGGTGGCCATCGACATCCGCATGGTCAAGAACCAGAAGCTCGAGAGGGTGTACGCGCGCGTGATCGATCACATCCGCGCCCAGGGCTTCGAGGTCATCGAGGGCGCCGAGGCGCCGCTACCCGATCACCTGCGCGGCCGGGCCGTGCGCGTGGTCGACAAGGGCGGCTATGACCCCGCCAAGACGCCCGCCGACCTGCCGATCTGCCGCGAGGTGGTGGCCGCCATCGAGCGGACCCAGGGCGGCCAGGAGGCGGTCGTGGTGCCGACCGCGGGAGGCAGCGTGCCGATCTGGGCCTTCACCGATATCCTGAAGCTGCCCACCCTCCTCGTGCCCTACGCCAACGCGAACAATCGACAGCACAGCCCCAACGAGCACCTGAGGCTGGATCATCTCTTCCAGGGCGTGAGGACGACGGCGGGTCTGCTCCACGATCTCGGCGGCTAGCTCCCGCGCGCTACTTGGGCAGCCACCACTTGCGGCCATCGCGCTCGATGAGCGCGTCGGCGGCCGCGGGGCCCCAGGAGCCGCCGGGATAGTTAGGAAAGTCCCGGGCGGGCAAGGACGCCCACACGTCCAGCACGGGCGTGACGATGCGCCAGGCCTCCTCGACCATGTCCGCGCGATGGAAGAGCGTGGAGTCGCCGATCATGGTGTCGTAGAGGAGTCGCTCGTAGCCGGTGGCCGCGCTCGTCTCGCCGAACTCCTTGTAGGAGAAGGCGAGCTTGACCGTGTTCAGCTCCATGCTCGGCCCGGGATGCTTGGCCTTCATCTGGATCTCGATGCCCTCGTCGGGCTGGATGTGGAGGACGAGGCGATTGGGCTCGATCTGCGCCTCCCGCTCCTCGAAGAGCAGGAGGGGCGGCCGACGGAACTGGATCATGATCTCGGTGTCACGTCGGGCCAGCCGCTTGCCCGAGCGGAGGTAGAAGGGGACGCCGGCCCAGCGCCAGTTCTCAACCTCCAGCCGCATCGCCGCGTACGTCTCCGTGTTCGAGGTCGGGGAGACCTTCGGCTCGCTCCGGTAACCCGGGACGGGCTGGCCGTCGATGAAGCCGGGCCCGTACTGTCCCCTCACCGTCGCCTTCAGCACGTCCTCGGGCTTGAAGCTGCGCATGGCCGTGAGCACCTTGACGCGCTCGTCCCGCACGGCCTCCGCCTGGAAGGACGTGGGCGGCTCCATGGCCACGAGGGCGAGGAGCTGGAGCATGTGGTTCTGCATCATGTCTCGCACGACGCCCGCATTGTCGTAGTAGTTGCCGCGGTCCTCCACGCCCACCGTCTCCGCGACCATGATCTGGACGTGGTCGACGTAGTTGCGGTTCCACACCGGCTCCAGGAAGCCGTTGGCGAAACGGAAGACCATGATGTTTTGCACGGTCTCCTTGCCGAGGTAGTGGTCGATCCGGAAGATCTGGTTCTCCTCGAGCACGCGGCTGAGCTCTGCGTTGAGGGCGCGGGCGGAATCGAGATCGCGTCCGAAGGGCTTCTCCACCACCACGCGCCGCCAGGCCCCCGCCCCTTGCCGGCTCAGGCCCGTCTCGCCCAGGCGCTTCACGATCTCCCCGAAGAAATCGGGAGGCGTGGCCAGGTAGAAGAGCACGTTGTCCCCCGTGCCGTGGGTCTTGGAGACTTCCTTGAGGAGGGCCTCGAGCTTCGTGTACATGGCGGGGTCGGTGAATTCCCCCGCCTGGTAGTAGAGACACCCGCGAAGCTCGTCCCACAGGGCCTCGTCGAGCCGCTGGGTGGCAAACTCGTGGATGTCCTTGGTCTGCTCTTCACGAAACTCCTCGTGGGTCTTCTCCTTGCGCGTCACCCCCACGATGGCGAAGCGGCGCGGAAGCAGGCCCACCGCTTTCAGGTTGTAGAGCGCGGGGAGGAGCTTGCGCTTGGTCAGATCGCCCGCGGCGCCGAAGATGACGAAGGTGCAGGGAGGCGCCGGCCTCAGCCCGGTGGCCATGCTAGCCACCCGCGGGCGGCTCGACGTGGCCGCCGGACTCGTGTCGCATCGCCGACAGCGCCTTCTCGGCGAAGGTGTGCTCCTGCGGGGAGCGGAAGCGCGTGTACTCGATCTGCATGTCGTGCCCCTCTCTTTCCGCGCCCTAGGCGAGCGCCCGTTCGACGGACCGCCGAAGCGTCTCCAGGCCGGCCGCCACGTCCTTGCCGAGATGCACTCTGAGGGCCCGCCGCTGCCGCTCCGCCAGCACCTGGAAATCGCCGCGGGCCTGCGCCGCCTTGACCACGCCGAAGGTGAGCTTCTGTCCGGGCACGGCCAGGTCCGCGGCGTCGTCGCACGTGATCTGCAGGAATACGCCCGAGTTGGGCCCGCCCTTGTAGGCCTGACCGGTCGAGTGCAGGAAGCGCGGGCCGAAGCCGAGGCAGGTCGCGACGTGCTTGCCGTCGCGGACCATGCGCCGCATGGCCTGGAGGGTCTGCTCGTGCGCCTCACTCATCTCGATGTAGGCGAGGAAGGCCGCGTAGTCGCCTCGCCGGAGCCGTTCGAAGTGCGCGCGAAGGGCTCCGACGATCGAGGCGCGGGCCCCCGGCATCGCCAGGAGCTGGGAGGCATTGCGCTCGTCGGCATAGAGCCTCAGGCCGTCGCCCTCGAGGATGGGAGCTTCGGGCGCCAGCATGCCCGTGCGCTCGTACTGCTCGGTCAGCTTCCGCGTGGCGACCTTGCTCGCCTCGACGTCGGGCTGGTTGAAGGCATCGATGCCGATGATCGATCCTGCCACCGCCGTGGCGACCTCCCAGCGGAAGAATTCCTGCCCCAGATCGTACCGATGGCCGACGCGGATGCGCACGACCGGATACCCGGCCCGCTCGAGGGCGGCCACGTGCTCGTCCTGGTGGAGGTCGGGGCTGGGCTCGAGACGCAGGTAGACGAAGAGCCGATCGGCGCCGTAGACGGCGGGGTCGCCGGAGGGCTCGCGGTCCACGGGAACGATCCCCTTCCCTTCCTTGCCCGTGGACTCGGCGAGGAGCTGCTCGAGCCAGGCGCCGAGGTCGTGGATGCTCGGGGAGGCAATCAGGGTCACCTTGTCACGGCCGCGTCTGGCGAGCACGCCCATCACGATGCCGAGCGTCGCGCCCGGATTGTCGGCCACAGGCACCGCGGCGGAGCACGCCGTCGCCATCTCCGCGGCCCGGCTCAGAAAATGTCCCACGTCGAGTCCCATGATGGCGCCCGGCACCATGCCGAAATCCGAGAGAGCCGAGTAGCGCCCACCCACCGACGGCACGCCGAAGTAGACGTGACGGAAATGGGCGGCCTCCGCGACCTGCTGCAGCTTCGAGCGCGGATCGGTGATGGCGATGAAGTGGCTCCCCGCGCTTTCCTCGCCCACGGCCCGCCGGACGCGGTCGAAGAAGTAGTCCTTGTAGATGTTCGGCTCGAGCGTGGTGCCGGACTTGCTCGACACGATGAAGAGGGTCCGGGCCGGGTCCAGCCGGCGCTCCACCGCGCGGATCTGAGCCGGATCCGTGGAGTCCAGCACGTGCAGCTCGGGGAAGCCCGCGACCCGGCCGAAGGTCATCCGCAGCACCTCGGGGCAGAGGCTCGAGCCGCCCATCCCCAGGAGCAGGACATGGTCGAAGCCTCCCGTGCGCGCGTCCTCCTGGGCCCGCTTGAGATGAGCGAGCTGCGCGATCTCCTCCGTGGGAAGCTCGAGCCAGCCGAGCCACGAGGCCTCATCCGTGCCCGTCCACAGCGAGGCGTCGCGCTCCCACAGGCGGCGCACCTTGCCCGCCTCCTGCCAGCCCTGGATCTCGGCCTTGACGGCCACCTCGAGGTCGGTGGGCAGCGTCCACGTCTGGCTCTGCACGCCCCCCAGCGGATCGGTCATGTCCGCCCTCCCGGCTTCTCGAACTGCCTTCGTACTATACCTGCCGCGCCGCTCATGACCCGGCCAGCTCCCCCGCCACGCGCGCGGCGCCCCAGAGCGGCGCCCGAGGATCGAGGGCGACCTTGACGGGCACGGTCGACAGGAGCTCCTCGAAGCGTCCCTTGGAGAGAAAGGCCTTGACGAAACGACCGTCGGCCAGCCGCGCGCGGATCCTGGGCGCGATGCCGCCGCCTACCACCACTCCCCCCGTGGCCACGGCCTTGAGCGCGAGGTTGCCGGCCTCGCTGCCGTAGACCGAGACGAAACGGTCGAGGGCCTCCACGCACACCGGATCGTCTCCCGCGAGGGCGACCTCGGAGATGACGGCGCTCGGATCCTCGCTTCCCAGCCGGTGACGCAGCCAGTCGGGTGCGGCGTGTCCGGCCCGCGATTGCAGAAACCCGTAGATGTGGTGGAGCCCGGGCCCCGAGAGCACGCGCTCGTAGCTGACATGGCCGAATTCTGCCCGAAGGAATCGGAGGAGGTCTATCTCGATCTCGTCGCGCGGCGCAAAGTCCACGTGCCCCCCTTCCGAGGCGACCACTTGGTAGCGGGAGCCGTCCCAGATCATGAACGCCTCACCGAGGCCCGTGCCCGCGGCGATCATGGCCATGTGCCCTCCGGATCGCCGCTGTCCTGACTGCAGGATGAGGAAGTCCTCGTCCGGAAGGTCGAGAACTCCCGTGGCGGCCGCCTCCAGGTCGTTGACCAGCCGCACCGGGCAGCCCAGCACGCCCGCGAGCTTCGATTCCTCGAGCTCCCAGGGCAGGTTGGTGGTGACGGCACGACCGTCCGCCACGGGCCCGGCCACGCCCAAGCACGCCGCGCGCACTCGGAGGGCGGGGGCGCCGCCGATGAAGGTCACCACCGCGTCCTCGAAGCTTTCGATCTCGCGGCTCGGCAGGGTCGCCTCGCGGACGATGCGGCGAGTGGCCGAGGTCTCGTCGAGCACGGCAAGCGCGGTCTTCGTGCCCCCGACATCGCCGGCGAGGATCAAGCGCCACCCTTGAGATCTGCCGCGGCGGCGCGGTCGAGAAGCCAGCGCAGGCAACCCGACGTCGGCGCGATGAGCTGGACAGGCAGCCGCTCCGGATCAGCCGGGCCCTCGAGAACGCCCTTGAGGGTCTCGGCCTTGTCGGCGCCCGTGACGAGGAGCCGGATATCCCGCCCCTGGTTCAAGATGGGCGCGGTCAGCGTGATCCGGTCGGCCCCGAGCCGTGCCGCGCGGTTGCGCACGACCCAGCGCCGCTGCTCCTTCAGCGCCGGGCTTGCCGGGAAGAGGGAGGCGGTGTGACCGTCGGGCCCCATGCCGAGCAGGATCAGGTCGAGGGCCGGGGGCGGTCCCTCGACGTCGATCCCGAAGCGGCGGGCGATCGTGAGCTGATAGTCGCGCGCCGCGCGATCGAGATCGGGATCCTCGCCGCGCATCCGATGCACGAGCGAAGGGGTGGCGCCGATCTTGTCGAGGAGCGCGGCGGCGGCGGCGCCATAGTTCGAGTCAGGATGCTCGGGGGGAACGGCGCGCTCGTCACCCCAGAAGAATTCCACCCGCTCCCAGTCGACCGCGTCCCGGAGGGGCGGCGTCGCGAGCATTTCATAGAGGCGCCGGGGGGTCGAGCCTCCCGACAGGGCGACGGTGAATCGGCCGCGCGCGGCGATGGCCGCCATCGCCAGCGCGACGAACTCCGCCCCCGCCGCCTGCGAAAGCGCCGCTGCGTCCTCGAACAGCTCGAGGGAGCTCATCGCGCGACCCTCGCCCGCGGTCCGAGCTCGCGGACGCGCCCCCCCTCGGCCACCAGCACCAGCGAGGCGGTGCCGAGAAAGAGACCGTGGTCGAGGACGCCGGGAACGGCCCGCACGGAGGCGTCGAGCGCGACCTTGTCGGCAATCGGGCCCGTGCCGCAATCGAGAATGACGTGTCCGACATCCGTTACGAAGGCGCGGCCGTCGACCATCCGCAGCTCGGGGCGGAGGCCGAGGGCGGCCAGGCGATCCTGGCAGAGCGGCTGGGCGAACGGCACGATCTCCACGGGAAGGCGCCCGTGATGCCCGAGGGCGGGCACCAGCTTGTTCGCTTCCACGAGGATGATCTGGCGCCGGGAAGCCGCGGCCACGATGCGCTCGTAGAGCAGCGCGCCCCCGAAGCCCTTGATGAGATCGCAGACGGGGTCCACTTCGTCCGCGCCATCCACCGTCACGTCGAGGGTCCCGGCCTCGAGGCCGACCAGGGGCACACCGACCTCGCGGGCGAGGGCCGCCGTGTCATGGGAGGTGGGCACGCCGCGCGCCCGCAAGCCCGCCCGCACGCGCTCCCCGAGCGCGCGAACGAAGGCCGAGGCCGCGCGGCCGGATCCCAGGCCCACCAGGGCGCCGTCGCGCACCTCGGCGAGCGCGCGCTCGGCCAGCAAGGCCATGGCGGCGGGATCGACCTCCTCGGTCATGGACGTCCGGTGGCCTGGATCGGCGTCGGCATGGCTCACCCGACTACTCCCCGCTCTGGGAGAGCAGCTTGGCGACCACGCCCGTCCAGCCCGTCTGGTGGCTGGCCCCAAGGCCCGCCCCGTTGTCGCCGTGGAAGTATTCGTAGAAGAGCGGCAGGTCGCGCCAGTGCGGATCACGCTGGAACTTCTCGGTGCCGCCGAAGACGGGCCGCCGGCCGTCGGGCCCGACGAGGAAGAGGCGGTTCAGGCGCCGCGAGATCTCCGCGGCCACGTTCCACAGGCTCATGAGGCGGCCGGAGCCGGTCGGGCAGGCGATCTTGAGATCGTCGCCGAAGAAGTGATGGTACTTCTGCAGCGACTCGACGATGAGGAAATTGACGGGAAACCACACGGGCCCGCGCCAGTTGGAGTTCCCCCCGAAGAGTCCCGTGGTGGACTCCGCCGGCTCATAGCCCACCCCGTATTCCTGACCACCCACGGGGATCACATAGGGATGATCCTTGTGATAGCGGGACAGGGAGCGGACGCCGTGCGGCGAGAGAAACTCCTCCTCGTCGAGCATGAGCCGGAGGACTTTGGGCAGCTGCTCCGTGGTCACGATGGAGAGCATGACGCGCCGCCCACCCCCCGGCTTGTCCTTGAAGGCGATGTGCTCGCGCAGCTCCGGGTTGTTGTCGATGAACCATTGGGCCCGTCGCTTGAAGCCGGGCAGCCGGTCTGCTTGCTCCGTATCGAACGTCTCCACGGCGAACAGCGGGATGAGGCCCACGAGCGAGCGCACCTTCATCGGGCAGCGGCCGCCGTCGGGGAGGTTGAGCACGTCGTAGAAGAACCCGTCCTCGTCGTCCCACAGGCCCATGCCGTCCCCGCCCAGGTGGTGGGTGGCATGCGCGATGTAGACGAAGTGCTCGAAGAACTTGCTCGCCACGTCCTCGTAGGCCCGGTCGTCCTGCGCCAGCTCCAGGGCCATGGCCAGCATGTTGAGGCAGTACATGCCCATCCAGCTCGTACCGTCCGACTGCTCGATGTAGCCGCCCGTGGGCAGGGGCGCCGACCGGTCGAACACGCCGATGTTGTCCAGGCCGAGGAAGCCGCCCTGGAAGACGTTGCGGCCATCGGGATCCTTGCGATTCACCCACCACGTGAAGTTCAGCAGGAGCTTGTGGAAGACCCGCTCGAGAAACTCCCGGTCGGCCACGCCGCGGATGCGCCGGTCGATCTTGTAGACCCGCCACGCCGCCCAGGCGTGCACCGGCGGGTTGACGTCGCCGAAGGTCCACTCGTAGGCGGGAATCTGCCCGTTCGGGTGCATGTACCACTCGCGCAGGAAGAGCACGAGCTGCGCCTTGGCGAACTCGGGATCCACGAGGGCCATCGGGATCATGTGGAAGGCGAGGTCCCAGGCGGCGTACCACGGATACTCCCACTTGTCGGGCATGGAGACGACGTCCTCGTTGTACAGATGCGTCCACTCGCGATTCCGTCCCCGCCGGCGCCCGGGCGGCGGAGGCGGCTGGGTAGGATCGCCGGCAAGCCATCGCTTGACGTCGTAGTGGTAGAACTGTCGGCTCCACAGCATGCCGGCCAGGGCCTGGCGCATGACGAGGTGGCCGTCGGCGGACAGCGTGCGCGGGATGACGAGGTCGTAGAAGTCGTCGGCCTCCCGGATGCGCCGGCTGAAGATCTCCTCGAAGTCGAGCCCGAAGGCCGCCCCCGCCCGGTCCGGATCGGCGGCGGTGAGTCGGAGCCTGAGCGTGATCTGACCACCCGCGGGCACGCTCGCTCGATACCAGGCCGCCGCCTTGGTGCCCACGCGGGCCGGGTTGACGGCATCTTCCTTCCCCGCGACCACGCGCTCGCCGATGCTGTCCTTGACATACGTCGAGCGGGCGGGCACGCCGAAGAGTCGCGCAAAGTTGGTCTCGTTCTCCGTGAAGAGCAGCTCGGGGGCGCCCTCGGCGTGGAGCCATCGTGCGCCGAGCGTCTGATGTCGCGCGGCGATCACCGCCTGGCCGCGCGTGGATGCCGTCGCCTGAAGCTGCGGCCGAGCCGCTCCCACGTCCCAGGACCACGTATTGCGAAACCAGAGCGTGGGCAGGAGGTGGAGCTCGGCCGCCTCGGGCCCGCGGTTGGCCGCGGTGATCCGGATCAGCAGGTCGTCGACGCCCCCCTTGGCATACTCCCCGGTGATGTCGAAGTAGCGGTCGTCATCGAAGGCGCCGGTTTCGAGCAGCTCGTATTCGGGCTGCCCGCGGCCTCGTCGCCTGTTCTCCTCGACGAGGCGATCATAGGGAAAGGCCGCCTGCGGGTACTTGTAGAGGCATTTCATGTACGAGTGCGTGGGCGTGGAGTCGAGGTAGAAGTAATATTCCTTCACGTCCTCGCCGTGATTGCCCTCGGGATTTCCCAGACCAAAGAGGCGCTCCTTGAGAATGGGGTCGCGCCCGTTCCAGACGGCGAGGGCGAAGCACAGCCGCTGGTGATTGTCCGATATGCCGCAGAGACCGTCCTCGCCCCAGCGGTACGCGCGCGACCGGGCATGGTCGTGCGGGAAGTAGCCCCAGGCGGTGCCGTGCGGGCTATAGTCCTCGCGGACGGTACCCCATTGCCGCTCCGAGAGGTACGGGCCCCACCTGCGCCAGTATGCGCGCCGCTCCTCGCTCTCGATGAGCCTGTTCTGCTCTTCGATCATCGTCTCTCCGTCTCGGGAGTGCGCCCTCCCCGGTGCCCATGAAAGCGGCCGCCCCGCGCGCTCGGTAGCGGGACGGCCTCCAGCATACTCCGACCCTTCGGGCTGGGTCTCAGCGGAGCCGCGCGGCGAGGAATTGCCAGGTTCGCGGCGCGGCCTTCCCTCCGCTCGCGGCCAGCTCGGCCTCGAGCCTCGCCAAGGCCTCGGGCGTGTCCACGTCGTAGCACGGCGGGAGCAGGGCGACGCGAAGCTGAAGGCGTCGGCACCGCGCGATCGTCTCCTCGAAGACGCCCGCCGTGCTCCACGACATGGACTCGAAGAGCTCGCGCTGCAGTCGTCGGAGGCCGATCAGATAGTAGCCGCCGTCCTCGCTCGGCCCGAGCGCCACGTCGTGGGCGCCTTCGCCGAGGAGCTTCACGGCGAGGCGGATCTGCTCGGCGGGGACGTGCGGCGCATCGGTTCCGATGAGGATAACCCCGGTGGCGCCCGCCCCGAGAACGGCGGCGACACACTCGGCCATGCGCGCGCCCAGATCGGGCCCATGCTGCGACCGGAGGCCGAACTCCGGCGCGAGCGCCGCGAAGAGGGGCGCCGACTCAGGCGGGTCGTGAGCGATGACGGGAGTGACGTCGCGAACCTCTCGCACGCGCTCGATGGTGTCGAGAAGAAAGCAGCGCGAAAGCTCGGCTGCCTCGCCCGTGGACAACGGAGGAGAGAGACGCGTCTTCACTCGACCCGCCTCGGGTGCCTTGGCCATGATGACGAGAGCCACGCGCCCCCTCTGCGTCAGGTCCACGCTCAGGCTCTCGACCCTCTTGCCGCCGCGTCGATCTCCACGCAGGCCCGCAGCGCCTCGGCCACCGACCACGCCGGCGCCGGACAGGTGGCGGGGCGGAAACGTGGATCGCAGACCTCCCCGAGCCTTTCCTCTCGAACCTCTCGGGCCGTGGATTCATATACATAACTATATTTCAATATGTTAGGAATCGCTTTATGTCCAATCACTTGAGCTTGATCCTCGTTTCGGCCCGACATTTCAACTCGCTTTGTGGCTCGACCGCCGTCTGAAGTCCCCGCACCCTCCGGAAGTGGCCCGGGTCAGCCGATGACGAGGGTGGCACAGGACACACTAACGCGCACCGGGAGGCATCGTGAGTCAAGTCGACGCATCTGGAGAGTGGTCAGGAGAGCCCAGGCGGGACAGGCTGGCGCTCTTCGCGCGGGCCCTAGAGGCCGAGGTCCGCGATCTCCGCGCGCAGCTGGCCGCCGAGCAGCAGGCTCTCGTCGCGTGCCACCGGATGATGACGCTGGGCCGACTCCTCTCGGATGTCGCCCATGAAGTCGCCAATCCGCTGACCACGCTCGTCGCGCGCAGCGCCATGATCCGGATGAGCACGACCCTCGAGGACGCCCACCGTCACGCCGGCATCATCGAAGAGCAGGGGCAGCGGGCGGCGCGGTGCATGCGCACGCTCTCCGTCTTCGGCCAGCGTCACGAGCCCGGACGCGTTCTCATCGACCTCAACGAGGTCGTCCGCGCCGCCCTCGAGCTCCAGCGCCACCAGCTCGCCGGCAGCAATATCACGGTGGCGGCCGAGCTCGAGCCCGGGCTGCCCCACGTCTCCGGTGAGGAGCAGGAGCTCCAGCAGGTCATCCTCAACCTCGTGCTCAACGCCTTCGAAGCCATTGCCGCCGCACGGCCGCGAGGCGCCATCACCGTCTCCACGCACGCCGACGAGGAGAGGGTATGGGTCTCCATCCGCGATGACGGACCAGGAATGCCGCCCGAAGTCGCCGACCGCGTGTTTCAGCCGTTCTTCACGACCAAGGAGGCACGCCTCGGCCTGGGCCTGGGGATCGCGCGTGAGCTCGCCATCACTCATGGCGGCGACATTGCCGCGCATTCGGTGGAAGGGGTGGGAACGATCGTGACCTTGACCTTGCCTCGACCCGTCGCCGCCGCGCCTGCCGAGAGCGAGCACGCCGCCCCTGAAGGCGCCCCCGCCGCCCGACTGCTCGTCGTGGACGACGAGCGCGATGTCGGCGAGCTTCTCTCGGATATCCTCCGGACCCGGGGCTACGAGACCCAGTACGTCGCGTCGCCGAAGGCTGCCCTCGAGCTGATGCGCGATCGTGATTTCCAGGGAGTCCTCATGGATCTCCGTATGCCAGAGATGAGCGGAACCGAGCTCTGGCGGGAGCTGCAGCGTGAGCGGCCGGCCCTGGCGCTGAAGACCATCTTCATGACGGGCGACTACGCCAGCCCCGATACGGCGGCCATGGTCGGGGCGACCGAGCGGCCGTTCCTCAGCAAGCCATTCCGCCCCGACGAGCTCGACCTTGCCCTCGCTACCCTCACCCGCTCGGCCAAGGGCGCCTGATCGCGATGGCCAAGCCACGGGCGCTTCTCGTCGAGGATGATCCGGGCGTCCGGAGCACGCTCACCGAGCTGCTCCAGCACGCCGGCTTCGAAGCCGATGCCGTGGGGAGCGCCGCGGAGGCGCGCCGGCACGTCGCCCACCAGGCTCCAGACCTCGCGGTGCTCGATCTCGTGCTCCCGGACGCCGACGGTGTCACGCTCCTCTCGGACCTCCGCACGGGCAGCCCCGAGCTCCGCGCCATCATGGTCACGGGCCACACGGACCCGCGCAGCATCGTGGCCGCCATGCGGGGCGGGGCCCTTGACTATCTGTCCAAGCCTGTCGATCCCGAAGTCTTCATGCGTCTATGCCGCTCGGCGGTTGCGGACACCACCGCCTCCTCCTCCGCCACGGCCTGCGAGGCCCTCGTGGGCGGCTCGCCCTGGACGGTCCGCATGAAGGAGACGGTCGAGCGGCTGGCCCGGAGCCGCCCCACCGGCGCCCTGGTGAGCGGCGAGCCCGGCGTCGGCAAGACGCACCTGGCGCGCGTGCTACACGCCACCACGGGCCGGGGCGCCCATCCATGCCTCGTCTACGCGTGCGGCGACTCCGCCAATCCCTCCGTGGACCTCTTCGGGGCCGCGGCATCTGCGGACGCCGGGCTGACCACGGCCGTTCAGGTCGGCACGCTCATCCTCGACGATGTCGAGAAGCTCGACGCACGCCTGCAGGAGCGTCTGACGAACTGGATCGCCTCGCGCGCCGAGGCCTCGGGTGGCATGCCGCTCGTCGTCGGTCTCACCACGGGCATGCGCAGGGACGCCCCGCTCCTCGACTGGCTCGGCCGAGTTGCCCTCGGCATTCCTCCCCTGCGCGAGCGCAGCGCCGATATCGAGCCTCTCGCCCGGCACTTCCTGGCCCAGAGCGCGGCCACGCTCGGCCGGCCCTTCGAAGGCTTCACGCGGGGGGCCGTCCACCGGCTCGTGGGGCATGTGTGGCCGGGAAATGTCCGCGAGCTCGCCCTGGCCGTGGCGCAGGCGGCTCAGACGATGCCGGGCGGCGCCCTGCAAGCCGACCACTTCCTCGCGGCCGACCGTGGCGCTCCCGGGCCCGCCTGGGCCCCAGCCGGCGAGCCCCGCCCGCTTCGCGAGATAGCAGACGCGTACATCGACCACGTGATCGGGCTCTGCGGGGGCAACAAGACGCGCGCCGCCAAGATCCTCGGCGTGGCGCGCGAGACCCTGCGCATCCGGCTGACCGCTCGACAGACCCCCGCCTGATATCCGGTCTCGCTGAGAGCCACCGCCCAGATTCTGGAATTCTTCCTGCCCTTCTTCGGCAACGATTGCCGGGTTTTCGCGTGTCAGCAGGGAAACAGCTAATCGCATCCACTAGTTAGACTGCCTGGAATACGGCTTGCTCTAAGGTTGGTGCATGAGACACCCAGAGCCAAGGAGCCGCCAATGAAAGCCGTGAGCCAGACTTATCGATGGCCCTTCGAAACCGCTGGCAAGGCCGTGAGCCGCGAGGAAGTGGATGCAGCCTGGACCGCCTATCGGACCCAGCCAACCGCCGAGGCCCGGGACGTGATCGTCGAGCGCTACATCCACCTCGTGCGCTACATGGCGCGCCGGCTGGGACGAGCCTTGCCGCCTTCGGTGGACACCGATGACCTCGTCGGGGCCGGCGTCGAAGGCTTTCTGGGCGCCGTCGAGCGCTTCGACCCGGACCAGGGCACGGACTTCAGCGTCTACGCGCTCACGCGAATCCGTGGAGCCATGGTTGATTTCGTCCGCGAGATCGATCCGGTGGGGCGTACCACGCGCCGGCGCCTCCGTGAGGCGGGACGCGCGGTCGCGGCCCTCGAGCAGGATCGCGGTCGTGAGATCTCCGATGCGGAGGCCGCCGAGCACCTGGGGCTGTCCATGGATCGCTTCCACGAGCTGATGACCTTCCAGGCCGCGGGGTCTCCCCTCTCGCTCGAGCGGCTCGAGGGCGGCGATGAAGACCATCGCGGCGCGGCCTCGCAGGGACGCCTGGCCGACCGGTCGGAAGGGGATGCCCTGGGCCACGTTCTCGACTCCGAGCGCGCCTACGACGTCGTCGCGCTCGTCAGCGGGCTGCCGCGGGGTCAGCAGCTCGTGCTCCAGCTCTACTACGTCGAGGACCTCAACTTCCGGGAGATCGCCATGATCATGGACATCTCGGAGTCGCGGGCTACCCAGCTCCACACCGCCGCCGTCCAGGCCCTCCGCTCGGACGGGGGCTGCCTCGAAGCGGCCGGAGCGCTGACGATCGCCTAGGACTTTTGGGGGGAGGCTTCGGAAGGAGGGCGGAGCCCCTCCCATCCGAGCTAGCTACCCCACGGGCGGGCTGTACGCTTTGAGCTTGTTGTAGAGCGTCTTCGGGTCCACGCCCAGGACCTTCGCGGCCTGCGTCCGATTTCCCCCCACGTGCTTCAGCACCTTCAAGATGTGCCGGCGCTCCACCTCGTCCAGGGGGGGCAGCGCTCCCTCCACGTCAGGAACCGCGTTCGGCAGATGGAAGGCGACTTCTTCGGCCGTGATCTCCTCGCCCGCCGCCATCACGGCCAGGCGCTCGATCATGTTGCGGAGCTCCCGGACATTGCCCGGCCAGCGATGACTGGTGAGGACCTTGATCGCCTCGGGAGAGAAGCGGATCGCGCGCCCGCGGGGCTGCGCCACGCGCTGGGCGAAATAGCGGATGAGCATCGGAATGTCCTCGACGCGCTCGCGGAGCGGAGGCACCTCGATGAGCACGACGCCCAGGCGGAAATAGAGATCGTGACGGAACTCGCCAGTCGCGACCGCCTGGTCGAGCCGCTTGTTGGTGGCGGCGACGATCCGCACGTCCACGTGAAGGGTGCGATTGCCGCCCAGGCGCCTGATCTCGCCACTGTCCAGCGTGCGGAGGAGCTTGGCCTGCATGGCCTGGCTCATCTCGGCGACCTCGTCGAGGAAAAGTGTTCCGTCGTGGGCGAGCTCCAGGAGGCCTTGACGCTGGCCGGCCGCGCCCGTGAAGGCGCCCTTCTCGTGCCCGAACAGCTCCGACTCGAGCAGCTCGTCCAGCAGCGCGGCGCAGTTGATGGCCAGAAACGGCTGATCGCGGCGCTCGCTGACCCGGTGCACGTAGCGCGCGGCCAGCTCCTTGCCGCTGCCGCTCTCGCCCTGGATGAGGACGTGCGAGTGCGAGTGGCCCGCGCGGGTCAGGAGCTCGCGCAGCCGCTCTATGGCGCGGCTCTGGCCCTGCATGGCGGGCTCGGGCTCGTGCTGGAGCACGACCCGCCGCAGGGCCCGGTTCTCGTGGCGGAGCCGACGGTGCTCGGCCGCCCGGGCCACGACCTCGTAGAGCTCGCTCAGTCGGAAGGGCTTGGTGACATAGTCAAAGGCGCGAAGCTTGAGGGCCTCGATGGCGGTCTCGACCTCGGCATAGCCCGTGACGATGATGACCTCGGCGTCATAGCCCTCGGCCCGCATGGCCTGCAGGACCTGGATGCCGTCCTTGCGGGGCATGCGCAGATCCATGAGGACGACGTCGAACTCCTCCCGGGCGAGGGTCCGGAGGGCGGCCTCACCGTCCCGGGCAGTGCTGACGAGGTACCCCTTCCGCTCGAGCCCGGTGACGACTGTGTCGGACAGGGCTGGGTCGTCCTCGACGACCAGCAGCCGAGTCGCCTTGACGGCACTTTCTACGACTTCGCTTTCCATGCGTCTCGGGCAGCCTTTCGGAGCCACGACAGGCACAGCATGCCGGGTTGTCCTCCCCGGAAGACCCTCACCACGGCCCGGCAAAGTATGCCGCAACCCCCCGGAATGTCAAACGTCCTGGCAGTCTCCGGGAGGAGACGCCCCCGGCCGATAACCTCGACATGGCCGACGGATTGCCTGGACAGCAGGATCCTGACGGACAGGAGCCCGACATCCTCCCCGTGCGATTCTTACGGGTGGTCGATGCCCGGCGGCGGCTGGCTCAGGGCTGGCTCATCCCTCAGCCCGAGGTCATCGCTCGCGCATTGATCCTCCTCGCCGCGCTCGACTGAGCTAGGCCCTTAGCCCTCGCTCAGCAAGCCGGGGAATCCCGGGGGTGAGGTGGCCTGCCCCTCCCGTCCCCGCCTGAGCTCGCCCAGAATCTGGCCATCGACCGACGCAACCTCGCCCTGGGAGACCCGCAAGAGCCAGCGCTGCCCGCACGAGCAATCGAAGACCACCGTGCACTGGCATCCGCCCCTCGCCCCGGTGGGTACGTGTATGCGGTGCAGACGGAGGCCATGGGACCCGGCGCACTCGCGGAATCGAGTCGTGTGATCCTGCGCCTCCAGCGTCCCGTTCGAGGGGCGAGCTCGACTCATGCTTCACAGGGGAGCAAGAGCCGTTCCACCACCTATCTGGCTGATCTTACGGTACTAGATGCACAGGAAGCGAACGGCACCCCGGAAAGGCTCCCAAAAATTGGCAGGAAAGCTGCCGAGGCCCGGCATGGCGGAGCGCCTCAGGCGGGGCGGAGCTGATAGATCGCGGTGTGCCGGACCGAGGCCACGGGACGGGAGCCCTGGGCGACGAGAAGGAGATCCAGCTCGACGAACTGATGCCCCTTCTTCTCGAAGAGACTCTGGATCCGGGCGCGCATCGCGAGGTGCTCGCCCACGCGCGCCACGCTCCAGTGGCTCCCCTGGCTCTCGACGTGGATCCAGGGGCTGACCCGCACGTTGCCGCTGAGCGCCCGGTTGGCAAGATCGAGGTACGTGCCCGGATGCGCCGGAGGCTCCGCCTGGCGATAGAGAGGCAGCGTCTCGCCGAAGCGCGTGAGATACATGGCCGCGCTCTCAGGGGTGAGTTGAAGCTCGGGCGTGCCCAGGACGCGCAGGCCTTCGAGAAGCGCGCGGCTCACCTGCGGTCGCTCGCCGGGCATGGCGGCCGTCGCGTAGGCGCCCGCATCGGGCGGCTGGGGACGAGGCGCTCGCGACAGGCTCATCTGGGCCGTGCCACAGACATCGCCCGCCGCATTGTGCGCGGCGGCCTCGACGATCACGCTGTCGCCGGTGCGCGCGGCGACGCGCGCGCGGATCACGGCCGGCTCCTCGAAATAGATGGGCTTGGTGAAGCGCGTCCGGAAGCTCCCCTTCTCGAGCCATTCCGCGCCGAGCGCCTCGACGATCGGATGGGTGAGCCAGCCATAGACGGTGACCCCGGGCACGAGCCCGCCCTTGAAGCCGTACTGCCGAGCCACGTCGTCCTCGTGGATCTTGTTTTCGCGCGGCTCCGTCGGCGCGGCCGCACTCACGCGGAATTCGGGCAGCTCCGCGCCGGGAGACAGCGAGTCGAGGCTCATGGCATCCAGAGACTACCTGTCTGCTCACTCGAGGGCAAGGCGGAGAGCGAACGCGAGAGCGAGCGGCGGCTGCGTTGGAACTCACGGTGATGTACAGTCGCGGAGAGACCCTTGCACTGTGAAGCGTGGTCCTGGGCCAAGTTGCTCGCCAGACGAGGCCCGAGGGAGCAAGCAATGCGAGGCGTACGTGGGTGTACGTTGAGCGTTGCTGGCGACCGAGAACGTGGCGTTTCGAGCTGAACGGCTTGCCGCGAGGCGAGAGCTGAGTAGATCTGGCGAGCAACTTGGCCCAGGACCCGGGAGGCATCAATGGCGCTCGACCGCATCACCATCTCCGTCATCCAGCATCGTCTCGAGTCCATCGTCCAGGAGATGGGCGAGGCCATGCTGCGCACGGCCTACTCGCAGATCCTGAACTCGAGCCGCGACTTCTCGACGGCGGTCTTCGACGGCCAGGGCCGCCTCGCTGCCCAGGCCGAGCACGTGCCCATTCATGTCGGCGCCCTCCCGTGGGCCGTCGCCGCCGTCAGCAACGACTTCGCCGGACGTATCCGGCCCGGGGACATGTTCCTGCTCAATGACCCGTACCACGGCGGCAATCACCTGCCCGATCTCACCGTGCTCCTGCCCGTCTTCGTGGGCGAGCGCCTGGCCTTCTGGTCCATCAACCGCGCGCACCAGAGCGACATCGGCGGGGCCACCCACGGTGCCTACAATCCCGCGGCGACCGAAATCTGGCAGGAGGGCATCCGCATCCCTCCCCTCAAGCTCTACGACGCGGGCACCCTGCGCGACGACGTCATGAACATGGTGGCGACCAACGTCCGGCACCCGCGCGACTTCCTGGGCGATCTCCGCGCCATGATGGGCTCCGCGCGCGTGGGCGAGCGACGGCTCCTCAAGCTGGTGGAGGAGTACGGGATCGAGACGTCGACCCTCGCGGTGGGGGAGGTGCTCGACTCGGCCGAGCGCCAGAGCCGCGCGTGCATCCGGCAGTGGAAGGACGGCGTCTACCGTGGCCTGTCCATCCTCGACGACGACGGGCACGGCATCGAGGACATCAAGCTCCGCGCCACCGTCACCAAGAAGGGCGACGGTCTCATCGTGGACCTGACGGAGTGCGACCCTCAGGTCATCGGCTTCGTCAACTCCTCCTACCCGAACACGATGTCGGCCGTGTACATGGCCCTGGCCTACCTCATCGATCCACGCATCCCGAAGAACGAGGGCACGTTCCGGCCCGTGGAGGTCAAGGCCAAGCAGGGCACCATCGTCTGGCCGCACCCGCCGGCCCCGGTGACGCTCGCCACCAATCATTGCGCGCAGGAGGTGGCGGAGGCGGTGATCAAGGCGCTGGCGGGCGCCTGCCCCGAGCGCGCCCTCGCGGGCTGGTCGCGGCGCTTTCGCATCGCCATCTCCGGCAAGAACCCGCGGAGCGGGCGACCCTTCATCTGGCACCTCTTCCACGCGCGCGGCGGCGGAGGCGCCTCGTCCGCGGGCGATGGATGGGAGACGGCGGGAGAGGGGCAGGCGGCGGGAGGGATCAAGTTCGGCAGCGTGGAGGTGGCGGAGGCGCGCTTCCCCCTCTTCTTCAAAAACCACGAGTTCCGGCCGGACTCGGCGGGCGACGGCCGCTTCCGCGGCGGCGTCGGCTCGGTCCTCGAGCTGCGCATGGAGACGACGGAGCCCGCGCGCGGGAACACCGCGGGCGACGGCGTGCGCCACCCGTCCTACGGCCTCCTCGGCGGCAAGGACGGGCTTCCCCACCGCTACGTCATGGTCGCCGGCGGCAAGAGGCGCGTGCTCAAGACCAAGGAAGCGGGCATTCCGATTCCGCCGGGTGCCGTCTTCGACATCGTCTCCGCCGGCGGCGGCGGATGGGGCAGGCCCGCTCGTCGCGATCCCAAGGCGCGAGCCAACGATCTCGAGAACGGCTTCGTGACGCGAAAGAACGGTTCCGCTCCCGCTCGGCGCGCGAAGCGCCGCCCCGGTCGCTACGCATGTATCGTATCGGGATAGACGTGGGCGGCACCTTCACCGACCTCGTCGCGGCGGACGCGGAGGGGCGCGTCACCATGGCCAAGGCCGCCTCTACGCCGGAGGACCAGTCGCTCGGGGTCATGGAGGGCCTGACCCTGCTCGCCCGCGAGCACGGCCTCGACCTTCGCGCCTTCCTGGAGGCCACGGACCTCGTCGTCCACGGCACGACCGTCGCGACCAATGCCCTCCTCGAGCGCAAGGGCGCCGCCGTCGGCATGCTGACCACCGAGGGGCATCGCGATGTGATCGAGATGCGCGAAGGGCTCAAGGACGACCGCTACAACCTGCGCATGCCGCCTCCCCTCCCCCTCGTGCCCCGCGCGCGCCGGCTGGGCGTGAAGGAGCGGGTCCGCTACGACGGCAAGGTCGGCACGCCGCTCGATCCACGCTCGCTGGCCGCGGGCATCGAGAGGCTCAAGCGCGCCGGCTGCGCCTCCGTCGCGGTCTGCTATCTCCACTCCTATCGCAATGCCCGCCACGAGCAGGCGACCCGGCGGGCCCTGGAGCGGCTGATGCCGGGCGTCTACATCTCGCTCTCGTCGGAGATCCTCCCCCAGATCAAGGAGTACGAGCGCTTCGGCACGACCGTGGTCAATGCCTATGTCGGGCCCGCCCTCGGGGTCTACCTCGGCCGCCTCGAGCACAGGCTCCGCGAGGCCGGCTACGCGCGCGACGTCCTCATCATGCAATCGCACGGCGGCGTGGCGGGAGTCGCCGACTCCGTGCGCCTGGCCGCCGGAGCCGTGCTCTCGGGGCCGGCGGGGGGCATCGCGGGGGGCCGGCATGCCGCGCGACTGCTCTCGCACGGGGACCTCATCACCTTCGACATGGGCGGCACCTCCACGGACATCGCGCTGCTCCAGGGCGGTGAGCCGCAGCTGACGGGCGACAAGGCGGTGGGGCCGAGCAAGGTCGCCCTGCCCGCCATCGACATCCACACGCTGGGCGCGGGCGGCGGCTCCATCGCTCATGTCGACGAGGGCGGCATCCTCCACGTCGGTCCCGAGAGCGCGGGCGCCGTCCCCGGGCCCGCCTGCTATGGCCTGGGCGGCACCGCGGCCACGGTCACCGACGCCAACGTCGTGCTGGGCTTGCTCGATCCCGCCAATTTCCTCGGCGGCCGCACGCGCCTCGACGCCGCCCGCGCGGAGACCGCGGTGGCGGCCATCGCAGAGCGACTCGGCACCCTGCCCGTCGCGGCCGCCGAGGGCATACAGCGCGTGGTCAACACCAACATGGCCGAGGGCATCCGCATCGTCTCCGTGCGGCGCGGCGCCGATCCGAGGCGCTTCGCCCTCCTCGCCTTCGGCGGCGCGGCAGGTCTCCACGTCACGGAGGTCGCGCGCATGCTCGAGATCTCCCGGGTCGTCGTGCCGCGCGTGGCGGCCGTCCTCTCGGCTTGGGGCATGCTCGCCACCGATCTGCGCCACGAGCTCGTGCTGACGCATGTCGGCGACGCGCGCAAGGTGGGAGGGCCGCGCCTCCGCGCGCTCTTCGCCGAGATGGAGGCGCGCGGGCGCGAGCGGCTGAGCCGGGAAGCTCCGGGCCATGTCGACGTGCATCGCGCCGTCGACATGCGTTACGGCGAGCAGACCTTCGAGATCACCGTCCCCCTGGACGGCGTGGATCCTGACGCGTCGGACCTGATGGACCAGGTGATCGAGCGCTTCCATCGCCGCCACGAGGAGCTCTACACCTACAGCGCGCCGGGACAGGACGTGGTGCTCGTCAACGCGCGGGTGGCCGTGGTCGGGGCCCTGGGGAGCCCGCCCGCCGATCGCCCCGTGGAGCTTCGCGCCGGAGCAGGCGCGGGGCCACGGAGTCGGCGTGTCTACCTCGGGCGCTGGGCGGGGGTGCCGGTCTACGATCTGGACGCCGCGCGACCCGGCCTCGAGGTCAAGGGGCCCGCGATCTTCGAGTCGGCGACGACCACCGTGGTCCTCCGCCAGGACGACCGCGCCCTCGTCACGCCCCGCGGCTGGCTCGACATCGTCGTAGCACCGTAGGATTCAGCCGACAAGGACCACGCAGCAGGCGGCTCAAAAAGGTCCAGATGCGAGGCGGCGCCCGAAGGCCGCGGGCGAGGCGTAGTTTCTCTACGTTGAGCCCGCAGGCGAGGGCGCCAACGAAGCAGATGGGCCTTTTTCAGCCGCCTGCGCCGTCGAGGGCAGTACGCGCCGCCTGCAGCAGGCCGTCGACGGAAAAGGGCTTCTTGAGGAAGACGCCGGGCACGGCCGTCTCGCCCTCGCGCACCATGGGGTCGTCCGTGTAACCGGACATGTAGACCACGCGCAGATCGGGACGCACGGGGGCCAGGGTCTCGGCGATCTCCCGTCCCGTCATGCGCGGCATGACCATGTCGGTGAGGAGAAGCTGGATCTCATCCGTGTACAGGCTCCACAGCCGCATGGCCTCGGCCGCGTCCGCGGCCTCGAAGACTCGGTAGCCCGCGCCCCGCAGCACGTCCCGGGCCAGCTCGCGGACAGCTTCCTCGTCCTCGACGAGCAGGATCGTCTCGCGTCCCGTGGGGCCTCGCTCGATGACCAGAGGACCTTCCGGCTCCGCCACCGCTGCCTCCACGGGAGGCAAGTACATGTCGAAGACCGTGCCGCGCCAGAGCTCGCTGGCCACCGCGATGTAGCCCTCGTGCTGCTTCACGATGCCGTAGACCGTGCTGAGTCCGAGCCCCGTGCCCTTCCCCGGCTCCTTGGTGGTGAAGAAGGGCTCGAAGATCTGCGCCTGCACGCCGGCATCCATACCCTGGCCATTGTCCCGCACGCTCAGCTGGACGAAGCTCCCGGGGTGCGAGCCCGGGTTCTTCCGCGTGAAGGCCTCGCCCAGCTCCACGTTGGCCGTAGAGAGGGTCAGGCGGCCGCCTTTCGGCAAGGCGTCCCGGGCATTGACGGCGAGATTGATCAGGATCTGCTCGATCTGGCCCCGATCGGCCTTGACGCGGGCCAGGCCTGGATCCAGCACCGTCACCAGCTCGACGTCCTCGCCGATGAGCCTCCGCAGCATGACCTCGGTGTCGGTGACCACGGCGTTCAGGTCGAGCACGGAGCGCTGAAGCATCTGGCGCCGGCTGAAGGCGAGAAGCTGGCGCGTCAACCCCGCCGCGCGGTCCGCCGTCTTGTGGATGAGGTCGACGTCGCGGCGGTACGGGCTGTCGGTGGGAAGGCGCTCCGAGAGCATGGTGCTGCGTCCGCTGATGACCGTCAGCAGGTTGTTGAAGTCATGCGCGACGCCTCCCGCGAGCCGTCCGATGGCTTCCATCTTCTGGGCCTGACGAAGCTGAGCTTCTCTGTCGTGCAACGCCCGCGCGGCCGTCTCCGTCTCGGCCCGGGCTCGCTTCTCGCCCTCGAAGGCTCGGGCATTAGCGATGGCGATGGCCGCGTGGTCGGAGAGTCGCCTGAGGACGGCCTCGTCATGGTCCGTGAAGACGCGCGTGCTCCGCTGATCGACGTAGAGGAGTCCCTCGACGCGCCCCTCGATGGAGATGGGCACGACCATGGCGGCCCGGGCCGACTCGGCGCGGGCCACCTCGTGAAAGATCGAGGTGACACGAGGATCGTGGAGATAGTCCTCGGTGCGGAAGGGGCGGCCGGTTTCGAAGACGATCCCACCCGCCCCCATGCCCGGCACGATGCGCAGATCCCGCCAGCCCTCGTACCGAGCCTCGGGCCAGTAGCGAAAACGCATGGCCTCCTCGCCGTCCTCACGAAGCGCCACCCGCACGACATCGGCGCGGCACAGCTCCCGCGCGCTCTCACCGATGCGCTGGAGCGCCGTATCCAGATCGAGCGCGGAGGAAAGGCTCTGGGCGACGTCGTCGAGAACCTCCGCCTCTCGCCGGCGCTCGTCGGCCTCGCCGTACAGTCGCGCGTTCTCGAGCGCCAGGGCCGCCTGATCCGCGAACGTCTCGAGCATGGCGATGTCCGTCTCGGTGAACACGCGCCCGAGCTGATCGGCGATCATGAGGGAGCCGGTGATCTCGCCCTTGACGCGGAGGGGGACGCCCAGGAGCGCGCGGTCGCCCGTGAGCTCGAGGCGCCGGCGTTGGGCCTCCGAGAACTCGAGCAGGGGGTCGTTCAGCGCGTCGGCTGACCAGACGGGGTGGCCCAGGCTCGTTGCCCGGCCCGCGACACCGGCTCCCGCGGGAGACACGCCGCCCTGTCCACCCCCAGGACCCACGCTGCCGCTCCAGGCCACGGACCTGAGTGAGCCATCGGGCAGGCGGCGGCGCAGATGTGAGAACGTGCCCCCGAGGAACGCCAGCACGCCGTTGACGATACGCTCCCCGACCTCCGTCTCGTCGAGGCTCTCCGTCAGCCCCCGCGCCACCGCGGCCAGCGCTTCGGCCTCTCGCCGCCGCCGCTCCGCCTCGCCGTAGAGGCGCGCGTTCTTGATGGCCAGCGCCGCGTGGGCGGCGAAGAGATCGATATCCTCACGTTCTTCCTCGGTCGGCGGGGCCCCTTTCGGCACGGAGAGGCTCAATACACCGAGCACCTCGTCACCCTCCGTCAGGGGCACGCCATAGAAGATGGTGAGGCCGCGAGCCTCGTACCAGGTGGTGTCGACGAAGCGGGGATCCTGAAGGATATCGAGGACCAGGAGCGGCTCGCGCGTCTGCGCCACCACCTCGCTGAGGCCGGTGCCGAAGGGAATGACCGTGGGCCGGTCCGCCATGATTCCCAGCGTTCGCGCCAGGCGGTAGCCGCCCGCCTCTCGGTCGACGAGCCGCACGAGGCAGACGGAATCCGACCTGACGGCCATGACCGCGGCGGTGATCTCGGCCAGAACGGTCTCGAGGTCCAGCACTCCCGAGATCGCGCGCAGCAGCGCGGCAAAGCGACGGTGGGGTCGATTTCGTGCCGCCATGACCACACCTGGCTCGACGCAATCCATCACCGAGGTCATCGGCTCCGGCCGGCAGAAATCGGAGACCTGGCATGGCCCGGGGCGAGCGGTGCCGCCGCGGGCAACACCGAAGCCTAGCGGGCGAGGAGCGTGCGCACGGCGCGCGCGATGCCGGCGCCGTCGATTCCGTAGTGGGCGTAGAGGTCGGACCGCCCGCCCGATTGGCCGAAGTGATCGACGCCGAGGGGGATCTGGGGCACGCCGAGAGCCGAGCCCAGGAAGGCGAGGCCATGGGAATGACCATCCAGCACCGAGACGATGGGCACTCCCTCCTCCTCGGAGGTGACGAGCTGCTCGAGATACGGACGCGACTCGCGCAGGCCCCGGTAGAGCCGGTCCGGGCTCGTCACCACGAAGAGGCTGGCAAGAATGCCCTCGGCGCGTAGGGCGCGAGCCGCCTCCACGGCCTCCGGCACCATGACGCCGGCCGCGAAGATGCTCACGGCACTGTCCTCCGGATCCCAGCCCGGCTCGGCACGGGCGTCGATGAGCCGGTAGCCTCCGCGGAGGACCTGGGCGCGGTACTCCTCGCTCGCGGCGGGCGCCAGGGATTGCGCGACCGGCTTGGTCGAGAGCCGGAGGTAGAGGCTCTCGCCTCGCTCCCGGTCGAGAAGGCCGCGCAGCCCGTCGAGCAGGATCCACTCGACTTCGAGCGCGAAGGCGGGCTCGTAGTAGGCGAGCGCGGGCAGCGCGATGCCGATGCCCGGCGTGATCACCGACTGGTGGGCCCCGCCCTCGGGCGAAAGGCTTACGCCCGACGGCGTGGCCGCCACGATGAAGCGGCCGCCCGCGTAGAGGGCGTGGTAGAGGGCGTCGAGCCCCCGCGTGACGAAGGGGTCGTACAGGGTGCCGATGGGAAAGAGCGGCACTCCCGTCAGCTCCGTCGCGAGACCGAAGGCCCCCAGGGCCAGGAAGAGGTTGTGCTCGGCGATGCCCAGCTCGATGTGCCGGCCGCGGGGGGACTCGCGCCAGGGGACGGCCTGAGGCACGTCCGCGAAGAAGTCGGGCCGCGCCGTCGGCGAGTAGACACCCGTGCGGGTGATCCACGCGCCAAGATGAGTGGTTACCGCCACGTCGGCCGAGAGGGTGACGACGTGCGCGCCCACGGGCAATCGCGCGAGTCGGGCGAGGGCGCGGCCGAAGGCTTCCTGGCTCGAGGACGTCTCCGGATAACTCTCCTCGAGCGTCTCGGGCAGCTCCGGCGCCTCCACGTGACGAGCCGGCGATCGGAAGGGCGCAGGGCGCTCACGGATCCATTTGCCCTCGGGGCTCGAATCCGGGAAACGCTCCCACTCCGCGCCCGGCCCGATCCCGAGCGAGTCGCGAAGAGCCTCCATCTGGGTGGCCGTCAGGAGCGCGCCGTGATTCATGGGAT
>DASQAK010000107.1:0-4099 GCA_035635755.1 Candidatus Methylomirabilota bacterium | reverse complement strand
GCCCGAGATCGTCATCGTGGCGCTGGGGGCCAATGACGGGCTCCGGGGCCAGGACCTCAAGAGCGTGCGCTCCAATCTCGACGCCATCGTGGCGCGTTTCCAGAAGGCGGGGGCGCACGTCCTGCTCGCCGGGATGGAGATGCCGCCGAACTACGGGGCGCGCTACACGACGGACTTCCGCGCCATCTTCGCGGAGGTGGCCCGCAAGCGCGGCGCCACCTTCATGCCCTTTCTCCTCGACGGCGTCGCCGGCGATCCCCGCCTCAACCAGTCCGACGGCATCCATCCGACGGCCGAGGGCTATACCGCGGTGAGCGACCGCCTCTGGCCGTATCTCCAGCCCCTGCTCAGGCGCTAATACGCTCGGAGGGGGCCTCTTCAGGCGAGCTTCGGGTAGCCGGCCGCCTCCGCGGCGTGCTGTCGCTCGAGGAAGACCTCGAGATCGGCGGGATTCACGCGCACGAAGCGCGTGAGCAGGAGCTCGTCCAGGGTGGCGGCGAGCTCGGGCGCGGTGTGGGCGTCCAGCAAGGCCGTGGTCAGTCGCTCGCGCGAGCCGGCGTCGACCATGGACGAGGCGACGAGGGGGGCGCTCGGCGCGGTGACGGTCGTGGCCACCACCCGCACGCGCTCCGCCCGCTCCGAGCCGTGGCGGCGCAGCAGATCCAGCGCGTAGCCATCGACGGGCCCGACGTCCGCTCGGCCCTCGATCACCGCGTCGATGACGGGCACCTGGCGGTGGAGAGGTCCGAGCAGGCGCCCGTAGAGCGTCGGCCGCGCCGGCGTGCGATATGGAAGCAGATGGAAGCGCGCGGCATTGTAGCCGGAATGCGAGTGCTCGGCAGAATACGCGAGGCAGCCGCCGAAGGTGTCCTCGAGCGTTCGGTGGGCACTGTCCGCCCTCACGATGAAGTCCGTGACGTAGACGGGCTGTCCTCCGTAGCGCGGCGGCGAGGGCACGGGCGCGGCCAGCAGGTGCGGGCGATCCTCGCGTAGCGCCCACGGGTAGCCGCACATGAACACGCATCCCAGGTCCTCGCGCGCCCATAGATCATCGAGCGAGACGGGATCGGCGAGATTGAGCACCTCCAGCGATACCCCGGCGCGCGCGGACACCCACTGGAGCAGCCGCTGCCACGCGGCCGTCAGCGAGGGCGACCACGAGTACATGCGGGCCGAGGCGACGGGAAATGTCTCGACGGCCGGGCTCATCGGTACTCCCGGGCCTGGCGGATCACCGCCTGCTGGTCGAAGCGGTTGATCTCGTCGATGAGGGCGTTGGTGAACACGTCGCTCGCGTCCACGTTGCCCTGGATGAGCCCCTGCTCCTTGTAGATGGACTTGAGACGGTTCCACTGCGCGGTCGAGGACGATCCCCACCGCTTGTCGTCACGGTTGTCCACGCGCTGGGTCTCGAAGCGGGCATTGAACACGTGGATCGATTCGCGGAGGGCCCGCGCCTCGTCGGCGATCTGGGGCTTCGTCTCCGGGTACATCTTCCAGTGCACGCGCACGGCGGCCGGAGGATTGGTGAGGCCGAAGAGTGTTGCCTTGGCCATGCCCCGGCCGAAGGCGACCGCGACGTCGGGATGCTGGGCGAGGTAGTCGTCGCGGGCGATCACCACCTGCCCGAGGAGATCCTTGAGGAAGGGCGCGGTGATCTCGCGGAACTGAAGGCCGAGGTTCTCTAGACCCGCCTGGAAATCTCCCCAGAGCGCCATGGCGTCGATGTTCTTTTGCCGCAGAGCCAGAGCGGCGGGGCCGCCGATACCCACGGCCAGCCATTTGACGTCAGCGTCGGGGTTGAGGCCGCCGGAAGACACGATGGCGCGGGCCACGGGGACTGCCCCGGAGCTCAATGCGGAGACCCCGATCGTCTTGCCTCGAAGATCGGCCGCCGTCTGGATGGGGCTGTCCTTGGGGACGACGACGCGGAAGATGGTGACGCTGTTCACCACGTAGAACGACTTCACCTTCACGCCTTTCTCTCGAGCCATCAGCGCGACCTCGGGACCCACCGTGACGAACTGGACATTGCCCGCGGCGAGCTGCTGGAGGCCGGCGGTGGATCCTTCGATCGAGGTCACGTCCAGGTCCACGCCCTCGGCGCCCCAGTAGCCAAGCGTCAAGGGGATGGAGCTGTGAGCCGAGAGGGCGACCGAGATGTTCTTGGTCGTGACCGTGTAGATGGCCTTCTGGCGGGGCTTGTCCTGACCGAGCGAGCCCGTCACCAGGCCCGCCACCGCCAGCACCCCGAGCGTGAGGATCGAGAATCGCTTCATTGTCCAGCCCTCACCTCGCCTGCGGGATTCACTCAGCTCTCGCCTCAGGGCGTTTGCCCTTCAGCTCGAAAAGCGGGCAGCGTCTCAGTTCGAACTTCATTTGCCGGCGGCGAGGAAGGATTTGGCCTGCTTGAGCTCGGGACGATCCGAGTCAGCGGGCTTGGCCAGAGCCACGAGCCTCGTGTAGAAGACCCGCGCCTTGGCGCGGTCACCGGACAGCTCGGCGGCCCGCGCCACTCCTGCGATCGTCTTGAACCGGTTCGGGGCGCGCTCGAGGGAGGCCTCGTACTCCCGTACCGCCGCCCCCGGCTGGCCGAGCTCGACCAGGAGATCGCCCAGGAGCTCGCGCGCCGTCACGATCGGCCCCGGCGTGATGTTGTGCTTCTCCGTCGCGTCCTCGGCCTCGGCGGCCGAGCGCGCGAGACCGAGCGCCGCCTCGTTCTGGCCTTCCGCGCGCGCCACCCAGGCCGCGGCGGCCCGGCGCTGGATCTCGACCTGCTCGGCCCAGTAGGGATCCTTCAAGCCGTCCCGGAGCGTCGCGAGCTTCTCGACGTCGCCCCGGGCCTGGGCGGGCTGACCGCTGCGAGCGGCTCCGATGGCGCGCGCGAAGTAGATCATGGACTCGGTGTGGGGAAAGCGGTTCGGTCGAGGCTCGATGGCCGCGGCCTCCGTCCAGCGCCCTCGCTCCATGGTCCAGCGCGCCTCGATGGCCGCCATGGCGAAGTGCGCGGTGGGCCGCCCCGAGTCGTACTGCTTGGCCGCGAGGTCGCTGACGATGCCGCGCGCCTCGTCGACGATCCGCTTGGCGTCGGCGTCCTGCGCCTGCTGCAGGTAGGCGTAGACGAGATAGTCGAGCGCGTGCATGCGGTCGTCCGGGTTGCCGCGGGCCTTCTCGGCCGCCGCGGCGACGATATTGCCCTGGATGGTCTCGGGCCACATGCCGAGGAGGACGTAAGTGTGCGACGGCATGTGGAGGGCATGCGGCACCGAGGGCGCGAACTTCGCGTAACGCCCCGCCGCCGGCACGGCCCGCGGCGCGAGTGCGGGATAGTCGTAGGCGTGGATGATGTAGTGCGCGGCGCCGGGATGATCCGGCTGGGCCGCGAAGATCTTCTCAGCGATCTCCGCGGATCGCTTCTGCTTGGCGTACGTGCGGTCGTGAGGATCGGCGGTGGCCTGGAGGGCGAGAGCGTAGAAGGCCTGCGCCTCCCGATCTTGGGGATAGCGGGTGAACACCAGCTCCATTGCCTTCTCGTAGGCGGCGGCGCGCGTGCGGTGATCGAGGCGATCCGCATCCTTGAAGAAGGCGTCCGCGGCCGCGATGTAGTCGCGCTCGCGCGGCGTGGGGCTTCCGACCGTCTTGGCCTTCTCCATCGCCTCGACGCCCCGCTTGAGGGCGGCGGGGCCCGGAGGAGACCAGATCTGGTACCACTGGCTCATGGCGATGCCCCAGTAGGCGATCGCGCAGTCGGGGTCGGTCTGGGTGATGGCAGTGAAGGCCTTCGCCGACTCCAGGTACCAGAACGAGTGCAAGATGGCCACGGCCTGGTCGAAGGGCTTCTGTACCGCCGGCTTGCAAGAGATCGGGAAGCTCACCTTGCCGATCCGATCCAGCGGATCGATGCCTTGCTGCGACCACGTCGTGGGGACCGTCAGCGCCAAGACGGCCACCATCGCGGCAAGCCCCACCGCAGTCTTCATGCTGGTCAGCCTCCTTGGGCCATGTGCGGGCAAGGCAAAGCTACGCGCGGAAGGAGGCGTGGTCCGCCGTCCATTGCTTGAGCAGATCAGGATCGGGCTCCTGGGCGATGCCCGGCACG
>DASQAK010000106.1:0-8736 GCA_035635755.1 Candidatus Methylomirabilota bacterium | reverse complement strand
GCGCCGCGCTTCCGTGAACCAGATCTCCGTGCCGGGATAGGGCGTGGCCACCGTCAGGTGGACGATCTCCGGCACGGTCATGGCCCACTCGCGGACGACCTCGAAGCGGCGCTCGTCCCAGTCGCAGTCGGCGATGATGTTCACGGCGACCGTGAGCCCGATCTCGCGCGCGATCTCGAGGGCCTTGAAGTTCTCACCGGGCGTGATGCGCTTGCGGTGCAGCTTGAGGGCCTCTTCGTCGAGCGCCTCCAACCCGAGGAACATGTAGAAGAGCCCCAGCTTCTTCCAGTAGGCGAAGAGCTCCTTGTTCTTGATCAGCACGTCGCACCGGGTCTCGAGGTAGTACTGCTTCCGCACGCGCCGGCGCTCCAGCTCCTGTCCGATGGCGAATCCGTGCTCCGGATGGATGAAGGCGACGTCGTCCACCAGGAAGACGTTGGGCTCTCGGATAGAGGCGAGATCTTCCGCCGCCTGTTCCGGCGACGACTTCCGGTAGCTCCGGCCGTAGAACGTCCAGGCGCTGCAGAAGGAGCAGTCCCACGGGCACCCGCGGGTCAGCTCGGCGGACGCGCAGGGATCGAGCACGCCGATGAAATACTTGTGGCGCTTGCGCGCGAGGTCTCGCGCGGGCAGGAACCGGTCCAGATCGTCGAGGAGGGTGGGGGCGGGCCCCTGCCCATCCCGCGTCACCACGCCGGGCAAGGTCGAGAGCTTGGCGTCGCGCCGGGCCTCGAGGACGCGCGGGGTGATGACCTCGCCCTCGCCGCGCACCACGCAATCGATGGCGCCGTCCCCGTGCTCGAGCAGCTCCGGGGCGATGAAGGAGCCGCTGTGGCCGCCGACCATGATGAAGCAGTCGGGCGCGCGCTGCCGCGTCTCCTTGGCGAGGTCGATGACCTCGGGAACATTGGCGAGGTAGTTGAGGGAGAAGCCGACCGCCTCCGGCTTGAACTCGACGAGCTCGCGTCGGTAGTCGTCGTGGCTGAAGATCTGCAGATCCAGGAGGCGCACGTCATGGCCCGCGTCCCGCACGGCGGCGGCCACCCGCTCGAGGCCCAGGGGCTCGAGCCGCAGGTAGAGCTCCGAGTACATCAGCGCGCTTGGATGAACGAGCAGGACTCGCATGCGGTGAAGTATACCGCCTACGCCAACCCCGGGAGGCCGATCTCGGCCGAGGGGAGGTCGCGCGACTTTTGGAAGAGCACGCGGTAGCTCTCGAGCCCGCCCTCTCGGTGGAGATGCGCCCCCGCCCACAGATAGATCTGGAACAGCCGGTAGACGCGTTCGCCGAAGCGCGCGGCCAGCTCCTCGTGCCCCGCCTCGAGATTGCGCGCCCACGCCTGGAGGGTCAGGAAGTAGCTGTGGCGGTCGTTGTGCAGCGTGACAGGCTCGAGACCCGTGCGGTTGGCGGCGGCCAGGAGCTCGGGCAGGACCACCGGGGTGTGATCGCCCGGAAAAATGTACCGGTACGTGAACGCGCTCACGTCGAACTTCCGGCGACCCGCGGCGAAGTCCATGTAGAGCCTCCCCCCGCGCTCGAGGAGGGCCTCGAACTTCCTGAAGAGAGCGGGATAGTTCGGGAGGTGCTCCATCACCCCCAGGAGCACGATGGCGTCGTATCGCTCTGCCGGCTCGTAGTCGAAGATGCTCTCGTACACGACCTTCGACCGGCCGGGGAGCGTGTGGGTCGCGCACCACTCCGAGAGGTAGGCGTACTGCTCGCGGGAAATCGTGAGCATGGTCACGTCGACCCCGCGCGAGCCCGCATACCCGGCGAAGGAGCCCCAGCCCCCGCCCACGTCGAGCACGTGCTGGCCGGCCTCGAGCCGGCAGGCGTCGAGGATCCAGTCGAGCTTGCTCTGCGCCGCCTCCTCGAGCGAGTCGTCTTCCGAGCGATAGAGGGCCTGGGAGTAGAGCCGGAATTTTCTGTCGAGGAAGGCGAAGTAGAAGTCGTTGCCGTAGTCGTAGTGCTGGGGCACCCACGTCTTGTCGGCGCGCGCGTCGCCGAGCAGCCACGGCTGGACGAAGCGCCAGATGGACGCCAGGGGATGGCGATCCGAGAGCACCCGGCGAAGGTCGAGGGCGGCGAGGAGATCACCCGAGAAGTCGAGATCGCCGTGCATGTAGGCTTCGCCGATGCGCGTCTCGTCCATGGTGAGGAGGGCCCGCCGGCCCCGGGGAGATCGGAGGGCGATGCGGAAGGCGGGGCGGGCGCCGAGTCCCATGCGATGCACGGAGCCGTCCAGCAGCTCGAGGTCGAAGGTAGGCGCCTCCGGGCGTGCGAGCCGACGTGCCAGCGCGCGCAGGGCGAGGGGAGCTCGAGTCTGGTCCGGCATCGCGGCGTACGCTAGACGAGCGCCGTCGGGGTGTCAAGATCATTGACCCTCGCTGGGGCGCGGGCTACTCTGGAATGCCCGCCCGCGATCTTCCGGGCGCGCGCCGGAGACTCGAGCAAGCATGCACTGTCCGCGCTGCCGGCACGACAACGCCGCCTCGTCGCGGTTCTGCACCGAGTGCGGCGCGCGCCTGGCCATGTCCTGTCGCTCGTGCGGCGCCGAGCTGACCGAGGGCGTCCGCTTCTGCGGCCAGTGCGGCCAGCCCGTCGATGCCCAGCGCGCGCGGCCGCCGCGCTTCGCCTCGCCCGAGGCCTACACCCCGCGGCATCTCGCGGAGAAGATCCTCACCTCCAAGAGCGTCATCGCGGGCGAGCGCAAGCAGGTCACGGTGCTCTTCGCCGATCTCAAGGGCTCGATGGAGCTCCTGGCCGACCGCGACCCCGAGGAGACGCGCAAGCTCCTCGACCCCGTCCTCGAGCACATGATGGATGCCGTCCACCAGTACGAGGGCACGGTCAACCAGGTCATGGGCGACGGCATCATGGCGCTGTTCGGCGCGCCCCTCGCCCACGAGGACCATGCCGTGCGCGCCTGCTATGCCGCGCTCCGCATGCAGCACTCCGTCAAGAGCTATGCCGAGGAGGTGCGCCGCACGGAGGGCGTGCCCATCCAGATCCGTGTCGGCCTCAACTCCGGCGAAGTGGTGGTGCGCTCGATCGGCAGCGACCTGCACATGGACTACACCGCCGTCGGGCAGACCACGCACCTGGCCGCCCGCATGGAGCAGATGGCGACGCCGGGCTCGGTTCTGACCACGGTGGACACGTTCCGGCTCGCCGAGGGGTACGTGGAGACGCGGCCGCTCGGGCCCATGTCCGTCAAGGGCCTGGATGCGCCCCTCGAGGTGTTCGAGGTCTTGGGCGCCGGCGCGGCGCGCTCGCGGCTCCAGGCCTCGGCGCGGCGCGGTCTCTCGCGCTTCGTTGGACGCGCCACCGAGCTCGAGCAGCTCCGTGAAGCGCTCGGGCGGGCGGAGGACGGCCGGGGCCAGGTGGTGGCCGTGGAGGGCGAGCCCGGCGTCGGCAAGTCCCGGCTCGTCCACGAGCTGACGCAGGCCGTGCCGAGGCCCCCGTGGCGCGTCCTGGAGAGCCGGTCGGTGTCCTATGGCAAGGCGACGCCGTATCTACCCATCAGCGATCTCCTCAAATCCTACTTCCAGGTCGAGGCGCGCGACGGCGCCCGCGAGCTCCGCGCCAAGGTCGTGACCCGGCTGCGCGCCCTTGACGAATCGCTCGAGTCCACGACCCCCGCCTTCCTGACGCTGCTCGACGTGCCCGCCGAGGAGGTGCGGTGGCAGGGGCTCGACCCGTCGCAGCGCCGCCAGCGCACGCTGGACGCGGTCAAGGCTCTCTTGCTGCGCGAGAGCCAGAGCCAGCCGCTCCTCCTCGTGTTCGAGGACCTCCAGTGGGTGGACAGCGAGACGCAGGCCCTCCTGGACAGCCTCGTCGAGAGCCTGCCCCGCGCCCGCATGGTCCTGCTCGTCAACTACCGGCCGGAGTACGAGCATGGCTGGTCGGGCAAGACGTACTACACGCGCCTGCGGCTGAACACGCTGGCCCGCGCGAGCGCCGACGAGCTGCTGCTCGCGCTCCTGGGCGAAGACTCGGGGCTGGACCCACTCAAGCAGCTGCTCGTCGCCCGCACGGGAGGCAATCCCTTCTTTCTCGAGGAGAGCGTGCGCACGCTCGTGGAGACGGGCGCGCTCACCGGCGAGCGCGGGCGGTACAACGCGGCGCGGCCACTGGCCGCCATCCAGGTGCCCGCGACCGTCCAGGCCATCCTGGCCGCGCGCATCGACCGCCTGCCCGCGCGGGAGAAGCGCCTTCTCCAGTCCGCCTCCGTCATCGGCAAGGACCTGCCGTTTGCGCTCCTCCAGGCGCTCGAGGACGCGTCCGAGGAGGAGCTGCGTCAGGGCCTCGCCCATCTGCAGTCCGCCGAGTTCCTCTACGAGACGAGCCTCTTCCCCGATCTCGAATACACCTTCAAGCACGCCCTGACCCACGAGGTCGCCTACGGCGCGCTCCTGCACGGTCATCGCCGCGCCCTCCACGCCCGCCTCGTCACCGTGATCGAGCGGATGACACCGGGGCGGCTGTCCGAGCGGGTGGATCGTCTCGCGTACCACGCGCTCCAGGGGGGGCTCTGGGACAAGGCGGTGGTCCTCTACCGCAAGGCCGGCGGCAAGGCGGCCGCCCGGAGCGCCTATCGCGAGGCCGCCACCTGCTTCGAGCAGGCACTGGTGGCGCTGGGGCATCTGCCCAAGAGCCGTGTACGCGACGAGCAGGCGGTGGATCTCCGCCTGGACCTGCACAATGCCCTCGTGCCTCACGGCGAGGTCGGACGCATGCTCGAGACGGTGCATGAGGCCGAGCGCGTGGCCGCGGCGCTGGGAGACCAGCGGCGCATGGGCCAGGTGGCGGCCTACATGACCCAGGACTACTGGTGGACGGGTCAGCCCGACCGCGCGGTTGCCTCGGGACAGCGGGCCCTCGCCATCGCGGGCAAGCTTGGCGATTCCGCCCTCGAGGCCATCGCCAACATGCGCCTGGGCCAGGCGTACGCAAGCCTCGGCGAGTACCGGCGAGCCGTCGAGGCTCTCGGCCGCAACGTCGAGCGAGCGGAAAAAGACCCCACGGGAGGCGCGGCGCTCCGCTCGGCCGCCTCGCTCGCCTGGATGGCCTGGTGCCTGGGCTATATCGGTGACTTCGCCGAGGCGAGCGCGCGCGGCGAGGAGGCCTTGCGGCTCGCGGAGGCGGCGCAGCACGATCTCTCGCTCGCCATGGCCTACGCGGGCGTGGCCCGGCCCTATCTCGTGCGGGGCGACTTTCCACAGGCGGTCTCCTGGCTCGGCCGGAGCATGGAGATCTGCCGTCGCGCGAGCTTCGCGCCGCTCTTCCTTCTCGTGGCGGGCGACCTCGGCCAGGCCTTTGCGCTGTCGGGGCGCGTCGAGGAAGGGCTGGCCCTCCTCCAGGAGGCGACGGCGCAGTCGGGCGCGCTCAATCTTCTTCCTACGCACGCCTGGAACGTGACCATGCTCGCGGAGGTGTGCGCGCTCGCGGGGCGCCGCGGGGAGGCGCCCGTGTACGTCGAGCGCGGGCTCGCCATGGCCCGCGCCCATCGCCAGCGCTGGCTGGAGGCGGAGGCGCTGCGCATCCTGGGTCAGCTGCGGGCGGCCGAGCCCGCGCCCGGGCCGGCGCGCGCCGCCCTCGAGGAGGCCATCGGAATCGCGCGCGAGATGGGGCTGCAGCCGCTGCTCGGACGGTGCCAGCTGGCGCTGGGGCGGGCCCTCGCCCGCGCGGGCGAGCGGGAAGCGGGCCGCGAGCATCTCGAGCGGGCGGCCACGCTCTTCCGCGACCTGGGCATGCGCTTCTGGCTCGAGCGCGCCGAGAGCGCGCTGGGCCGTTCGGGCCCCTAGGCCTGGCAGGGCTCCGCATGGGATAATCCCCAGGTGATCCTGCGCGGATCGCTCTTCCGCAAGTACGCCGTCCTCTTCGTCGCCCTGGTGAGCGGGGCGCTGCTCGTGAGCGGCCTGCTCGAGACCTATTTCTCCTACCGGGAGAACCGGGACGCGCTGGTCGCCCTCGAGCAGGAGAAGGCCCTCGGCGCCGCCGCCACAATCGCGCAGTTCGTCAAGGCGGTCGAGCAGCAGATCGGCTGGACGACGCAGCCGCCCATCGTCGCGCCGGCCGCCGCCATGGAGCAGCGCCGCAGCGACTACTTCCGTCTGCTCCGCCAGGTGCTGGCCGTCACCGAGGTCAGCTACATCGACCCCCAGGGGCTCGAGCAGCTGCGCGTCTCCCGCCTGGCCATGGACGTGGTGGGCAGCAAGACGGACTACTCCCAGGACCCGCGCTTCCTCCAGCCAAAGGGCGGCCGGGCCTACTTCAGCCCGGTCTATTTTCGCAAGGAGTCTGAGCCGTACATGACCATCGCTCTGGCGGGCAGCGGCAAAGAGTCGGGCGTGACGGCGGCCGAGGTCAACCTCAAGTTCATCTGGGACGTGGTCTCCCAGATTCGTGTCGGCCGGGAAGGACGGGCATACGTCGTGGACGCGCGCGGGGCCCTCATCGCGCATCCCGACATCAGCCTCGTGCTGAAGAAGACGGACCTGTCGGGCCTGGCTCAGGTGCGTGAGGCCCTGCGCGTCGGGAAGACCGGTGTCGCCACGCCGCTCACCGCCAAGGACCTCGAAGGGCACTCCGTGCTGTCCGCCTCGGCGCCCGTGGCCCCCCTCGGCTGGTCGGTGCTGATCGAGCAGCCCTGGGCCGAGGTGGTCGAGCCGTTGCGCGCCTCGGCCTTGCGCACGGGCGGCCTGGCCCTCTTCGGGGTCATCCTGGCCGTGCTCGGCAGCCTGATCCTCGCCCGGCGGATGTCCCGCCCGATCCAGGCGCTCCAGGA
The DNA here is from genome assembly GCA_035635755.1 of Candidatus Methylomirabilota bacterium. Classification (GTDB taxonomy): domain Bacteria; phylum Methylomirabilota; class Methylomirabilia; order Rokubacteriales; family CSP1-6; genus AR37. The sequence continues at coordinate 1,945 of DASQAK010000106.1, read as the reverse complement.
AGGCGCCGCGCGCATCGGGGCGGGGGACCTCAGCCACCGGCTCGAGGTCAAGACGGGCGACGAGATCGAAGCCCTGGCCGAGCAGTTCAACACCATGACGTCGCAGCTCCGCGAGTCCTACGCCAACCTGGAGCACAAGGTCGAGGAGCGCACGCGGGAGCTCTCCGAGGCGCTCCAGCAGCAGACGGCGACCAGCGATATCCTGCGGGTCATCTCGAGCTCGACCACCGATCTTCAGCCGGTCATGGACGCTGTCGCGGAGAGTGCGGGCCGCCTGTGCGACGCCGACACCGTGATCCACAGGCGCGAGGGGGACTTCTCCGAGCGGGTCGCTCACTTCGGGCCGGCGCTCGCAGGGCCGCTCGGGGAACGCCTCCCGCTGACGCGGGGATCCGTGACCGGCCGTGCGATGATCGATCGCCAGCCCGTCCACGTCGAGGATCTGCAGGCCGCGGGCGAAGAGTTCCCCGAGGGTTCCGCGCTCGCTCGGGAGCTGGATCACCGGACCACCCTTTGCGTGCCGATGCTGCGTGAGGGCGTGGCGATTGGCTCCATCCTGCTCCGGCGGAGGGAGACCCGACCCTTCACGGATAAGCAGATTGCCCTCCTCCAGACCTTCGCGGACCAGGCCGTCATCGCCATCGAGAACGTGCGCCTCTTCAAAGAGCTGGAGGTGCGCAATCGGGATCTGGGCGAGGCGCTCGAGCAGCAGACGGCGACGAGCGAGATCCTTGGTGTCATCTCCAGCTCGCCTACCGACGTCCAGCCGGTCTTCGAGGTCATCGTGGAGCGCGCGGTGCGCCTGTGCGGCGGCCGCTTCGGCCGGGTGTATCGGTACGACGGGGACCTCATCCATGTGGTGGCCCGGCATGGAGTGAGCGCCGCGGGAGCGGAAGAGCTGCAGCGCGTGTTCCCGCGGCCGGCCACGGATGACACCATAGTCGGGCGAGTCATTACGACGCGCCAGGCCGCCTATGTCACCGATATCGAGCGCGCGGAAGGCGTGCCCCCGCTGTCCCGACTGATGATCGAGGCACTGGGCACGCGAAGCCAGGTCACCGTCCCCATGCTCCGGGCGGGCGAGCCGATCGGCGCCATGACGATCGGCTGGGCCGAGCCCGATGGTTTCGGCGAGCAGCAGATCACCCTTCTGCAGACCTTCGCCAACCAGGCCGTGATCGCCATCGAGAACGTGCGCCTGTTCAAAGAGCTGGAGGCCCGCAACAGCGATCTGACCGAGTCGCTCGAGCAGCAGACGGCCACCGGCGAGATCCTCCGGGTCATCAGCAGCTCGCAGACGGACGTCCAGCCCGTGTTCGAGACGATCGCCGAGAACTCGCTCCGGCTCTGTGACGCGACCTTCAGCACCGTCTTCAGATTCGATGGCGAGCTGGTCCATCTGGCGGCCCTCCGCAATCTGACGCCGGAGGGCGCCGAAGCGATTCGCGCCGCATTCCCGATGCCGCCCAGCCGGGGTGGCGCGTCGGCCCGATCCATCCTGACTCGACGCATCGTTCACATCGCCGACGTCCGGGAGGATCCCGAATACGTGCTCGGGGGGCTCGCCGATATCGCGAAGTTCCGGAGCATCCTCTCGGTGCCCATGCTCCGTGACGGACAGCCCATCGGAACGATCACGGTAGCCGCCGATCGGACGGCGCTGTTTCCAGACAAGCAGGTCGAGCTGCTGAAGACCTTCGCGGATCAGGCGGTGATCGCTGTGGAAAACACGCGGCTCTTCAACGAGATCCAGGACAAGACGCAGCAGCTCGAGATCGCCAACCGTCACAAGTCGGAGTTCCTCGCCAACATGTCGCACGAGCTCCGGACGCCGCTCAATGCCGTCATCGGCTTCTCCGAGGTGCTGCTGGAACGGATGTTCGGCGAGGTCAATCCCAAGCAGGAGGAGTACCTCAACGACATCCTGTCGTCGGGCAAGCACCTC
>DASQAK010000105.1:0-6163 GCA_035635755.1 Candidatus Methylomirabilota bacterium | reverse complement strand
CGCCGTGGAGCTGGTCCAGGACGAGATCCGCGTCAACGTCGTCGCTCCCGGCACCATCGACACGGCCATCGGGCAGGGCGTTCCCGAGTTCCGCCGCCACCTCCTCAAGCACCGCATCCCCATCGGCCGCGCCGGCCACGTGGACGATGTCGCCGCCCTCTGCCTCTATCTCGCCTCGGATGCCTCGAAGTACATGACGGGGGCGATCATCCCCATCGACGGCGGCTGGACAGCGTCGTAGGCGTGGGCGAGGTGGTCGAAGTCGTCGCCGCCGTGATCGAGCGCGACGGGCGGTATCTCATCACGCGCCGGCTCCAGGACACGCACCTCGCCGGGCTCTGGGAGTTCCCCGGCGGAAAGATCTGGCCCGGCGAGCAGCCCGAGGTGGCACTGAAACGCGAGCTCTCCGAGGAGCTGGGGGTGACCGCAGAGGTCGGGGAGCTTCTCGAGAGCGTGGACTGGAGCTACCCGGAGAAGACGGTGCACATCCTGTTTTTCCGATGCGCGATCCTGGATGAGCCCCGGCCCCTGCAGGGCCAGGAGATGCTCTGGATCGAGGCAGCCGAGCTTCCGTCGCGCCGTTTCCCGGAGGCCGACGCCCGGCTCATCCGCCGCCTCTCCCACTCACGATGACACCTTGACGCAGCGAGCCGAGCCGCATACGATCTCGTAACTCGATGACCCTCGTGGGGAGGACGACCAACATGATCAATGCGCTTCGCAGCTTCCTGCTCGCCGTGCTCGCCACGGCGGCCCTCACCTCACCTGCTCTCGCCCAGGGCGCCGTCAAGATCGGCGTCCTGACTCCGCTCTCGCCTCCCGGCGACGCCGCCGCAGGTCAGTTCATCGTCCGGGGCGCCAAGATGGCGGCGGACGAGATCAACGGAAAGGGCGGGGTGCTCGGCGGACGCAAGATCGAGCTCATCGTCGAGGACGACTCCGGCACCCCCGAGAAGGGCGCGGCCGGGCTGCGCAAGCTGGCCGGCCAGGACAAGGTCGTGGCCGTGGTCGGGCAGTTCCACAGCTCGGTGGCGGAGGCCGTCCAGGACCTCGCCGAGCAGCTCAAGGTGCCGGTCTTCCTGACCCAGGCCTCGGCCAAGAAGCTCACGGAGAAGCACCTCACCTACACGTTCCGCACCCACGTCATCGACCCAGACCGCGTCACCCTGTGGAACAAGTGGATCCAGCAGCAGGGCTTCAAGCGGGTGGCCGTCCTCGCGGAGAACACGGACTACGGCGTGGGTGTGGTCGAAGAGACGAAGAAGCAGTTCGTCTCCATGAACGTCAAGGCCGAGCTCAAGACCATCATCTTCGATCGAGCCGTGGTCGATCTGACGCCGCAGATCCTCGAGATCAAGAACTGGAAGCCTGATCTCTTCATCAATGTCGGGATCGGGACGCCGCTCTACCTCATCACCAAGCAGGCCTACGACGTGGGGCTGTTCCCCGCCGTGCCCATGCTCATGTCCTACGACGCGCCCGCGCGTCCGGAGTACTGGAACACGCTGGGCGAGAAGGGCACCTACGCCACCTTCATCGTCTACTACCATCCGACCATGAAGCTCACGCCGCGCGGGGAGTCCTTCCGCACCCGTTACCTCGAGCAGTTCAAGGAGCAGCCGGTCTACGGTGGGCTCAACGCCTATGCCCAGGTGATGCTGCTCGCCGATGCCATGAACGCCGGCAAGACCGACAAGCCGGAGGACATCGTCAAATCGCTCCTCGCGAACAAGTTCGTCGGCTGGAACGGGACGATCGCCTTCACGCGCGGCGAGGGCCCGTACTGGCAGCAGTGGACGCCGCCCATGCTCTTCCTGCAGTACACGAAGCCCGAGCAAGCGTTCCCCGAGGCCAAGATCATCTATCCGCCGGAGCTCAAGACCGGCGACCTCATGCTGGCGCCGAAGCGCTGAGGACCCGCTTCCAGACAGCGGGATCCGCCTGACGGGACGCATGGACGCCTTTATCCTGTCGCAGTACGTTTTGTCGGGGCTGGTCATCGGCGTCATCTACGGCCTGATGGCCCTGGGGATCACCTTCATCTACAGCATCATGAAGATGATCAACTGGTCCATGGGCGAGTTCTACATGATCGGCAGCTACGTGCAGTACGCGCTTCTCGCGGGCGTGCTCGGCTGGTCGCTCTGGTACGTTGCGCTGCCCGTGGCCATGGTGTCGGTGTTCCTCCTCGGCCTGCTCGTCCAGCGCTTTCTCCTGCGTCCCATGTACGTGGGTGGCGTGGAGCGGCGTGACGAGTACGCGACCATCGTCACCATCGCCCTCATGGTCCTCTTCCGCAACCTCGCCATCGTCCTCGGCGGCCCCAACCAGTACGCGCCCCGCGACTACGCGCGCGCCACCACCCTCGTGACCCTGCCCATCTCGGGAAACCGGATGGTCGCGCTCATCGGCACCCTCGTCCTGCTTGCCCTCTTCTTCCTCGTGATCAAGACGACCTGGATCGGGCGGGCCTTCCGTGGGGCGGCCCAGAATCGCGTGGGGATCCAGACCGCGGGCGTCGACGTGCTCCGGCTCGACATGCTGGCCTTCGGCGTCGGGGTGGCCCTGGCCGCCGCGGCGGGCGCGCTCCTCGCCCCGGATTTCCTGGTCTATCCCGAGAACGGCGCCATCTCGACCTTCAAGGGCTTCGAGATCATCGTCATCGGCGGGCTCGGGTCGATCCTGGGGAGCATCGTGGGCGGGATCTTGCTGGGGGTGATCGAGGCGCTCGGCTCGGTGTTCCTCTCGCCCGCGTACAAGGATCTCTACGGCTTCGTGCTCCTGATCGCCCTGCTCGTCTTCAGGCCGACGGGTCTCTTCGGGGAGCGCGAGCGAACGGTCTGAGTCGGACGATATGATGCTCAATCTGCCGGAGGACGGGCGGTAAGGAGAGGGGCCAGGGCTGGCACGGCGCGGCTGAGGCGCGCGGCGACGCTAAGGCCCAGTCCCACGAGGCCCGCGGGATAGGCGCGGGCCGCCACGAGGACGAGAAGAGCGAAGACCACCATCCGGATCTCGCCCCAGGCGCGCAGCCCCTCGGAGAGAAGCTCGATGAAGACCGCGCCGACCACGGGCCCCGCGAAGGTCCGGAACCCGCCCGCGATGACCATGATCACGATGATGGCCATCTCGTTGAACTTCATCGGCGTGGGCGAGAGCAGTCCGATGTAGTGGCTCTCGAAGCCGCCCGCCACCGCCGCGAAGACCGCCGAGATCACGAACGCGACGCGCTTCCACTTGAAGGTGTCGAGCCCCATGACGGCGGCCGCCTCCTCGTCGTCGCGGATGGCCCGAAGGTAGGAACCGACCCGCGAATGCAGGATCTGCCAGGCGACGAGGAGGGCGGCGAGGGTCAGGCCGAGGAAGAGATAGTAGTACGGCGTGGGGTGTGGAGTTCCGAAGAGCAAGGGCGCCTTCAGACCGAGATCGCCACGCGTGATCTGGTACTCGACGGCGACGAAGAGCCGCATCGACTCCGCGAAGGCCCAGGTGGCCAGGGCCAGGTAGATCGCTCGCATGCGCAGGCAGAGGGTCCCGAGTCCATAGCCGATGGCGGCGGCGACGACCACGCCTGCCGCGATGCCGACGAGAATGGGCACGCGGAAGTACAGGCACAGGAGCGCGGAGGTGTAGGCGCCGATCCCCGCGAAGGTGTGATGGGCGAGGGAGAACTGGCCCGTGTAGCCCGCGAGGAGGTTCCAGCCCACGGCCAGGACGACGTAGTAGAGGCACATGGTATAGACGTGGACGTGGTACTCGGAGGCGGCAAACGGCAGCCACGCGAGCGCGGCGTAGGCCAGGAGCGCCCACCCGAGCCGCCGCGCGAATCCCGGCATCGCGGTCAGGCGCCCAGGAGCGCGTCGCGCACGATCTCGCGCAGCTGGTCGGCGAAGTCCCGGCGGGGCCCCTCGCGGCGGACCTGCCCACGCTCGAGCATGTACAGGTAGTCCGACACCTGCACGGCCTTGTTGATGTTCTGGTCCACGAGCAGGATCGTCACGCCCTGCCCGCGCACCTCGAGCAGACGCGCGTAGACCTGCTCGACGATCCGCGGGGCCAGGCCGGCCGAGGGCTCGTCCACCAGGAGCAGCGTCGGCTCGGTCACCAGCTCCTTGGCGAGGGAGAGCATCTTGGCCTCGCCGCCCGAGAGCATGGTGGCGCGGCGCTGCCGCCGCTCGCGCAGGCGTGGGAAGGCCGCGTAGGCGCGCTCGAGACGGTCAGCCACCCGGGACTTGTCGGAGCGGATCACCCAGGCGCCGAGGAGAAGATTCTCCTCCACCGTGAGCTGGGGAAAGATGTTCGCGCCCTGCGGTACATAGCTGATGCCCAGGCGCTTGATCTCGTGCGGCGCCATGACGCTGATGTCGCGGCCGTCCAGGGAGATCCGGCCGCGCTTGGGATGAAGAAACCCGAATATCGTCTTGAGGAGGGTGGACTTCCCGGCCCCGTTCGGTCCGATGACGCCGGTGATGGTACCGGGCTCGACGCGCAGGGTGATGTCGGCAAGGATGTCGATGCCCTCGACGTACCCGGCGGCCAGCTGCTCGACGGCGAGTCGATCCATCAGGGTCCCAGGTACGCCTCGAGCACCACCGGGTCGTTGGCGACCTCCTCCAGGGTGCCCTCGGCGATCAGCCGGCCCTCGTCCATCACCGAGACCTGCTGGCAGAGCCGTCGCAGCTCCGCCATCTCGTGGGAGACGATGAGGAAGGTGATCTCCTCCTCGCGGTTCATCTTGAGAATGGCCTCGAGGATGATGTCGCGGATGGAGGGATGCACACCCGCGAAGGGCTCGTCCATGAGGATGAGATGGAGCGGTCGCACCATGAGGGCCCGGGCGATCTGGATGAGCATGCTCTGGCCGCCGGAGAGCTCCTTGGCGGGAGCGTGGCGCAGGCGGTCGAGCGTCACGAAGTCGAGCAGCCGTCGCGCGCGCTCCGTGATCTCCGGGAGCGCGCCCCCTGCGCCGCGATCGAGAGCGGCGAGGGCGGGCAGAAGGACGTTCTCGAGCACGGTCATGTGCCCGAAGAGCTTCGGGATCTGAAAGGTCCGGGCGATGCCGCAGGCCGTGATCTCGTGCGGGCGCAGCTTGTCCGTCCGCCGACCGCAGAGGTGGATCTCCCCGCCGTCGGGCCGGTAAAGCCCGGACAGAACATTGACAGTCGTGGTCTTCCCCGAGCCGTTCGGGCCGATGAGGCCACGGATCTGGGCGCGCGGCACTGTGATGGAGAGCTGGTCCACCGCCACGAGCCCGCCGAAGCGCTTGGTGAGGCCGCGCGTCTCGAGCACGGGGGGGCCCGCGCTCATGCTCGCCGCGACCATTCCTTGACGGCCGCCTCGTCCACCTCGACGCCGAGGCCAGGGCGATCGAGGCCGAGGATGCAGCCGTCGGCATAGCGAACGGGATCGCGGACCACGTCGCCCTTGAGCAGAAGAGGGCCGAAGAGCTCACAGCCCCACGTCACGGGCGCCGCCGCCAGGGCCACCTGCAGATAGGCGGCCGTGCCCAGCGAGGTCTCGATCATGCAGCCGACGTAGCAGGTCATGCCGGCCGCCTCCGCGATGCGGGCGATGGCGAGCGTGTTCGAGATACCGGCGGACTTGGTCACCTTGAGCCCGAGAATGCTCACGCCGCCCAGCCGCGCGATGGCGAGAGCGTCGTGAGGCGAGAAGCAGGACTCGTCGGCCATGATGGGCACGCTCACGCGCTTCGCGATCTCGGCCATGCCTTCGAGATCCCAGCGCGGCACGGGCTGCTCCACGAAATCGAGGTTCCAGGGCTCGAGGGCCCGGATGGCCTTGAGGGCCGTCGAACGGTCCCAGCCTTGATTGGCGTCCACGCGGAGGGAGACGTCGGGGCCGAGCGCCTCGCGCAGGCGCTTGACCCGCGCCACGTCCTCGGCCAGGGGGAGGGCGGCCGTCTTGATCTTGAAGATGCGATGGCCGCGGGCGACCTTGGCCCGCGCTTCCTCGACCTCCGCGTCGTGGTCGGCCACGGCCAGCGACCACGACAGGGGCACGCGGTCCCGCACGCGTCCCCCGAGCAGGCGGTGGACGGGGACGCCCAGGGCCTTGCCGTTCAGGTCCCAGAGGGCCATCTCCACGGCCGCCCGCGCGAAGGGATTCCCTTGAACGCGCCGGGCCAGCTCTCGGGCGAGCGGCT
>DASQAK010000104.1:0-18831 GCA_035635755.1 Candidatus Methylomirabilota bacterium | reverse complement strand
CGCCATGGGATCGCTGGAGTTCTCCAAGATGCTGATCCAGGAGTGCAAGGTCGCGGTCTCCCCGGGCATCGGCTTCGGCGAGTACGGCGAGGGCTATGTCCGGTTCGCTCTCGTCGAGAACGAGCAGCGCATCCGACAGGCACTCCGCGGTCTCAAGGCTCTGGGCGCCCGCTGACCGGGCGCGCAGAGCGGCCTTCGGTCCTGCCATGAACGAGATCAAGATCGGCCTCCTCGGCCTGGGCACCGTGGGCAGCGGGGTCGTCAAGGTTCTCCAGAGCCACGGCGCCGACATGGAGGAGCGCGCGGGCTGCCGCCTCCGCCTCCACGCCATCGCCGACGCCGACCTCACGCGGCCCCGCGAGGGGCTGGACCTGAAAACGCTGCCCCTCGTCAACGACGCGGCCAAGGTGCTCGCCGATCCCGCCGTGCAGATCATCATCGAGCTGGTGGGCGGACTCGAGCCCGCGCGGACCTTCATCCTGAAGGCCCTCGAGTCAGGCAAGCACGTGGTGACCGCCAACAAGGCGCTCCTCGCCCATCACGGTCCGGAGATCTTCGAGGCGGCGCGGCGCAATCGCGTCCTCCTGGGCTTCGAGGCCGCGGTGGCCGGAGGCATTCCCCTCATCCGCGCCGTCAAGGACGGGCTGCCCGCCAACCGGGTGCTCTCCGCCTTCGGCATCGTCAACGGCACGTGCAACTACATCCTCTCGAAGATGACCGACGAGGGGCTGGACTTCTCGATGGTCCTCAAGGAGGCGCAGGCCCAGGGCTATGCCGAGGCTGATCCCACCCTGGACATCGAGGGCATGGACTCCGCCCACAAGCTGCAGATCCTGGCCACCATCGCCTTCCGGACCGCGGTGGACTTGAAGGACATCCACACGGAGGGGATCACGGGCATCGCGCCGCAGGACGTGGAGAACGCGGCCGAGCTCGGCTATCGAATCAAGCTGCTCGCCATCGCCAAGGCCTCCGACGGCGCCCTCGAGGCCCGCGTGCATCCGACCATGATTCCCGCCGCCTCGCCCATGGCCGCCGTCTCCGGCGTCTTCAACGCCGTGTTCATCACGGGCGACAACGTCGGCAACCTCATGTTCTACGGACGCGGGGCGGGCCAGCTGCCCACGGCCTCGGCGGTGTGGTCGGACACGCTCGAGATCGCCCGGCGCGTCGCCCACGGCGTTCCCGCCATGGAAGGAGACCTGCCCTCGATCAGCGAGCGGCCCCTGCCCCTTCGGCGCATGGAGGACATCCGCTCCTCCTACTATCTGCGCGTCATGGCCTTGGACCGGCCCGGCGTGCTCGCGCAGGTGGCGGGCATCCTGGGGCAGCACGAGATCTCGCTCGTCTCCGTCCTCCAGAAGGGACGCGCCCAGGGCGAAGCGGTGCCCGTGGTCATGATGACGCACGAGGCCCGCGAGCGGGACATGCGCGCGGCCCTCCAGGCCATCGACAAGCTCCCCGTGGTCGCCTCGCGCACGACCATGATCCGCGTGGAGCCGGCATGAGCCTGTGGCCGGGCGTCATCGAGCGCTACCGGCAGTTCCTTCCCGTCACGAGCTCCACGCCGATCGTCACGCTGCACGAGGGCAACACGCCGCTCATCCCTGCCCCGCGTCTGGCCGAGGCCACGGATCCGAGCCTGCGCATCTTCCTCAAGTGCGAGGGCTTCAACCCCACGGGCTCGTTCAAGGATCGCGGCATGACCATGGCCATCTCCAAGGCCGTGGAGGCGGGCTCGCGCGCCGTCATCTGCGCCTCCACGGGCAACACGTCCGCCTCCGCCGCCGCCTATGCGGCCCGGGCGGGCATCCGCGCCTTCGTCATGGTGCCCAAGGGCGCGGTGGCCATCGGCAAGCTCTCGCAGGCGGCGATTCACGGCGCCACCGTGCTGATGATGGAGGGCAACTTCGACCAGGCGCTCTCCATCGTCACCCAGATCGCGGAGCGCCACCCCGTCACCCTCGTCAACAGCCTCAATCCGTTCCGTCTCGAGGGGCAGAAGACGGGCGCCTTCGAGGTGGTGGACCAGCTCGGGCGCGCCCCCGACTACCATCTGATCCCCGTGGGCAACGCCGGCAACATCTCCGCGTACTGGCGGGGCTACCGCGAGTACCACCGGGCGGGCATCGCCAAGGAGCTGCCGAAGATGGTGGGCTTCCAGGCGGCCGGGGCCGCCCCCATCGTCGAGGACCGCATCATTGCCGAGCCCAAGACCCTCGCCACGGCCATCCGCATCGGCAATCCCGCCTCCTGGGAGCTGGCCAAGGAAGCGCTGGCGGACTCCAGCGGCTGGATCGACGCCGTGACCGACGAGGAGATCGTGCGCGGCTACCGGATGCTCGCCCGCGAGGAAGGCATCTTCATGGAGCCCGCCTCCTGCGCCACGGTGGCGGGACTCGCCAAGATGGTGAAGGCGGGGAAGTTCGAGCCCGGCTCCACGCTCGTGCTGACCCTCACCGGCCATGGCCTCAAGGATCCAGACACTGCCCTCGAGTCGGCCACGCGCCCGGTGACGGTGCCCGCCCGCCTCGACGCCGTCCTCGCGCAGCTCGGACTCTAGCCGGACGTGCCCGGCGCGGCGCGGCTGGTCAAGATCCTTCTCGGGATCGCGATCAGCGTCGCCCTCCTCGTCTACCTCTTCTGGAACGTGGACGTCCGCGCCGTGCTCGCTCGGCTCGCGGATACCCAGTGGCGGTGGCTCGCCCTGAGCATGGCCCTCAACCTCTCCTCTCTCTGGGCGCGCTCCATCCGCTGGCGCCATCTCTTTCCTCGAGGATCCCATCCGGCGCATCTCTTCAACGCGGTCATGATCGGCTACATGGGCAACAACGTGCTGCCCCTCCGCGCCGGCGAGGTGCTGCGGGTCTACGTGGCGGCTCGCCACGGTCCCCGCGTGTCGACGGTGGTGGCCACCCTGGTCGTGGAGCGCGCCCTCGACGGGCTGGCCATCGGGCTCATCCTCGCCACCAGCCTGACCCTGGTCCCCACACCCCGCGAGATCGCCTGGGCCGCCGAGGTGTTCGGCGCCCTCGTCTTCCTCCTCTTGCTCGCGCTCGTGGTGATCGCGGTGGCGCCCCTGCCCTGCCGCATCTTCATCCACTCCCTGACCTATCGCTGGCCCGGCATCGAGCGACGGCTGCTGCAGGCCTTCGACGTCATGGCCGACGGCCTGCAGAGCATGAGGCGTCCCCGCCAGCTCGTGCCCATCGTGATCTGGTCCGTGATGGTCTGGGTCTGTGTCGTGCTTGGATTCTGGACGGCCTTCTGGGCGGCGAGCCTCGATCTCCCGCTCCTGGCCGCCCTCACCGTCATCGCCTTCGTGGGGCTCGGCGTCAGCCTCCCGTCGAGCCCGGGTTTCATCGGCATCATCCAGGCCGCCACGGTGCTCGCGCTGTCCTTCTTCGGCGTGCCGCGCGCGGACGCGCTCAGCTTCTCGCTGCTGCTCCACGCCTCGCAGTTCGTGCCCGTGACGGTCTGGGGCCTCGCCCTCTTGGTCGTGGAGCACGTGAGCCTCTCCGCCGCATCGCAGAGGCCGGTCGTCTCCGCCAGCGAGTAAGACTCGGAGGGGGCGCCGCCCCCCTTCCGAGGCCTCCCCCCAGTTCGATTGCGCCGGCACAGCCGGCGCTCGAAGCGGAACACTCTCGCTCGCGAGGGCATGGCTACTACTTGGATTAACCTCCCGCCGGCGGGTTTCTGGGCACCCCGCGGCCTCTCTCCCCGTAAACGCGTCGTCGCGGGATGGCGTCTATCCCGTGAAGGCGCAGTCAGGACTTTTGCCAAACACGAGCCAATACGGGAGGACGACGACCATGAATCGAGAAATCTCAGGCTGGACGACGGGAGTGGCGGTGGTGACCGGCATCTTCGCGGGCATCGCCCTGTGGGCGACGGTGGCGGGGGCCCAGGAGATCCGCGACGATCTCCGGGACATCCGCGGCGACCGCCAGGACATCCGTCGCGACACGCGCGACATCCGGGAGGACAGAGGGGAGATCCGGCAGGACAACCGGGAGATCCGGCAGGATCGCCGCGAGCTGCGGGGCGACCGGCAGGGCCTTCGCGACGCCATCAAGTCGGGCGATCCCCGGGCCATCCGGAACGCCCGCCGCGAGCTGCGGCAGGACCGGCGGGAGGTGCGGCACGACGTCGCCGAGCGTCACCACGATGTCCGGGACCTTCGCCATGACCGGCATGAGCGGCACGGCGACGTGCGGGATCTTCGCCACGATCGGCGGGAGCTGCGCCGGGACGTGCATGCGAGGCGGGCGGGGTAGGACGGGCCCGAGGGCGGCGGGGCCCCAGGCCCGGGGCTCCGCCGCGTGGTACTGGGTCAAGTTGCGAGCCAGACGAGGCCCGAGGAAGCCAGCAACGCGAGGCGTACGTGGCCTTTCGAGCTGAGGGCGGAGCCAGAGGCGAGGGCTGAGTGGATCGTACGTTGAGCGTTGCTGGCGACCGAGAACGTGGCCGTTCGAGCTGAGCGGCCCTGCCGCGAGGCGAGAGCTGAGTTGACCTGGCGAAGCAAATTGGCCCAGTACCCGACCCTGTAAACGGACGGCGAGGCGGTGTCGTCTAACCCCCGGGAGTCGGGCCGAAGGCAACCGGGGGATGCCGAAGCCAGTCCCGGCCAGGGTTTTGGGCTCCCCGACAACCATGTGCGAAGATCGACGCCAGTGGAGACTCTCGCGCCGTCCGATGAAGCGCTGTGCAAGAGAGTCGCGGACCGGGATGGGCGAGCCTTCGACGACCTCGTGGAGCGCTACCAGGAGCGGGCGTATCGCATCGCCTGGTCCATCGTGCGCGACCGGGAAGACGCCAAGGATTGCTCCCAGGAAGCGTTCATCCGCCTGCACGAGTCGGCGGGGACCTTCGCGGGGCAAGCGAAGTTCTCGACGTGGTTCTACCGCATCCTCGTCAACTGCTGTCTGGACCATCAGCGCCGGCGGCGGGGATGGCGGCGGCTCCTCGGCTGGGGCGGGGGTGGCGAGGAGGGTGAGAGCGATCCCATCGAGCGGCTGCCGGCGCCGTTCGTGGATCCCACCGAGGCCTTGGGGGCGGAGCGACACATGAACCAGATCTGGGAGGCCGTCGAGGAGCTCTCCCCGCAGCAGCGGACGGCCGTGCTCCTCCAGTGCCGCGAGGAGCTCTCCACCAAGGAGATCGCGGCGGTGCTTCACCTGTCGGAAGCGACGGTGCGAGTGCATCTGCACCGCGCATACACGACGCTCAAGCGTCGATTCGGAGAGCAGTCATGAACAGGCCACCGGAAACGAACAGGCCGCCGGAAGACGAGTTCCGTGATCTCGTCCAGGAGCTCCGGCGCACCGCGCCCGAGCCGCCGCCCATTCACTGGGGCGCCTACCGCGCCGAGCTGCGGGACAAGCTCGAGCGGCGTCGGGCGCCCGCGCCCTGGACGTGGGCGTGGAGCTGGAAGAGCCGCCCGCTCCAGATCGCCGTCGCCACCAGCCTCGTCGCCGTCCTCGCCTGGGTCGGATTGCCGGGTCGACAGGGGGCGGATCTGGCCCTCGTGGAGAACGCCATCCTGGCGAGCCGGCTCGACCTGATCGTCCAGCTGGACGTGGTCCAGCGGCTGGACGTCCTCGAAGACTTCGACGTGATCAGCCGACTGGATCGTCTGACGGTCAACGAAGGATAAACACCAATGAGGGATAGGGGACGGCGGTGATCGCGAAGTGGCTCCGGCAAACGATCCTGGCGCTGCCCGCTCTGCTCGCCATGGCCGGCACCGCCTGGGCGGCGGGGCCCGCCGCGCCGTCCAAAGGGTCCACGACCGCCCAGCCCCTCGACGCCGAGTTCCTGCGCGATCTCGACCTCCTCGACAACCCGGACTACTCGCGCGACCGAGAAGTGGCGAAGCGAATGCGGCTCCTGGAGCGCCTCCGCGTGCTCGAGTCCTATCGGGCTCTGGAGAGCCAGACCCCCACTGCCCCGGCCACGCCGGCGGGCCAGACGCCGCCGGCCGGCTCCACTCCCCCAACCGGCTCCACTCCCAAGGAGGTGAGGTAAATGCGCCGCCGTGTCGTGATCACCCTCTTCGCCGTCGCCGTGCTGTCGGCCGCCGTTCCATCGGCGGCGCAGACCTCCGGTGAGCAGGCGCCCCGGACCTCGGAGAGCGAAGTCCGCGGGCTCGATCGACTGACGCCCGAGGAGCGGGCCCAGGCCGAGAAAAATCTGGAAAAGTGGCGGCAGCTCTCGCCGGAGCAGCGGCAGCGGGCGCTCGAGAACTACCAGCACTGGAAAAGCCTCACTCCGGGCGAGCGGCAGGCGGCGCGGCAGAACCTCCAGCGCCTGCGGAACATGCCGCCGAGCGAGCGCGCGCGCATCATGGAGGACTTCCATCGATGGAACAGCCTGCCCGAGGATCGCAAGCGCGAGCTCGAGGCGGCGCACGAGCGCTTCCAGAAGCTGCCGCCGGAGCGACAGCAGCAGCTCCAGCGGCGCTTCCAGCGCTATCAGGCCATGAATCCCGAGCAGCGCGAGCGCTTCGAGAAGAACGCGGAAAAGTGGCGCCAGATGACGCCCGAGCAGCGCCAGCATCTGCGCGAACAGGCGCGCCAGCGCCGGCCTCACGAGGGACCTGGCGCGCGGCCGAGCGAGCCACGGCCCGAGGGTGAGCAACCCGGCGGGGAGGCTCACGGCCCCGGCCCGGGCCCGCGCGGCCCTCGGCCGCCGCGCTAGCCTCGGTTCCTTTACAGTCTCCGCAGGGGTCGTGTACGATGACTGCCTCATGGGCCAGCTCATCGTGCAAAAGTATGGCGGCTCGTCCGTCGCCGATCCCGAGAAGATCAAGAGCGTCGCGCGGCGCGTAGCCGAAGGCGCCTCTCAGGGCCACCGGATGGTGGTCGTGGTGTCGGCCATGGGCAAGACCACCGACAGTCTCGTCGCCCTCGCGCAGGCGATCACGCCGACTCCCGACCCGCGCGAGATGGACATGGTGCTGGCCTCGGGCGAGCAGATCACCATCGGGCTCCTCGCCATGGCCCTCGCCAGTCTCGGACACCCCGCGTGCTCCTTCACCGGCCCCCAGGTCGGGATGATCACCGACGGCGTCCACACCCAGGCGCGCATCCGGCGCATCACCGCGGAGCGGATCCAGACCGCCCTCGAGGCGGGCAAGGTCGTGGTGGTGGCGGGCTTTCAGGGCATGACGGAATCGGGAGACATCACCACCCTCGGGCGCGGCGGCTCCGACCTCACGGGGGTGGCGCTGGCCGCCGCCCTCAAGGCGGACGTGTGCGAGATCTTCACCGACGTGGACGGTGTCTACACCGCCGACCCCAACGTGGTCCCCGACGCCCGCAAGCTGGCGCGCGTCTCCTACGACGAGATGCTCGAGATGGCCGCGCTGGGGGCCAAGGTGCTCCAGGCGCGCTCGGTCGAGTTCGCCAAGAAGTTCAGCGTCCCCGTGCACGTCCGCTCGACGTTCAAGCCCGATCCCGGCACCATGGTGATGAGGGAGGATCGCAGCATGGAAGACGTGGTGGTCACCGGCGTCACGCACGACCGAGGCCAGGCCAAGCTCTCCATCCTGCGCGTGCCGGATCGGCCGGGCATCGCCAGCCAGGTCTTCGGCGGGCTCGCCAAGCAGAACATCGTGGTCGACATGATCGTCCAGAACATCGGGCGCGACGGCTCGACCGACATCTCGTTCACCCTGCCGCGCGCGGACCGGCAGCGCGCGGAGAGCGCGCTCGCCACGGTGGCCAAGGAGGTCGGGGCGAGCGGCGTGGCCGCGGACGACCGCGTGGCCAAGGTCTCCATCGTCGGCGTGGGCATGCGCAGCCACTCCGGCGTGGCCGCGCGCATGTTCGAGACCCTGTCCAAGGAGAACATCAACATCCAGATGATCTCCACGTCCGAGATCGCCGTCTCCTGCGTGATCGAGGACAAGTACGCGGAGCTCGCCGTGCGCGCCCTGCACGACGCCTTCGAGCTCGCCAAGGAACGGGGGGCCTAGTCGTGCCCGCCACCGCGAGGGCCGCGGTGTTCTTCGGGCCGGGCAAGCCCTTCGAGATCCGCGAGGTGCCCATCCCCGAGGTCGACCCCAACGGCGTGCTCATCCGCGTCACCGCCGCCAACATCTGCGGATCGGATCTTCATTTCTGGCGCGGCGATGCGCCGCTCAGGCTCCCCGAGGACGGCTGGATCTTCGGCCACGAGATGACGGGCCGAGTGGACAAGCTCGGGTCCCGGATCAAGGCCGATTCACTCGGCCGGCCCCTCAAGGAAGGCGATCGCGTCGCCTACACGTATTTCTACCCGTGCGGCCGCTGCTACGCCTGTCTCAACAAGGAGCCCGCCGCCTGCCCGCACAAGCTCGAGCGGCCACTCGGGCCGAGCACACCCCCGCATCTGCACGGCGCCTTCGCGGATCACTACTATCTCCGCCCGGGCGGGGCCCTCTTCGCGGTGCCGGCGGAGCTCCCCGACGAGGTGGTGGCACCCGTCAACTGCGCCCTCGCCCAGGTCATGTACGGCCTGCACGTGGCCGGGGTGCGCTTCGGCGACCGCGTGGTCATCCAGGGCGCGGGAGGGCTGGGGCTCCAGGCCACCGCCGTCGCCAAGGACATGGGCGCGGCCACCGTCATCGTCGTGGACCAGATCCCCGGGCGACTCGAGCTCGCCAAGGCATTCGGCGCCGACCACACCCTCAACCTCAAGGACGTGCCGGACCGCCGGGAGCGCGTGAAGCTCGTGCGGGAGTGGACAGGCGGAGTCGGGGCCGATGTCGCGTGTGACTTCGTCGGCTTCCCCGCCGTCATCACCGAGGGCATCGAGATGCTGCGCTCGGGTGGCACCTATCTCGAGATCGGGACGATCAGCCGCGGCGCGAAGATCGAGCTGGAGCCCTCGCTCCTCGTGTGGGGCTCCAAGAAGATCGTGGGCGTCATCCAGTACGATCCGTGGATCATCCCGCGCGCCCTCGACTTCCTCGTGCGCACGAAGGCGCGCTGGCCCTGGGACCGCATCATCTCCCACAAGTATCCCCTCGAGAAGATCAACGAGGCCTTCGCCGCCTCCGAGTGGCACAACAAGGAGACGACGAGCATCACCCGCGCGGCGCTGATCCCGTAAACGCGGCACCGGCGGGAGCTTGTGGGATCAGCGCCGACCGCGTCGCACCAGGAGGACTCCCGACCATGCGACCGCTCTCAGTCACGGTGGTACTCGCAGCCCTGCTGCGGCCCCTTTCCGCATGGGCGCAGGGGCCGAGCTTCGATTGGCGGTGGGACATGCATCCGATCTGGTGGCCGTTTGCCGCGCTGGCGGCGAGCCTGCTCCTGCTCGTCCTGTTCGGCTGGGTCCTGCTCCACCTCGCCCCACTCATCCTCGGGGTCGTCGCGGCCGTGCTGGGCATCCGCTGGCTGACGAAGACCAGCCGCGCCTCTCGCCACGATCCAGCCATCGCCGTCCTCCGGGAGCGCTACGCGCGAGGCGAGATCAGTAAGGAAGAATTCGAGGCCAAGCTCAGGGACCTGGAAAGTCGGCCCTGACCCGCGAGTCAGCGGGGCGGGCGCCCTGAAGGAGGCGGGAGAGGCCTCCGGGCGGCTGACGCTACGCGGTGAAAGTCGCTGCTGTTGGAATCGGTCTTCCCGCCCACCTGGGTGTCACAGACGCTGCACGTGTAGTCGTACTTGTTGCCGGTCGGCAGGACGAGCAGGAGCTTCTTCCGAACCGCCGTCGCCAGCTTGCAGCGCGGGCAGAAGAGGCTCGAGGCCTCCAGCTCACCAAAGCTATCTGCCATGCGGCCATTGTAGACCCGGCGTCGAGCGGGATCAGCGGCCGCCAAGGAGAAGCGCATGAGGAAGGTGTACGGGTACGTGGCTCTCGCATGCATCGTCCTGGCCGCCGGGGAAGCAGCGGCCATCACCGGGAACGACTACCAGCGCCTCACGCCGCAGGAACGGGCCATGTACGTGGCGGGGACACTCGAGGGCTGGATCGTCGCGGACACGGTCATGCGCGCTCGCCCGTCGCCGATGTTCAGCACGACCTTCGGTCAAATCGTCAGGTGTGTGTCAGGGCGGCTGTCCACCGCGGAGGTCCGGACGATCGTGGATCGGTTCGTCAGCAGAAACCCGACCGAGCGGAAACAAGACATGGGTCAGCTCGTCCTCCTTGCCCTGGACGAAGCGTGCAGGAAATAAGCGAAGATCGGGCCTCCGAATCCCGCCGCCATCGGCCGATGAAATCTACGAGGCTGCCCGCATGGAGGGCGGCCGCCTATCGTGCCCACGCAAGCCCCGGCCGAACGTGCCGGGCCGACAAGACGAGGCAGGCGATGACCATCAAGCAGGCGCAGAAGCAGGCCAAGCAAGCGCTCAAGGATCACGGCCAGGCGACATCAGAGGGACGCCGGCTCAAGGCGGCCTATGACCACATCCTGGCCCGCACCTTCCTGGATGGTGTGGACCACGGGGTGCGCCTCGAGCGCAAGCGTCGCAAGTAACCCCCGCGGGGCGAGGCCGGTGGCGAGGGAGTCCCCCCGCCATCGGCGTCGCCCCCGCACCATCCTCCCGGCGCGAGTCGATAGATACGCCGCGAGAAGACCCTTGAAGCGTTGACCTCATCCCCCCGCTCTGGCAGTATCGCCACCGTATGCGACAGCAAACCCGCGCGGAGCCAAGCTCGGCACGTCGTGGCGCCGTGATGCGCGCGTCCAGGATGGGCTCGATGTTGTCTACGCTCTCCTAAGACCAACGGGAGGAGACCGCGATGGCACACAGATCACTGCGGCTGTTCGCTCTGTGCGCGATGCTGGGACTCGTCGGCGTCGGCGCCGCCGCCGCCGAGGAGTGCAGCGGAATCATCACCGCCGACGAGGCGATGAAGGCCGAGCTGGCGCGCTACGCCGCGCAAACCGCGAACGACTTCGCGGCGATGGAGAAGCTGTTCGGCAACGACCTCACGTACAACCACTCCTCCGCCGCCAGCGATGACAAGGCGAAGTACATCGACGCCATGCGCTCGGGGCGCACGAAGTACCGCAAGATGACGCAGAACAGCGACGTGACGACGCGCACGTACGGCTGCCTCGCGATCATCACGGGGACCGCGGTGTACGAGGTGACGGCGGGCGGCCAGGATCGCACCGTGCCGTTGCGCTTCACCGCTATCTGGGCCAAGCGGTCGGGCGGGCTCCAGTTCGTGTCGTGGCAGTCGACCGGCATTCCCCCGAGACAGTAGCCAGCGGAAGGATGGCCGTCCGGCGGGCGCGAAGCAGCGCGCGATGGTACGGCTACAGCGTCGCGTACACGAGGTCGATGAGATGACGAACGTGCTTGTGCTGCCACCCACCGCGCCCCTGGTTCATGGCGTAGCCGAAGGCGACACGGGCGTCGGGATCGGCGAACCCGAGCGAGCCGCCGGCGCCAAAGTGCCCGAATGCGCGCGGGCTGGGACCGAGCGGGCGCTCGGCCATCGTGAGCTGGAATCCGAGCCCAAAGCGCGTGGGGCGTTGCAGGACGATGTCGTCTCCGTAGACCTGTTGCTCGGTCGCGCGTGCGATCATCTCCGGAGAGAGGACGTGAGCGCCGCCCAGCTCGCCGTCACCGGCGAGCGCCGAGTAGAGGCGGGCCACCGCGCGCGCATTGCCGTGCCCGTTCGTCGACGGCACCTCGGCCGCCCGCCATGGGCGGGTGTTGACGACTCCCGTCCCGGAGACCTCCGGTGGGTTGCGATAGGCGTTGACGCGCATGAGGGGCAAGCCACTCAGGCTCGCAGGATTCACACTGAGCTGCCGCCGCAGCTCGTCACCCTCGGGAGTCGCCTGTTCAGGAAGCACATCGGCGCAGCGGCCCTCGAGCTCGGGGCCCAAACCGATGAAGAAATCGACACCGGCAGGACCGGTGACGGCCTCGCGCAGATAGGTGCCGAGCGTCTTGCCCGTGATGCGGCGGACGACTTCGCCGACCAGGAATCCCTGCGTGTTGACGTGATACCCGTGGCCGGTGCCCGGCTCCCACCACGGCGCCTGAGCGGCGAGCGCCGCCGTCATGACATCCCAGTGACTCCACGCTCCCGATGGCAGCGGGCGGGCGATGGCGGGGAGAGCCGCCTGATGCGTCAACAGATAGCGCACCGGGATCTGCGCCTTGCCCGCCTGGGCGAACTCAGGCCAGTAGCGAGCAACCGGAGCGTCGAGATCGAGCCGGCCGGCCTCGACGAGCCGGAGCGCGCAGACGGCGGTGACCGCTTTCCCGATGGAGTACAGGTTGACGATTGTGTCGCGGTCCCACGGTCGCGTCCGCGCAGCATCTGCATAGCCCGCCCACAGGTCGACAACGAGGTGGCCGTCGACGCAGACGGCGAGCGCCGCGCCTATCTCCTCGCCTCCGGCGAGGATCTCGGAGAGCGCATCCCGCACTCGTCCGAACCCGGGCTCGCACCATCCGTGAACAATGCCGGTCACCCGAGCATCCTGCCATGAGTACGAGAGCCGCGCCCGACCGCATCGACACCTCGCGCGCCGCCCTGATCGTCTACGATGCCTGCCGCCGCGCCCTGACTCCCGCCGATCCGGCGCGGCGCGCCGCGATGCGGCCCGTCCTCGACGCCTGGGTGGCCCTGATCGGCGCGTGTCGCGCGCGCGCCATGCCCATCATCTACACCACCCCGGTCAGCCGGGCGGACGGCGCCGATGTCGTGCTGCTGCCCACCGATCTCAGCGTCCAGACGGGAGTCCCGTCGCTCACCAACTGCATCGAGGGCACGCCGGAGGCGGGCTTCCCGGAAGAGATCACCCCTCGGCCCGAGGACTACGTGTACCTCAAGCGTCGCCCCAGCGCCTTCTACGGCACCGGGGTCGCCGAGCTCCTGCGATTGCTCCGCCGCACCGCGCTCGTCATTGGCGGCGGCGCGACCAATCGCGGCGTCGAGACCAGCGTCCGCGAAGCCTTCAGCATGGATCTCGACACCGTGGTCGTGCGCGAGTGCTGCTGGGGCGGCGATTCCGGGGCCCACGCCTATAGCCTCGACACGTCGATGAAGATGTACGCGCGCGTCCGCACGCTGGAGCAGGTCCTGGCCATGCTCGCCTGAGTCGCGCGCCAGGGGATCCCGGCGGCCGACATCGCCGACGTGACGGTACTCAATTTTCGGGCTTGGCGTACTCGCCCGCACCCAAGGCGGCGATGCATTCCTCACGGATGCGCCACACTTCCTCGAGGCTTCGCGGGTGGACCGCTTCCGTGCGGGAGATCCAGTCGCTGAGGAACCGTTTGTGGAGGTCGTTCTTGTACGCTCCGATCTGCCCTACCGCGATAGGTTCCTCATAGAGGAACTCCTCAATAGGTTCGGCGCCCGTTGGCACTCCCGTCACATCGATCCGCTCGCCCCCGTAGCGGAGATAGCAATGGGCTTCCGGAATATATGACAGCCCGTATTGGCTCAACACCTGTCCCACGCCGGGCGTATTCCGTTCGCTCATCTCGTAAATGCCAAGGGTCAGTTGCGCATCGATGTGCTGTTCACGAGCAAGTTCTGCGAGGAGGGCGTGCTTGGTCGTGCATGTACCCCGCCCTTCGCTCAGCACGAGCCCAAGCTGATTGCGGTCCGCAATCCGCCCGTAAGGCAACTTCCAGATGTGGTGTGCCGCCGCGACGAAGTCCTGGACACCAGCGGCACGAAACAAGCGAGTGGCCGGACCGTCCGATGCGAGCGGGCAATTCGTGAGCTGTTCCAAAATGTCGTTCATTGCCACGCCTCCTTTCCGCTCCCTCACGCAGAGACCCCCTACGTGACCGTCTCGTCGTAACACACGAGTGCGACGATGTTGTCCTCGGGATCGAGGACGTAGATGGAGCGCCAATGACACCACGCATGAGTCGCGGTCGAGACAGTGAGTCCGAGTACCGTCAGGCGATTCAGTTCCTCGGAATAGTGGGCCTTGTCGATCTCAAAGGCGAAGTGGTGCAGCGCAGTCGATTGAGGAGCCACCGGCCCCCGCGATGCTTGTGGAACCGGTACGGCGCGCCCCTCTTCGAACATCCCGAGGATCTGCGTGTGGCCGCCGAAGCCATCGGCGATAGAGAAGAAGGCGATGCCGTCGAACTCCTTCAGGAGTTCCAGTCCGATGGTTCGGGAATAGAAGTCCTTCATCACGGAGAGGTTCTTCACACGAAGAACGATCTCGCCTAGCCCACGGATATGAGGGTTCTTCATGTGCCCTCAAACCGGAGGGCGAGTTCGCCGAAGGCAGCGGTCGAAGTATAGCGCCCGCACATGGCGAAGAGTGTATCGCGATGTGTTCTCTGCGCCCATCCATGACTCTGCTAGACTCCGGGCCGCACCGTGACTGGGGCTGCCGCGCAAGCCGGCCTACCGCCATCGCTCGGTCAAGACGAATGAGATCAGCACGCGATTCGTGGGATCAGGGACGGATCGTTCGGCGCTGGGGAGATGCGGGATGGCAGGCATGCGCTCAGCCGCCCGCGAGCAGCAACACGAATGCGGCAAACGCCACAAGACTCACGGCAGTACGGACGGCATGAAGGCGACCCCAGCGTTTCAGCAGCGTTGCGCTTTCCGACGAGTTGAGATCCAGGGAGCGGTCGAGTAGAAGTTCGGTCGTCGGCAAGATCACGATGAGCGTGAAGGGAACAACGGCGCCGAGCAGAAGCCCGCCGATAAGCCATCCGATCTGGCCCCCGAGGCCCCACCGCACCATCGCGGCGAGCGCGCCGGTGAGCGCCAGGGTGGCTTGCATGATGGCCCCTCGCTCGTAGCTCGGGCGGAACTCGGTGACCGCGAGGGCTGATCCGCAGCTCACGCGCGCCGGATGCTCGACGGCCGTGACGTAGAGTGCAGCCCCCGCGAAGAGGCCGGCCGCGAGGGTCGCGAGAATTTCCAGCAGCGGGGACATCGTGGATCACCCCTTGTCGGACCGGACGGGCAGCGGCGTATGACGGAATGATACCAGTCCGATACGCTGGCCGCTTCTGCTGCCAGCGCGCGTTAGAGGCCGCGTGCCGGCGGATCATTTGCCCTGTTGCACGCCCTCACGCGGCAAGCTAGACAGGCGCCTTCTCCATCTCGACCATTTCCAAGACCGCCCCTGCGACCCGTTCGACCCTTCGGCCAACCTCACTAGACCCTTGTTTCTGCCAGAACGTACGGCCGATCCGATTCTGTTCCTCCACGTCTAGTCGCGCGCGCCGTGATCCCGGGAAGGCGGCAAGGCCCGCTCGCAGCAAGGCATCTCCTACCCCTTGCCGTTGATGGATCGGGAGTACATAGAGCCGATCCACCATGACCGTGCCCGTGTCACGGTGTCTCACGGTCACCATCCCAACAATGGACGGGCCGTCAAGTCGCGCCACGCCGAGGAACACCTGTGGATTCCCCGCCTGACGCGCGAGACGGTCTGGCGCGTGCCACACTGACGTGACTTGCTGGATTGCTTCGGCGGACAGGAAGGAACCATACGTCGCCGTCCACGTCTCACTGAGGACGCGCTTGACGTCGGGAACGTCCGCCAGTGTTGCGCGCTCGATCCTCGCCACGATCAGTCTCCTGCTGCGAGGCTTCGTGGCCTCCGGGGGCTCGTGGTGTCGCCCGGAGCCCGCACGGCCGGAATACCGAATCGGAGGGCGAGTTCGTCGAAGGCAGCGGTCGAAGTATAGCGTCCGCACATACTGACTGATTGTACTAGGTCCCGCGCGGGCTCGATTGCTAGACTCGTAGTCAGCGCGCGCGTATCGGTGCTGTGGCCCCACAACGCCCGCTCCCGAAAAGGGAGGCATCGATGACCAGCCGCTGGCGTCATCTCCGGGTTCTCCGCGCGCTTTACGTCCTGGTCACTCTGATCCTCGCGGCATGCGCCACGACCCAGACTACTCCCCAACAGGACTACACGTACGACATGGGGCGCAACTGCGAAACACCGACAACCAAACTCGAACGCGTTGATCCCGATGGGCGCTACTGGATTCTCGCGCGCGGCGTTGGCGCCAGCACATCAGATGAGTACTCACGATTCTTTGCATGCATGAAAACGCAGTTCCAGGCTCACCCATTCCTTGACTGGGCGAAGGCGCAGAAGAGAGACGCGCGGCAGGCGCCAGTGGCGGTCGGGTCCGCGAGCCCCGCTATCGCTGGCCCATCGGGGCCGATCATGGCGCCCGTCTGGAAGATCGGCGACGAATGGCAGTATGCGTACAAGAGCCCGACCGATAGCGGAACGTATGTGTGGTCGGTCAATCGAGTGGAATTGCTTGACGGCGTCGAGCATTACGTCATCAAATCTGGTACCCGTGAGATCTTTTACCGCGTGTCCGATCTGGCCTCGAGCCTCGAACGTGTTGACGGCGTCGTCATATCCCGAGACACGCCGTCACGTCTCTCGTATCTCTGGCCCTTGACGGTCGGAAAGACTTGGGAGCAGAGCAATCGGCAGGAGCGTCCGGTCGACCGGACCACTCTAGATCGGAACAGCATTTGGACGGTTGAGGCCGAGGAGACCATCACCGTCCTTGCCGGTACATTTCGAACGATAAAGATTTCCTGGAAGAACAAGAATACCGGCGCCCTCAACTACGAGATGTGGTTCGCGCCGGACGTGAAACAGTGGGTCAAGATCCGCGAGATCCTGTCGAACGGGCAGCGGGAACGGGAACTCGCGTCGTTCAAACTCAAGTGAAGCCGCTTCGGCTCTTCAACCTATACTATCTCGTTCTCTTCTACGTGAATCGCCGCAAGGGTGGCCTGAAAAAGGGTGGCTAGGTTGTGTCCATCACGGAGTTCTGCTTATGACCAGACGCTTGCCGTGCATCGTGGTCGCCCCGCTCTACTGCCTACTGGAAGCATGATCGTCGTCATTCTGAGGATTGTCGCTGTGATGCACGGTCTAGTGGGTATCGCCTTCTTGATCCCTCTGGTGATCGTGGCCCTCTATAGCCCTCTCTTTCTAGACCCGGTCCGGGTCAATCTTCTCATCCATGTCTTTTGGATCGGTATCCCAGCGGTCGGCGCCGTCATCAGTTTCCTGATGTCCTATTCGCTATGGGGCTTGAGACGATGGGGGCACCGGTTGGTTCTCGGAGTCTATAGCCTGTGCTTGGCGGGGGTTGCCTGTGGGGTTATAGGAGGCTGGATGGGATGGACACCGGCGCTGATCGTTGCGCCCTCGTTGGTCGGGACTCTTGGCCTCTGCGTGCTGCCACAGGTCCGGGCGACGATGAGCCGATGACCGACTCCCTCCACGACTCCGTCGACCCGCGCGGGCCGCAGAGGAAATGAGCGACCATGACTCCGACACTCGAACGGAGACTACTTCAGAGTGTCTGCGCCCCAGCCTGCCCCGTCGCCGCAATGTGTGGCCGTGACAGCCATTACGGCCCGCCCGGTCGGGGGAAAGTGCGGGTGATCCGCTCGTGCATGAATCCGAAGAAATGCACCCTGCTGTATCTGATCTAGCACAACCCTCGCGGCCTCAAGAACCACGTAAACATGCGGAGCGCGACGATGCAGAACGCGGCAGAACGTAGCACGATCCGCAACCCAGCCGCAACCAACCTACGCTCCGCGGGCCGGCGCGCCCCGATCCAAGCCGCTCGGCGGGGCGCGCCGTCGAGCCATCCGCTGCGCGCGCTTCTCACTTTGAGCCCGCGCGGCGGCTGGGCGGGCGTGCGGGGCAGGTTTCCGGGCGAGCATGCGTCGGACCGAAGGACGATCGCATGCACGCTGCGTAAGCCCAGGGGGCGAGCACCCCCCCTTGATCGGGGTCCCCGCGGGCTCGCGCGGCCGGATAAATCCGCAGAAAATTTTCAGCTCACTTTTTCTCGACGCACTCGCCCCGGCCCTCCCGTACTGCTAGACTCTCGCCCAGCCTGTAAGGAGGGCTCCAGCATGGACCCGACCCGGCTGCCCCAAGCCCCGTATGACCCCCGATTCGGAGACGGCGTTCGGCTGGAGCCATCGATCCAGCGGCGCACCTTCATGGCGCTGGTCTCGGGCGGCCTCCTCGCCGCGCCGCTCGCCGCCCGGGCGCAGCCGACAGGCCGCCTCCCGCGGATCGGGGTACTAGGAGTGTCAGGGCAGGCTGCTCAGGTGATCGCGTTCCGCCAAGGTCTGGAGGAGCTCGGTTACGTCGAGGGGAAGACCATCGTCCTCGAGCTACGCTGGTTGGAGGGAGGGATCGAACGCCAGCCGGCCCTCGTCTCCGAGTTGATCCTGTTACCGGTGGACGTGGTAGTCGTCGGAACCACGGGTGCCGCGATCTCTGCGAAGCGGCTGACGACCACAGTTCCCATCGTGACCTCGACCGCTGGCGCTCTCGTCGAGGCGGGTGTCGTGGCGAGCCTCGCGCGCCCCGGCGGGAACGTCACGGGCTTGACGAACATGGCGGCCGACCTGTCCGCTAAACGTCTCGATCTCCTGAAGGAGGCGGTGCCACGGGTTTCCCGCGTCGCAGCGCTCATGGCTCCGTACACTCCGCCGCTGGGCGAGATCTTCGTCAGGCAGACGGAGGATGCGGCCCGCGTGGTGCGCGTCGAGCTCCAACTTCTCCGCGTCCAGGACCCGGCCGATCTGGACGGGGCATTCCAGGCCGCGGTCCGCGGCCGAGCAGGCGCGATGACCATCCTTCCGAACCCGTTCTTCCAGACCCACGCCGGGCTGGTCGGGGGGCTGGCACTCAAGCACCGTCTGCCCATGATCTCGGGTGAGCCGGGCGTCGTCGAGGCCGGTGGCCTCATCCAGTATGCGGTAGACACCCGCGACATGTGGCGGCGCGCGGCCGGCTACGTCGACAAGATTCTCAAGGGCACCAAGCCCGGAGATCTTCCCATCCAGCAGCCCACGAAGTTCGAG
>DASQAK010000103.1:0-21541 GCA_035635755.1 Candidatus Methylomirabilota bacterium | reverse complement strand
AACTGCACGACGAAGCTCATCCAGATGAAGAGGGGCAGGCGCATGAGGGTCATGCCCGGCGCGCGCATGTTGATGATGGTCACGATGAAGTTGAACCCCGCCATGAGCGACGAGAGACCGAGGATCTGCAGTCCCAGCATCCAGAAATCGACGTGGCTCCCGGGCGAGAACTGGCGCGTGGTCAGGTTCGCGTAGCCGAACCACCCGGCGTCGGGGATGCTCCCCGCGAGGAAGCTCGAGTGCAGGAAGAGGGCGCCGGACAGGAAGACCCAGTACGACAGCGCATTCAGCCGCGGGAAGGCGACGTCCCGCGCGCCGATCTGGAGGGGGATGATGAAGTTGAAGAAGGCCGCGCCCATCGGCATGATGGCGAGGAAGATCATGGTGGTGCCGTGCATGGTGAACAGCTCGTTGAACGTCTGGGCCGAGAGCACGGTGCCGTCCGGCTTGGCGAGCTGCAGCCGCATGAGGAGCGCCTCGACGCCACCCACCAGGAAGAAGACGTAGGCGGAGACGCCGTAGAGGATGCCGATCCGCTTGTGGTCGACGGTGGTGAGCCAGGACCAGACGACCTCGAGGGCCTTGGGCTTGGCCTGGGTTCCCGGCATGAAGGCCGCTTGTGTGGCCATGAGGGGTCCTCTTATTTCAGGCTCGTGAGATAGGCGGCGAGAGCCTTGCTCTGCTCACCCCGCATACCGAGGTCCGGCATGAGCGCGCCCGGCTTCATGTGCGTCGGATTCTCGATCCACTTCGCCACGTTCTCGGGCGTGTTCATCATCAGGTTCGCCCCGAAGGTCTTGCGGCTGCCGAAATGAGTCAGGTCGGGGGCCATGGCGCCGCCCGAGACACCGCGTATGGTGTGGCACCCGACGCAGGCGGACTGGGCGAAGAGCTCCTGGCCCTTCTTGCCAAGCTCATCGGTGGGCTCCGCGGGCGGCTTGCGCTGCTCCGCCACCCACTTCTCGAAGTTTTCCTTCGAGTGCACGACCACCCGGAAGCGCATGTTGGCGTGGGACATGCCGCAGTACTCGGCGCACTGCCCGGGGAACTCGCCGGGCACCTCCGGCGTCAGGATGATGCGGTTGAGCCGGTGGGGGACCACGTCACGCTTGCCCCCGAGCTGGGGGATCCAGAACGAGTGGATGACGTCGGGGGCGTGCAGGTAGAAAGCGACCTGACGCCCCGCGGGGATGTGCAGCTCGTTGGCCGTGGCGAACTTGTACTCGGGATATGTGAACTCCCACCACCACTGCCGGCCCGCCACGTCCACCCGAAGCGCGGAGGCCGCCTCCGGCTCCTGCGTCTTGAAGATCATCTGGATGGTGGGAATCCCGATGATGAGCAGGATGACGGCGAAGGCGATGGTCCACGAGACCTCGAGCACGGTGTGGCCGTGCACCTGCTTCGGCATGGGCTGCCCGGGCTTCTCCCGGAAGCGCAGGCAGGCCCACACGAGGGCGCCCTCGACGACGATGAAGATCCCCAGGGTCCACCAGGAGATCAGCATGAAGAGGTCCTGCGTCGCTTTCCCGAAGTCCGACTTCGGCTTGACCGTGGTCATGGGCGAGTCCCACAGGGACCACCCACACGAGGAGAGGACGACCGCGATGGCGACGAGGAGCAGGACGGTGGGCACCCGGAAGGGCAGGCGAGCTCGGCGCATGGGCTCCTTCACCTGATAGGCTGCGCGACCGATTGAGTGACGGGGGCGCCCGCCGAGGCCGCCGCGGGATGCGGCAGGTCGACGACGGCGAGCCAGCTGCGGGCGGCGAGGAGGAAGACGACGGCCACGGGAATCACGGTCCACACGATGTCGGAGTGGCGGCGCGCGCGCTCCGGCGCGTGAGCCCGCCGGTCGCGCAGCACGAGGACCAGGGAGCGCGCCTGGAAGATCAGGAAGAGCGTCAAAACGGCCGCCAGCATCAGGTGAAGCATGGTCGTCCCGGCCCCCTCGTCGCCGCGTGGCGCGGTCTCGGCGTGGAGTGTACGCGAAGGCCCTGGCAAAGCCAAGTGGAGAAATTCACAATGTGCCGTCCGCGGCCGCGGCCGCGGCGATTCCCGCTCGTTCCCTCAGCCGGCCAGCTTGAGCAGCGTGTGGAGCAGGGCATTGCCGCCGCGCTCGATGGCGCGCCAGTCGCTCATCTCGTCGGGCCGGTGACTTTTGCCCCCCTGCGAGGGAATGAAGAGCATCCCCGCCTCCGTGACCGTGGCCAGATTCTGCGCGTCGTGCCCGGCCCCCGACGGCATGTGCTTGACCTTGAGCTTGAGGGCGGCCGCCGCCGCCGCCACCGCGCGCATGACCCGCGGCGAGCAGCGCGCGGGCTCCGTCTTCGAGATCACCTCCACGTTGACCTTGAGCTTCCACTTCCGGGCGACCTCCTTGGCCAGGGCCAGGCACTGCCGCTCGAGCCGCGCGAGCACGCGCGGGTCCAGCTCGCGCATCTCGTGCAGGAGCACGCAGCGGTCGGGCACGATGTTGGCGACGCCGGGACCGACTTCCACGCGACCGAAATTCGTCACGCTCCGGCCGCTGCCCTTGGTGATGACGAGGTGGCGGGCCCGCGTGGCGTACTCGGCCGCGGCCATGAAGGCGTCGCGGCGCCACGCCATCGGCGTGGTGCCCGCGTGGTCGGCCTGGCCGATGAAGGTCACCCACTTGCGACGGTTGCCCACGATGCCCTCGACCACGCCGATGGGGATCCTGGCCGCCTCGAGGTGCGGCCCCTGCTCGATGTGAAGCTCGACATAGGCGGCGAGCGTCTTGGGATTGCAGCGAGCCTTGGGCGCATCGTAGGCGTTGAAGCCGGCCCGGGCCATGGCATCGACGAGCCGCTCGCCGTCGGCCGAGCGGAGCTGGGGGATGTGCTTGACGTCGAGCTTGCCCGTGAAGGCGCGCGAGCCGAACAGGCCGGCGTAGCGCCCTTCCTCGTCGCTCCACGCCGCCACCATGAGGGGCAGGCGCGTGCGCGTGCTCGACTCGTGGATGGTCTGCAGGCACTCGAGGCCCGCGAGGACGCCGAGGGCGCCGTCGAGCGGCCCGCCACTCGGCACCGTGTCGATGTGGGAGCCCGTCAGGACGGCGGGGCCGCCGTTGCCGAGCCGCCCGAAGGTATTGCCGGCCTCGTCCACCCAGGTGCTGAGCCCGGCCTCTTTCATCCGATCCAGAAGCCAGGCGCGCGCCTCTTCATGGGCGGGGCTCCAGCAGGAGCGCGTGATGCCTTTGCCGTCGGGATTCCGTCCGAAGCGAGCTAGGGTCTCCAGATGCGCCCGCAGGCGGGGCAGTGAGATGGCGAGAGGGCCTCGCATGGCGGCCCGCAGTATACCGCAGCGCCTTTCGAGGGAAAACCCCACGCGCAATGCGTTCTTGACACTCTTCGCGGCCCCCTCGTATCATGGCGCTGAACTGTCGTTCAGTCGCCCCACGACTCCGCAGAGAAGCTCGTGCTCCAGGGAGGGTGTATGGATTTCAAGCTGACCCCCGAACAGACATCCTTCCGGGACGAGGTCCGCTCCTGGCTCAAGAAGAACCTGCCCAAGGACTGGAGCGATCGGATGCGCATCGGCTCCGACGTGCCCCGGCCCGAGGTCTACGACTTTCTGCGGACGTGGCAGCGCCAGATGTACGAAGCCGGCTTCGTCGGCGTCACCTGGCCCAAGGAGTACGGCGGGCGCGGCCTCACCTTCGTGGAGGAGATGATCCTCCATGAAGAGATCGCGGTCACCAAGGCGCCGCCCGTCCTCAACATCCTGGCTATCGGCATGGCGGGCCCCACCATCATCGCCTACGGCACGGAGGAGCAGAAGCGCCGCTACCCGCCCAAGATGCTCTCGTGCGAGGAGATCTGGTGCCAGGGATACTCCGAGCCGAACTCGGGATCCGACCTCGCCTCGCTCCAGACGCGGGCGGAAAAAGTCGGTGACCAGTACGTCGTCAACGGCCAGAAGGTGTGGACGTCGCTCGCGCACCAGTCCGACTGGATGATGCTCCTCGCGCGTACCGACCCCAAGGCCGAGAAGCACAAGGGCATCACGTATTTCCTGCTCGATATGCACAGTCCCGGGGTGACGGTGAAGCCGCTCAAGCAGATCACGGGCGACGCCGAGTTCAACGAGGTCTACTTCGACAACGTCAAGGTGCCCGAGGCCAACATCCTGGGCGGGCTGAACAACGGCTGGGCCGTGGGCATGACCACCCTCATGTACGAGCGCCTGGCCCTCGGCTTCGGCCTCCAGGTCCGCCTGCGCATCGCGCTGGACGGTCTCATCGATCTCGCGCGGCGGTCCAAGAAGGGCGGGGCGCCCTCGACGAAGGACCCGACCACGCGCCAGAAGCTCGCGCAGCTCTGGATCGACACCGAGGTCTTCAAGTACACGGGCGCGCGCGCCATCACCAAGCTGCTCAAGGGCGAGCTGCCCGGGCCCGAGGCCTCCGCGGGCAAGATGATGTGGGTGGAAGGTCACCAGCGCGTGCAGGAGCTCGCCATGGAGCTCCAGGGTCCCTATGCCCAGCTCGGGCGCGGCACCAAGTGGGCGGTGGACGGCGGCGTCTGGCAGCACAGCTTCCTGCGCTCGCGCGCCAACTCGATCGAGGGCGGCACCACGGAGATCCAGAAGAACATCATGGGCGAGCGCGTGCTCGGCCTCCCGAAAGGCTAGACCATGAACTTCGGTTTCAACGACGAGCAGGAGCTGCTGCGGAGCACGGCGCGCAAGTTCTTCGACAACGAGTGCCCCTCGACCACGGTGCGCGCGCTGATGGAGGATTCCTCAGGCATGACGCCCGAGCTGTGGAAGAAGCTCGCCGAGCAAGGGTGGCTGGGCCTCATCGCGCCCGAGGAGCACGGCGGCATGGCCCTCGGCATCGTCGATCTCGTGGTCCTCCTGGAAGAGATGGGGCGGGCGGTGGTGCCGGGCCCCTTCTTCTCGACGGTGCTCCTGGGCGGTCTCGCCCTCCTGGAGGCGGGCAACGACGCGCAGAAGAAGGCCTGGCTGCCGAAGATCTGCTCGGGCGAGGCGCGGGCCACGCTGGCCTGGATGGAGCCCTCGGCCGAGATGGGCGCGGCCGGCATCACGCTGCAGGCCGCGGGCAAGGGGTCGGGCTTCACCCTGAACGGCACCAAGCTCTTCGTGCACGACGCGCATACTGCCGACGTCATCGTCGTGGCGGCCCGCACGGCCTCCGGGCAAAATCCGGAGGACGGAATCTCGCTCTTCCTCGTGCCCACGGGCACGCCGGGACTGGCCGTCACGCTCTTGCCGACCATGGACCAGACGCGCAAGCTGTGCGAGGTCACCCTCACCAATGTCGCTCTCGGCGGCGACGCGATCATGGGCGCCCTCGGCGCGGGCTGGAAGGCGCTCGCGCGCGTGATCGACCGAGCCACCGTCGGGCTCTGCGCCGAGATGTGCGGCGGCGCGCAGAAGGTGCTCGACATGACCGTCGAGTACGCCAAGATCCGCCAGGCCTTCGGCCGGCCCATCGGCTCGTACCAGGGCGTCAAGCACCGGGCCGCCGACATGCTGGTGGACGTCGAGAACAGCAAGTCCATCACCTACTACGCAGCATGGGCCATGGACGAGGGCGTGCCCGAAGGGCCGCTGGCCGTGAGCATGGCCAAGGCCTACGTCTCCGACGCCTATCGGCGCGTGTCCGGGGCGGGCATCCAGCTCCACGGCGGCATCGGCTTCACCTGGGAACACGACCTGCACCTCTACTTCAAGCGGGCCAAGGGGTCGGAGTTCACCTTTGGTGATGCCACGTGGCATCGCGAGCGGGTGGCCCAGCTGGTGAACCTCTAGCATCGTGCCGAAGAACTTCTAGTGGGAAGGGTCCGAGAGAAGCTGGGTCGCTGGATCAGCGGGGGCACCGACCCGGCGCTCCCCAAGAATCCTCTCCTCTTCGCGGACCACGAAGAGATCCAGGACATCGCGCGACAGATGTCGCGCACCAAGGTCGAGCTCGACCGCTCCATCCTGACGCTCAGGAGCTGGGCCCGCGATCTCTCGCGGCGCGTGACGGAGGGCGGGGGACGGCTCGACCAGGGCCATGACCTGCGCTCCCTCGGCGAGACGGTGGGCGGGCTCGCGCATAACTTCAACAACTCGCTCGCCGCCATCCTCGCCTATACCGAGCTTCTCCTGCGCGACGCCCAGAAGGACTCGCAGGCCCACCGGCGGCTTAGCGTCGTGCGTGACGTCGCCCTCGAGGCCTCGGCGACCGTGCGGCGGCTCCAGGATTTCGTTTCGCGCCAGCCCGAGGTCGCCTTTGGCCCCGTCGGGCTCCCCGCCGTCATCCAGGAGGCGCTGGATCTCACGGCTCCGCGCTGGCGGGACGACGCCCAGCGGCGGGGTGTGGTCATCACGGTCGCCCAGGACATGGAGGCGCTGCCGCCCGTCGAGGGCATCGCCTTCGAGCTGCGTGACGCCCTCGTCCGCCTCATCCTCAACGCCGTGCAGGCCATGCCCGACGGCGGCAACCTCGGGATCCGCGCGGCGAGTGAGGAGTCGGGCTGGGTGGTCATCGAGGTGCGCGACACGGGCATCGGCATGACCGAGGAGCACTCGCGCCTCCTCACCCACCGCGCGCTGCAGGGCGCGCCGACCGCGCGGGGCGGCCGCGGGCTCGCCGAGGTGGCGGAGATCATCGAGCGGCACGGGGGCAGCCTCTCCATCGAGAGCGAGCCCGGGCGCGGCACCGTGGTGCGCATGCGCCTGCACGCGAGCCGCTTCCAGATCATCCCGCCCTCGGTGGGCGTGGTCGAGCCCGTGCATCCCGAGCAAGCGGCCCGCATCCTCCTCGTGGACGACGACCCGCGCCTGCTCGTCGTGCTCTCCGATACGCTCCAGGCCTGCGGCCACGCCGTCACCACGGCTTCGAAGGGCGAGGAAGCGCTCGAGGTGTTCCATCCCTCCAAGCACGACGTGGTCATCACCGACCTGGGCATGCCGAGGATGAATGGCTGGGAGGTGGCCGAGCGGGTCAAGGCGGTCTCGCCTGACACGCCCGTCTTCCTGCTCACCGGCTGGGGCGAAGGCGTGGCCGCCCACGAGGGCAGTCAGTTCGTGGACCGGGTCGTGGCCAAGCCGGTGTCGGCCGAAGCGCTGATGGAGCAGCTGGCCGAGCTGCGCCGCTCGCGCGCTCCGGCCCCGTGACGTCGGCCGCACCCGTCACGCCCAGGCCCGCCGCCTCCGTCCTCCTCGTCCGCCCCGGCGCGCAGGCTCCCACCGAGGTCTACATGATCCGGCGGCAGAAGAGCATGCGCTTCCTCGGCGGCTTCTACGCTTTTCCGGGCGGCAAGGTGGATCCGGACGACGGAGACTCCGAGATTCTGGGCCGCTGTCACGGCATCACGCGTGCCTCGGCCGAGCGCCTCCTGCCCCCGGAGGGACATCTGCCCGCGCTCGCCTTCTGGGTGGCGGCCGCGCGCGAGCTGCTCGAGGAGACCGGCGTCCTGCCCGCCTGCGACGGCGCCGGGCGCCCCATCGTGGAGGCGGATCCAGGGGCGGCGGGGCGCATCGAGGCGCTGCGGGCGGCGCACATGGCAAAGCGCGCGCCCCTGCCGGCCTTGCTCGCGGCCGAGGGATGGCACCTCGACCTGGGGCCGTTCCGCTACCTCTCGCACTTCATCACGCCGCCCTCGAGCCCCATTCGATTCACCGCGCGCTTCTTCCTGGCCCCCGTGCCGGCGGGACAAAACCCGCGCCTCTTCGACGAGGAGGCCTCGGAAGGCTTCTGGGTCGAACCCTCCGAGGGCTTCCACCGGCATCGCAGCGGAGAGTGGGCCATGGCGGAGCCGGCCGACTGTGGACTTCGCTACCTCGCGCAATTCGACGATCTCGAGTCCGTGTGGGCCGCCCACGAGGACGGCCGGCACAAGTTCCATGGCATCCTCGACCGCGTGGAGGCGGCCGGCGTGAAGATCCGTCGTGGCTCCGACGGCCGGACTCCCGCCGCGTCTTGACACAACCGGGTTCCCCCCGCCTACTCTGACGACGCGCATGGCCGACTTCGCCGTGGACAACGCCGCCTCCCTCTTCATCGACCAGCCCCTCGCCGAGGGGCTGGGCTCGCGCACGGCGGTGGTGACGCCGGAGCAGGCCTACACGTACGCCGACCTGGCGGCGCTGGCGGACCGGGCCGCGCATGGACTGCGGCGACTCGGCATCGAGCCCGAGCAGCGCGTGGGACTCCTGATGGCCGATGGCATCGGCTTCGCCGCCGCCTTCTTCGGCGCGCTGAAGCTGGGCGCGGTGGCCGTCCCGCTCAATACTCGCCTGAGTGCCCCCGAGCTCGGGGTCATCCTGGACGACTGTCGCGCCAGGGTCGTGGTCGCCGACCGGGAGCTGTCCCCCGCGCTCGCTCCCGCCCGAGGGGCGGCCGTGGTCGACTTCGAGACGCTGGTGCGGGGCGCTCATCAGGGCCGTGTCGCGCCCGAGGCGGTGGGCACCGACGCCATGGCGTTCTGGCTCTACACCTCGGGAACGACGGGCACGCCGAAGGCGGTCGTCCACTGCCATCGCACCCTCCTCAGCGGTCACCACTACGGCCATGACGTGCTGGCCATCGGGGCCGACGACCGCGTCTTCGCCACCTCCAAGCTGTTCTTCGCCTATGCCCTCGGCAATGCGCTCGCCCTGCCGTTCTTCGCCCGCGCGAGCTGTTATCTCCATCCCGCCTGGGCCGAAGCCCCCGTCGTGCTCCAGGTGCTGCGCGACTACCGTCCCACCCTCTTCTTCTCCGTGCCCACGGTCTACGCCCGGCTCTTGCGCGCGGAGCTGCCCGCGGACGCCTTTCGGTCGACGAGGCTCTGCGTCTCGGCGGGAGAGCGCCTCCCCGCCGAGGTGTACCAGGCGTGGCGCGAGCGCTTCGGCGTCGAGATCCTGGATGGCATCGGCGCCACGGAGACGATCTTCATGTTCATCTCGAACCGGGCGGGCCGGAGCCGCGCGGGCTCGACGGGGACTCCCGTCGAAGGCACCGAGGTCAAGCTTCTCGACGCGGCCGGAGAGCCGGTGGCCGACGGCGCCCAGGGCGTGCTGTGGGCCAAGACACCCTCGACGGCGGCCGGCTACTGGAAGCGGCTCGATCACTCGAGGCGGACGTTCGTGGGCGACTGGTTCCGGACCGGCGATATCTACACGCGAGACGCGGACGGCTTCTATACCCACTGCGGGCGCGAGGACGACTTCTTCAAGGTCGCCGGGCAGTGGGTGGTGCCGGCCGATGTCGAGGCCGCGCTGATGCGACACCCCGCGGTGCTCGAGGCGGGCGTGGTCGGCGCCGAGGAGGCCTCGGGCCTCGTCAAGCCCTTCGTCTTCGTGGTGCCCCGCGATCCCGGCGCCGAGGCCGTTGCCCTCGCCGCCGAGCTGATGCGGCTGGCCGAGCGCACGCTCCCCAGTCACCAGCGGCCGCGCGAGATCCGCATCGTCGAAGAGCTGCCGCGCACGACCACGGGCAAGCTGCAGCGCTTCAAGCTCAAGGAGAAGATCTAGCCCGTGGTGCGCCATGCCACCCTGCACAAGGTGCGCTGGTCCGAGGTCGACCCCGCGGGCATCGTCTTCTATCCGCGCTTCTTCGAGTGGTTCGACCTGGCCACGGAAGCGCTGTTCGAGTCGCTGGGCCTGCCGTGGGTGGAGATCTTCCCCAAGTATCGCGTCGTCGGCGTGCCCATCGTGGAGTCGGGGGCGCGATTCACCTCGCCCGTGCGCTACGGCGACCACGTGCGCATCCGCTCGACGGTGACCGAGGTCAAGGACAAGACCTTCCGCGTGGAGCACGAGGTATCGGTGGGGGAGCGTCCGTGCGCGAGGGGCTTCGAGGTCCGCGCCTGGGTGCCTCGTCATGAGGAGCCGGGTGGGGCGCTGGCCGCCGCGCCGTTCCCGGAGGACATCGCGGTTCGCCTGAAGGGACAGGGAGGCACGTACGCATGAAACCCGAAGTCGTGTACACCAAGTCGGCGCCCAAGACCGGCTTCTCCGAAGGGACGGAGTCGCCCATCGCCCAGGGCGTCAAGTGCGGGCAGTTCCTCTTCGTCTCGGGGCAGGGCCCGCTCGACCCCGCGACCAAGGAGATCGTCTCGCCGGACCTCGCCGAGCAGACGCGGGTGACCCTCGACAACGTGCGGGCCGTGCTGGAGGCGGGAGGGACGGCCATCGAGCACGTGGTCAAGGTGGGCGTCTTCCTGCGCAGCATGGACGATTTTCCCGTCTTCAACCGCGTGTTCAAGGAGTACTTCAAGGGCGTGCAGCCCGCCCGCACCACCGTCGAGGCTTCGGCGCCTCGCAAGGGCGTGAACGTCGAGATCGACTGCATCGCCTGGATCCCGTGATCGCCGAGCGCTGACGGGGGGCCGGCAGGCCGCTTCGGAGGTTTTGTGGGCAGGGCCGGCCGGTGTACCCTTGTGAGGCTTTTCCGGCCTTTTTCTTAACTGATCCCAAGCAAGGAGGAAGCTTGATGGCAAAGGTCACACGTCGCACATTCCTGGGCGGAGCCGCGGCGGCGGCCGGTGTCGCGGCCGGGCCGTGGGTGCTCCGCGCCCAGGCCCAGTCGGGGCCGATCAAGATCGGAGTGGTCCTGCCGTACACGGGCGTCTACGCCGTCCTGGGCGAGAGCATCACGCAGGCCATGGAGCTCGTCTTCGCGCGCGAGAACTGGACGGTGGCGGGCCGCAAGATCGAGATGATCAAGGAAGACGACGAGATGAAGCCGCCCGTGGGCATCCGCAAGACGGAGAAGCTCATCGACTCCGACAAGGTGGACATCCTCACGGGGCCCGTGCACAGCGGCATCCTGATGGGCATGCGGGACAAGGTCCACAGTTCCAAGACCATCCTGATCGTCTCGAACGCGGGCGCCGACGCCATCAGCCGGGAGCGCTGCTCGAGGTGGATCTTCCGCACCTCCTTCTCGAACTGGCAGCCCTGCCAGCCCATGGGGGGCTGGGTGGCGAAGAACGTGTCGAAAGAAGTATTCCAGATCGCGCCCAACTACCAGGCCGGCAAGGACATGATGAACGCCTTCAAGGAGACCTTCGTTCCCGCCGGGGGCAAGGTCGTGGCCGAGGACTACCCCAAGCTGGGCGAGACCGACTACGCGCCGTACCTGACCAAGATCAAGCAGTCTGGGGCCAAGGCCGTCTTCGCCTTCTTCTCCGGGACCGACGCCGTGAACTTCGTGAAGCAGTACGACCAGTTCGGTCTCAAGCAGTCGATCAAGCTCACCGGCGCGGGGTTCCTCACCGAGCCCGACGTCCTGCCCGCCCAGGGCGCGGCCGCGCTGGGAGTCATCACCGGGCACTTCTACACGCCGCTCCTCGACAACCCGGTGAACCATCGCTTCGTGAAGGAGTTCCGCGAGAGGTTCGTGGGCAAGATCCCCGACGGCTTCGCGTGCCAGGGCTATGACACCGCCGAGGTCATCGTCCGCGCCCTCAAGGCGGTCAACGGGAACACGCAGGACAAGGACAAGCTGGTCGACACCATCGCCAAGGTGGAGTTCGACAGCCCGCGGGGCCGCTTCCGCTTCGATCCCAAGACCCACAACGTGATCCAGCCCTACATCTACGTCCGCGAGGTTCGTGAGGTGTCCGGCGGCCTCAACAACGTCCCCATCGACAAAGTCGCCGACGTGCGCGATCCCGGCACCGGTTGCACCTTGCCTGCCTGATCGAGCGACCAGGGGCCGGGCAGTCACGCCCGGCCCCCACGCCCGCCTGCCCGTGCCTTTCCTCCTCGATCTCTTTGCCCAGGGTCTCAATGGCCTCTCCTACGGTGTCCTCCTCTTCCTCCTCTCGGTGGGGCTGACCCTGATCTTCGGCATGCTGGACGTGGTCAACCTCGCCCACGGCTCCTTCTACATGCTGGGGGCCTACGCCGGCCTGACGCTCATCGCGGCCTCGGGCAGCTTCTGGCTGGCCCTGGCGGCGGCGCCGCTGGTGGTCGGCATCATTGGCGTGTTGATCGAGCGCAGCTGTCTCCGCCCGCTCTACTGGCGTGGTCCGCTGGACCAGGTGCTGCTGACCTTCGGCCTGATCTACCTGTTCGAGGACCTGGTCAAGTGGATCTGGGGCGGCCGCATCCGCTCGATCCCGCCCCCCGACCTGTTCTCGGGATCGGTGACGCTCTGGGGCGCCACGGTGCCGTCATATCGGATGTTCGTGATCGCCTTCGGGCTCGTGATGGCCGTGGTCCTCTGGCTCCTCATCGAGCGGACGCGGCTCGGAGCCATCATCCGCGCCGGCGTGTTCGACTCCGAGATGGCGGCGGGCATGGGCATCAACGTCGACCGCGTGTTCACGGGCGTCTTCGCCTTCGGCGCGGGGTTGGCGGGGCTGTCGGGAGTGATCGCGGGGCCGATCCAGTCCGCTCAGCCGCCGATGGGCGCCACCATCCTCGTCCCCGCCCTCATCGTCGTCGTGGTGGGAGGGCTGGGCAGCCTCAAGGGCTCGCTGGTGGGCAGCCTCATCATCGGCCAGGCCGAGACGTTCGGAAAGGCCTGGCTGCCCGGCGCTTCCATGCTCATCATCTACCTGGTCATGGCCCTCGTGCTGCTGCTCCGCCCGCAGGGGCTGTTCGGGCGGGCGCTGAAATGATCGCGCGCTGGGTTGCCGTGGCGGCGCTGATCGTGGGGGCGGCCGTCTTTCCGGCCTTCGCCGGCAAGTACCCGGTCAAGCTCCTCCAGGAGATCCTCATCTGGGGGATCTTCGCCATGAGCCTCGATCTCCTGATGGGCTACGCGGGCATGGTGTCGCTCGGCCATTCCGCCTTCTTCGGGGTCGGTGGCTACGTCGCCGCCCTCGCGCTGCTGAAGTCACCTGGGGTCGTCTCGGGGCTGCTGCTGCCTGCGGCCGCCGCCGCACTGGCCGCCCTCGCTATCGGATACTTCTCGATCCGCGTGAGCGGCGTCTACTTCATCATGCTGACGCTCGCGTTCTCCCAGATGTTCTACGCGGTCACCTTCCAGGCAGCATGGCTGGGGGCTGAGGACGGGATCGTCGGCGTCCCGCGGCTGGCCGCGCTGGGCCTGGACACGGCGCAGCCGCTCCCGTTTCACTTGTACCTGGTGGTGCTGGTCGCCATGGCGGCGCTGGTCCTCTTCCGCATCGTGCGCTCACCGTTCGGCCACGTCCTGCGCGGCATCCACGAGAACGAGGCGCGCATGGAAGCGGTGGGCTACGCGGTCAACCGCTACAAGCTCCTGGCTTTCGTCATCGCCGGCACCGTGGCGGGCGTGGCCGGGTCGCTCTACACCCAGCTCGTGGGTTCCATCACGCCGGACGCCTTTCTCTGGACCACCTCCGGCGAGGCCCTGCTCATGGTCATCATCGGAGGCACGGGCACGCTTGCCGGCCCCATGCTGGGCGCGGCCGCCTTCATCCTGCTCCAGAGCCTGGTCAGCTCCTACACCGAGCGCTGGATGCTGATCCTGGGCCTGACCTTCATCCTGCTCGTGCTCTTCGCCCCCGGAGGCGTCGTGGGTGCCCTTCGGGGGCGCGTGGGGATACGCTCCTGACCCCGCCTCCGCTGCTTGCCATCATGGCGCTCACGCGTACCTTCGGCGCGCTGTCGGCCCTCGACCGCGTGTCGCTCAGCGTGACGTCGAGGACGCGGCATGCCGTGATCGGTCCGAACGGCGCGGGCAAGACCACACTCTTCAATGTCATCACGGGCCAGATTCCGCCCAGCGACGGGCACGTCCTCTTCGAGGGACGGCCCGTGACCGGCCTGTCGCCCCATGCCGTCGCGCGCGGCGGTATCTCCCGTTCTTTCCAGCGCACCAACCTCTTTCCCAAGCTCACGGTGCTCGAGAACCTGCGCCTCGCCGCGGGCGCGGACGGGCGAGGGAGCTGGAGTCTCTTCGGGCGAGTGGATCGATTGCGCGCTCCCCTCGAGCGCGCGATGGAGACGGCTGAGGCGGTGGGCCTCGGCGAACGGCTCTCGGCGCCGGCGGGTGCGCTCTCGTATGGCGAGCAACGCCAGCTCGAGGTCGGTGTGGCCCTCGCCACGCGTCCCAAGCTCCTGCTCCTCGACGAGCCCACCGCGGGCATGTCGCCGGAAGAGACCCTGCGGATGACGCGCATGCTCGAGGGGCTGCCGCGCGAGGTGACGCTTCTCATCATCGAGCACGACATGGACGTGGTCGGCTCGCTGGCCGATCGCGTCACCGTGCTGCACTACGGCGAGGTCCTCACCGAAGGCACCTTCGACCACGTCAAGCGGGATCCGCGCGTGTACGAAGTCTACCTGGGAAGCGCGTAGGTGCTCGAGGTCGAGGGGATCCAGACGTACTACGGCGAGAGTCACGTGCTGCACGGAGTCTCCGTCAGGGTGGCGCCGGGCGAGGCAGTGGCGCTCCTGGGGCGCAACGGAGCGGGCAAAACCACGCTGATCCGGAGCGTGGCCGGGATGACGCCTCCCCGGGACGGGCGCGTCGTGTTCGATGGCCAGGCAGTGGAGCGCTGGCCGGCCTATCGAATCGCGCGGCGGGGTCTCGCCCTCGTGCCGCAGGGACGGCGCATCTTCGCGCCGCTCTCCGTCCGGGAGAATCTCCTGCTGGGGGCTCGCCCCGGGGAGTGGCGGCTCGAGAAGGTGTACGATCTCTTCCCGCGGCTCCGCGAGCGCGAGGAGCAGTCAGGCGGCACCCTGTCCGGCGGCGAGCAGCAGATGCTGGCCATCGGCCGGGCCCTGATGACGAACGGGCGTATGCTCGTGCTCGACGAGCCGTCGGAGGGGCTGGCGCCGATCATCGTGCGCGAGATCGGACGCGTGGTGCAGGGGCTCAAGGGCGAGCGCCTGTCGATTCTCCTGGTGGAGCAGAACTATCACCTGGCCCTGCGGGTCGCCGATCGCGTCTACGTCATGAACAAAGGGCAGATCGTCTGGGAGGGAACGCCCGCGGGCCTCGAGGCCGCCGAGGAGATCAAGCGCCGGTTCCTCGGGGTCGCGGAGGCGGGAGGAGACGCGTGAGCTGGATCGATCCGGATTTTCCCAGGCAGGCCACGCCGAGCGACAGGGTCGGGCGCGTCCTGGGCCTCAATCCCGGCATGATGACGGGCCCCGGCACCAACACGTATCTCGTCGGCCGCCGCGATCCCATCCTGATCGACACGGGCGCGGGCGTGCCCGAGTACATGGACGTGTTCGCGAGCTACTTGCGTGAGCGCGGCTGGCGCCAGCCCTCGCGGGTGATCCTCACCCACCGGCACGTGGACCATCTGGGCGGCGTGCCGCATCTCCGCGAGCGTTTCCCCGGCCTCTCCGTCTCCAAGCTGATCTTCAAGGACACGGGGCTGCCCGAGGGGACCACGAACCTGCAGGACGGACAGGTCATCGAAGGCGATGGCGTCCGGCTCCGGGCCATTCACACGCCCGGCCACGCCTCGGACCACCTGTGCTACTTCCTCGAAGAGGAGCGCGCCCTCTTCACCGGCGATCTCATCCTGAGTGGCTCCACCAGCGTCATCCCCGATCAGGACGGTGATCTGGGCGACTACATGGACTCGCTCCGCCGCGTGCAGGCCCTCGGCGCCGAGCGGATCTATTCTGCCCACGGGCCGGTGATCGA
This sequence comes from Candidatus Methylomirabilota bacterium, assembly GCA_035635755.1. Classification (GTDB taxonomy): domain Bacteria; phylum Methylomirabilota; class Methylomirabilia; order Rokubacteriales; family CSP1-6; genus AR37. The sequence goes on along the minus strand of DASQAK010000103.1, from coordinate 5,979 downwards.
CAATGCCGCGGCCAAGATCCAGGAGTACATCGACCATCGTCTCGAGCGCGAGCGGCAGATCCTGGCCGCCCTCGGCAACGGCGCGCGCACCGTCCCCGACATGGTCAAGGCGATCTACACGGAGATTCCCGCGAAGCTCCACATGGCGGCCGGTATGTCCGTCCACTCGCATCTCAAGAAGCTCAGGAAGGAAGGCCGCGTGGCCGAGGAGACGATCTCCGGGGCCGCGTCGCGCTGGAGCCTCATCTCGTAGCGCGCCCGGCGCGCCGCCTCCCGAGCCTGTGGGCATCCTGTTCGATCTTGCCGAGCGGGTCATCGGGGGCCGTGCTCGGGATTGACAATCTCCCGCTTTCCCCGATAATCCCCTCACCTTCACGGTCCTCTCGTTCCGCCCGAGTCCGCGACGCAGAGGAGGGCACCCCATGATCCGACGGGTCCTGTTCGCCATCCTGCTCCTCACGCTGTGCGCCTTCACTTCCGTCGCCGCCGCCCCCGAGGGCCAGTTGACCTGGGCCGTCCATGTCTCCCTCGCCCCGGCATGGTTCGACCCGGCGGAGACGGCCGGGATCATCACGCCCTTCATGTTCCTCTACGCCATGCACGATGCGCTTGTGAAGTCCATGCCCGGGAACGCGCTGGCCCCGAGCCTGGCGGAGTCCTGGACCGTCTCCCCGGACTACCTCGTCTACGAGTTCGTACTGCGCAAGGGGGTGAAGTTTCACAACGGCGAGCCGGTGACGGCCGAGGACGTCAAGTTCTCGATGGAGCGCTACCGAGGCGCGGGGGGAGGGATCTTCAAGGCGCGGATCACGAGCATCGACGTGGTGGATCCGCACCGGGTCCGTTTCCGCTTCAAGCAGCCGTGGCCCGACTTCATGACCTTCTACGGCACGCCGGCCACCGGTGCGGGGTGGATCGTGCCGAAGAAGTACGTTGAGAAGGTCGGCGACGACGGCTTCAAGAGGGCGCCCGTGGGCGCGGGGCCCTACCGGTTCGTCTCCTTCAATCCGGGCGTGGAGCTGGTGCTCGAGGCCTTCGAGGGGTACTGGCGCAAGACGCCGAGCGTGAAGCGGCTGGTGTTCAAGTCGGTGACGGAGGAGGAGACGCGGCTGGTCATGCTCAAGCGCGGCGAGGCGGACATCGCCTACTCGATCCGCGGCGCGCTGGCCGAGGAGCTGCAGCGGACGCCGGGGCTCACCCTCAAGCCCAACTATCCGCCCGGCACGTTCTGGCTCGTCTTCCCCGAGCAGTGGACGGACCCCAAATCGCCCTGGACCGACCGGCGCGTGCGCCTGGCCGCCAACCATGCCATCGACCGGCCCGCCATCAACAAGGCGGAGACGCTGGGCTTCTCCAAGATCACCGGCAGCATCATCCCGGCCACCTTCGAGTTTTTCTGGCCGCCGCCCGTCCACGCCTACGATCTGGCGCGGACGAAGCGGCTGCTCGCGGAGGCGGGCTACCCCAACGGCTTCGACGCGGGCGACTACTATTGCGACGCCTCCTACGCCAACCTCGGCGAGGCGGTCGTCAACTATCTCAAGGCCGCGGGCATCCGCACGCAGCTCCGTCCACTCGAGCGGGTGGCCTTCATCGCGAACAACCGCGAGAAGAAGCTGAAGAACATAATCCAGACGGCGAGCGGGGCGGCGGGCAACGCCGCCACCCGCATCGACGCCTTCGTGGCCGCGGGCGGCACCTTTACCTACGGCACCTATCCCGACATCGAGGGGCTCATCCAGGAGCAGGCGAGCGAGATCGACCCGAAGAGGCGGGAGGCGATCCTCCATCGCATCCAGCAGCTGATCCACGACAAGGCGATGTTCGCGCCCATCTGGGAGCTGGCCTTCCTCAACGGCCACGGGCCGCGCGTGGCGGAGTCGGGTCTCACGCTCATCGCGGGGCACCCGTACTCCGCGCCCTACGAGGACTTGAGGCTCAAGGGCAAATAGCCGCGTCGCGAGAATCGAACACAAAAGAAGAATCCAAGGCGTCCGCGCGGCGGTGGAGTGCGGTCTACGTGCGGGCGGCAGCTACGAGGGCGGCGAAGAGGCGGCGGGCGGGCTCCGAATCCTTCGTGAGGTGCTCGGGATGCCACTGGACGCCGAGCACCCAGCGCATGTCGTCCTCGAGCTCCACGCCTTCGATCAAATGATCCGGCGCCCACGCGACGGCCGCCAGTCCCCGGCCCAGGGACTTGATGACCTGGTGATGGAAGCTATTGACCTCGACCTCGTCGGCTCCCATCACGCGAGCGAGCCGGCTCCCGGGCGTCACGGTGATCTTGTGGGTGGTCTGGTCTCGGGCTTCCTTCTGGCTGTGCGCCACCTCGGTGCCGGGATCCGTACCCACGTCCTGATGGAGGCTGCCGCCGAGGGCGACGTTGAGCACCTGGATGCCGCGGCAGATGGCGAGGATGGGCCGCTTCCGATCCAGGGCGCTCTGGATCACCCCGAGCTCCAGCGTGTCGCGAGCCGGTGCCACCTCGTAGAGGCTCGGATGCGGACTCTCCCCGAAGTGCGAGGGGTCCATGTCGCCGCCGCCCGTCAGGAGCAGGGCGTCGAGGCCGCGGCCGAGCCGCTCGAGCGAGGCGGCCGAGAGCTGGGGGGGCAGGAGAACGGGCACGCCACCCGCCTGCTGCACGGCGTGCAGGTACGCGGAATTGACGTAGGCGCGCTCCGGGGTGGTGTCGATCGTCATGGACATGGTGACGCCGACCAGCGGCCCGCGATTCATTCCGCTATGCTACCATACGCGCCATGAGCCTAGACTCCGTCACCTCCCAGAAGGAAGCGGGCGCCGCGCCCGCCACGGGTCCGATGCAGCAGGTCATGGGCCGGCGCTGGATGGTGGTGGCCGGCCACCCGCTCGCCGCGCAGGCGGCCGCGCGCATCCTCGAAGCGGGCGGCAACGCCATCGACGCGGGGTGCGCCGCGGGCATGATGCTCGGCGTCGTCCATCCGGACATGGTCAGCTTCGCCGGCGTGGCGCCCATCCTCGTGCACCTGGCGAAGAGCGGCGAGACCTTCGAGGTCTCGGGCGTGGGACCATATCCCAAGCGCGCGACGGCCGAGTTCTACCGCGAGCGCCACGGCGGCCAGATTCCCTCGGGACTGCTGCGCACGGTGGTGCCCGCCTCGCCGGATGCCTGGTGCGCCGCGCTCGAGCGCTGGGGCACCAAGACCTTCGGCGAAGTCGCCGCGCCCGCCATGGAGTGCGCTGAGCACGGCTTCCCGCTGTCCCTCTTCTCCGCGTATCAGTTCGGACGGGCCGTGGACAAGATCCGCCGCTACCCGACGTCGGCTGCGATCTATCTGAAGGACGGCCAGGCGCCGCCCGCCGGACACCTGCTCGTGGAGATGGAGCTCGCGCAGACCATCAAGACCATGGCCACGGCCGAGCTCAAGGCGCGCTCGCGGGGGCGCGCGGGGGCCATCCGTGCCGCGCGGGATGCCTTCTACAAGGGCGACATCGCCGCGCGCATCGCGGACTTCCATGCCAAGGAAGGCGGGCTCCTCACTCGCGAAGACCTGGCCGAGTTTTCCGTCGAGGTTGCGCCTGCGCTGAAGACGACCTTCGGAGACTACGAGGTCGCGACCTGCGGGTTCTGGTGCCAGGGGCCCGTGCTCCTCCAGATGCTCAACCTGATCGAGGGCTACGACATGCGCGCCCTCGGTCACAACACGCCGCGCGCGCTCCATATCATGGCGGAGGCAATGAAGCTGGCCTTTGCCGACCGCGAGGCTTACTACGGTGATCCGCATCACGTCAAGGTGCCGGCGGACGGGCTCCTGTCGAAGGAATACGCGCGCGCCCGGCGCGCGCTGATCCGCGAAGACCAGGCGTGGCCGGACCTGCCGCCCGCGGGCGATCCCCTCGGGCTCCGCGCCGTCGCCAATGGCGGCCATGGCGTGTCAGGCCATGCGGCCATCGAGCCCGGAGGCTCGCTCGACACCTCCTACCTCTGCGTGGTGGACGCGGAGGGCAACGCCTTCTCGGCGACGCCGAGCGATCCGGGCGTGGATTCGCCCGTGATCCCCGGCGTGGGCTGCGTGGTCTCGCCGCGCGGCTCTCAGGGTTGGCTCACGCCGGGACACGCGAGCGAGGTCGCCCCCGGCAAGCGGCCGCGACTCACGCCGGCGCCCTCACTCGTGCTGCGCGGGGGGCGCGCCTTCATGCCCTTCGGCACGCCCGGTGGCGACGTTCAGCAGCAGGCCATGCTCCAGGTCTTCCTCAACGTCACCGCGCACGGGATGACGCCTCAGCAGGCCGTGGAGGCCCCGCGCGTGGCGACCCGGAGCTTCCCCGATTCCTTCTGGCCGCACGCGCACGCGCCCGGCATGCTCGAAGCAGAGCGGCGTCTCGCCCCGGAGACCCGCGCCGCGCTCGCGGCCCTCGGTCACAAGGTCGCCGAATGGCCCGAGTGGGATTGGCGCGCGGGCGGTGTCTGCGCCATCGTCGCGAGACGGGACGGTGTGCTCATGGGCGGCGCCGATCCGCGCCGAGGCGCGCTGGCGATAGGCTGGTAGTAGCGGCCGCCGCGCGGCCGCCGGGGACTCAGGCGGGAGCGGCGGTGGCGACGTAGGCGCGGGTGAGCGTCTTCAGCTCGAAGGGCTTGGCGAGCGTGAAATCCACGATCGAGGTCGCGTCTGCGACCAGTCCCTCCGTCTCGTCCCAGCCCGTCATGAGACCGATCTTGAGATGCGGCCACCGGCCTCGAATGGCCCGCGCGACCTCCGAGCCCATCATCCCGGGCATGCCCATGTCGGTCAGCACGAGGTCGACCGGCTGCCCCGCCTCGAGCCAGGCAAGGGCCTCTCGCCCGCCCGCCGCCTGAAAGGCCGTATGCCCCGCGATCCCGAGCATGTCGGCGAGGGCCGATCGCACCTCGGGCTCGTCGTCCACGATCAGCACTCGCAGGTGGCTCGGCGCCGGCAGGGCGGGTGAGGCAGCGGTCGCCGGCGCGGACATCGCGGTGCCCATGGCGGGTAAGGTGATGGTCACGATGGTTCCCCGTCCCGGGGCGCTGTCGATCTCGAGCTTGCCGTTGTGGCGCTGCACGATGCCGTAGGTGACCGAGAGGCCCAGCCCGGTGCTCTTCGGGCCCTTGGTGGTGAAGAAGGGATCGAGGGCGCGGTGGCGGACCTCTTCGGACATGCCGGCCCCCGTGTCGCTGACCGCGCAATGCACGTCCGGGCCCGTCATCCATGTCTTGAGGATCAGGCGCCCACCGTCCGGCATGGCGTCGATCCCATTCAGCAAGAGGTTCATCAAGACCTCGCGCAGGGGCGCGAGCTCGCCGGCCACGGGCCGGATGGTGCCCAGGTCGAGCGCGGTGTCGATGCGGATCTGCCGGAGCAGGGCCTCGTTGTGCCAGCGCGGCCGCGTGAGCTCGAGCACCTCCTGCGCGAGCTGGTTGAGATCCACGGGCACCGTGCGCGAGACGGGCTGCACACGGCTGAAGCGCTGCACGCGCCGCACCACCTCCGCCCCGTCCTGGGCCGCCCGCTGGACGATCTCGAGGTATCGGCGCGCTTCCTGATCGGGCACCTTGACGAGCAGCGTCTCGAGCCGGCCCAGGATGACGGCGAAGAGGTTGTTCAGGTGGTGGGCCATGCCCGAGGCGAGCTTGCCGATGGCCGAGAGCGTCTCGCCGCGCACGAGCTGGGCCTGGGTCGCCTTGAGGTCGTCCACCACGCTCTGCAGCTTGCGGGCCGCGTCCTGCGCCTCCTCGAGGAGGCGGGCATTGTCCACCGCGTAGCCGATGTACGTCATGAGGGCATTGAGGAACTGCAGATCGGTCGGCGTGAAGGCGCGGATGACGGTACCGCCGCTCCGGTCTTCCTTCTTGGCCAGGTTGAGCACGCCGATGACGCGGTCGCCCACGCGCACGGGCATGCACATGAACGAGCCGGTGCCGTAGCGGGGATCGTTGAGCTTGGCGAAGCGAGGATCGGATTCGATGTCGTCCACGATGAC
>DASQAK010000102.1:0-8838 GCA_035635755.1 Candidatus Methylomirabilota bacterium | reverse complement strand
AGACGCGCGGCGGCGTCCAGGGCGCTCTCGCGCGGCGCGCGCGGCGCGATACGCAGTCCCTGTCGTCGCGCCCAGCGCCACACCTGGGCGCGGAAGTAGTCGTCGCCCATGAGGCTTCCCGCCCAGCTCACCGCCGTGTTTTCCTCGAGACGGAGAGCGCCCGCGACACGGGCGAGAGTCCAGGCGAGCGCTGTGGCTTCCGCGCCGACGACGAGCCGCGCCGTGACGTTCCCGCCCCGTGCCAGGCGTATGACGCGCGGCCCGAAGGCGGCGATCCGCGCCACGGCGTCCGGCGCCTTCGCGAAGCGCCGAGCCCGCGCTTCGTCTCCGTGCCCGAGCCACGTCAGCCCGAGGGAGAAAGCGGAGCCCGCGTCGTGAAATAGCGGGCCGAGCCCGCCGCGTCGTATCCATCGTCCCCGGGCATCGCGCCCGAGCACGATGGAGCCGGTGCCCGAGAGAACGAGCACGCCGGGCCCGGGGCCGAGAGCGCCGAGATAGGCGGCCTCGGCGTCTGAGATGACGAGAACCTCGCGGGCGAGGCCTCGAAGGCGGCGCGCGGCGAGGCGACGCTCGGCCGGAGTCCACACTCCGCGGGAGGCGACGACGAGACGCGCGACATCGCCACGGCGCATGTGCCAGCGCCGCCAGATCCTCTCGAGCGTGAGCCCGAGCTCGTCCGACGCCGTGGCCCGCACGCGGGCACGCCGTCGCCGGCCACGATCATCGGTGGCCAGCGCGCGCACCCAGGTGCCGCCGGCGTCGACGCCCGCTGTCCATGTTCGCGCCATGGCGGCCATTCTGCCCCTTCGGTGAGCGGCAACGATATGATTTTGTCGCAGGCTGGCATCGTCTCAGGCCCTGTGGGACACTTGCAGGACCATAGCGGGTCGCACGCAAGGGCGAGTCGCGGAGAGAGAACAAGGTGATCAGAGTGACCAGAGCAATCGTGGCGAGCGTGATCATGGTGATGCTACTCGCGTCGGCCGGAGTGGCGGCCGCGGCGAGCCCCACGGAGACGGTGCAGGGGGCCGTCAAGCAGGTCTTCCCCGAGCAAGGCGGTGCCCCGGCCCAGAAGGTGTCCACGGATCAGCGTCGCGCGCAGATCCGGCAGGTGACGGAATCGCTCTTCGACTTCGAGGAGATGTCGCGCATGTCGCTGGGCGGATACTGGACCCAGGTATCCCAGGCCGAGAAGGACGAGTTCATCCGGCTCTTCAGCAGCCTCATCGCCAGCTCGTACATGGGCAAGATCGAGCAGTATGCCGGTGAGCCGATCAGCTATGTCGGCGAGCGCGTGGAGGGCAATGCGGCGGTCGTGCAATCCCGGGTCGTCACCCCCAAGGGCTCGCAGATCCAGATCGAGTACCGCCTGAACAAGGCGGGCGGGCGCTGGGCCGTCTACGACTTGTACGTCGACGGCGTGAGTCTGGTGGCCAACTACAAGACGCAGTTCAGCCGCATCATCCAGCGCGGCTCCTTTGCCGACCTCCTCAAGACGCTCCGCGAAAAGGCCGGCTCCTAGCTCACCCTGTCCTAGTTGTGACGATGAGGGCGTGAGCCTGGGCCATAATGGCCCAGGCTCATGGCCTCTACGCTGACCTGGCCCGACTACGCGATCCTCCTCGGATCCCTCGCGGCACTCATCGCCATCGGGGGCGCCTTCAGCGGCGAGCAGCGCGGCACCGCGGATTTCTTCCTCGCCCGGCGCCGCATTCCGTGGTGGGCGGCCTGTCTGTCCTTTCTCGCCACGGAGATCAGCGCCGTCACCATCATCGCGGTCCCCGCCACCGCCTACAGCGAGAACTGGGAGTACGCGCAGTTCTTCGTGGGCTCGAGCCTGGCCAAGCTCGCCGTGGCCTACCTCTTCATCCCCGCCTTCTACCGCTACGACTGCACCACCATCTATGAGTTCCTGCGCCACCGCTTCGGTCCCGCGAGCCAGGTGACGGGCTCGATCTTCTTCTTCATCACGCGGCTCCTGGGCTCGGGGGTGCGACTCATGGCGGCCGCCCTGGCCGTGGCCGTGCTCGTCGGCTGGCCGCTCTGGGCGACCATCGCCCTCTTCACGGTCGTCTCCATCGCCTACATCGGCCTGGGCGGGGTCAAGGCCGTGGTGTGGACCAATGTCTTCCAGGCGAGCACCTTTCTCATCGGCGGCGCGCTCACCGTGGGCTTTCTCGCCTTCAGCATCGACGGCGGGCTGGGGGCCATGCTCGGCACCGCCGCCGAGGCGGGCCGGCTCGCCGTCATCAACTGGGGGCCCGCGCCGGGAGCGCCCGATTTCTGGCGGCGCGTGCTCACCGATCCCAATATCTTCTGGCTCGCCGTGCTCAACGGCTTCGTCGGCTCCATGGCCGCCTTCGGCACCGACCACGACCTGATGCAGCGTCTCCTCACCGTGGAGACGCGGGGGGAGAGCCAGCGCACGCTCGCCCTCACGCCCATCGGCACCCTGGTGACGCTGCTCCTCTATCTCGCCATCGGGGCCGGGCTCTTCACCTTCTACGCCCAGCATCCAGGGCAGGCCCTGCCGCGTCCGGACGAGATCTTCCCCTTCTTCATCCGGACGGCCATGCCCGAGCTGCTGCGCGGCGTGATGCTCACGGCCATCGTGCTCGCCTCGATCGATTCGCCCCTCGGCTCGCTCGCCGCCTCCTTCGTCACCGACATCTACCGGCCCGTCCTCATGCGCGGCGGCACCGACCGCCACTACCTCATGGTCTCCCGGGTGGCCGTGGTCGTCTTCGGCCTCCTCCTCGCCCTCCTGGCCTGGGGCTTTTCCTTCTTCGACAAGATCCTGTGGCTGGCCTTCAAGATCGCCGGGGTCACCTTCGGCTCGCTCCTGGGCGTCTTCCTGCTCGGGCTCCTCACTGAGCTGCGCGCCAATCGCGCCAATGTGGCGGCCATGGTCATCATGGCCGTGGTCAACCTCGTGCTCCTGACGCTCTCGGAGTCGGGCCGCATCGCGCTCGGCTGGTCGTGGCTCGTGATCCTGGGGACGGCGGGGACCATGGTGCTGGCGCCCCTCCTCGCCCCCATGCTCGACGGCGATCGCGACGCTCGCGCCTGACGCGCGCCCCCTCGTCCGGTCCGGCGGCGTATGATCGGAGCGTGATGCCAGAGCTCGCCCCACCCGCCGCTGTTCCCGACGTCGAAGAGAACGCGAGGATCCGTCTACGCGCGGGGATCCTGTCGCTCGTGGTGTCGGTGATCCTGCTCGGCGCCAAGTACCAAGCCTATCGGATGACGGGCTCCACGGCCATCCTGTCGGATGCCCTCGAGACCATCGTCAATGTCGTGGCCGCGCTCTTCGCTATCGGCGGCCTCGTCTTTGCCGGGCGCCCCGCCGATCGCAACCATCCCTATGGCCACGGCAAGATCGAGTTCTTCTCGGCGGCTTTCGAGGGCGGGCTGATCGCGTTCGCGGCCGTGGTCATCGTGTACGAGGTCGGCCGGAGCCTCCTCGCCGGGCCCGAAGTCCGCCACATCGGCATGGGAAGCCTCGTCATCCTCGCCACCGGTCTCGTCAATCTCGTCCTCGGCTGGTACCTCGTGCGCACGGGCCGTCGCTACCAGTCGCTGACCCTCGTGGCCGACGGGCAGCACGTGCTCGCGGACTTCGTGACGAGCGTGGGCATCGTGGTGGGCCTCGGCCTCGTCTACCTGACGGGCATAGCCTGGCTCGACCCCGTGGTGGCCCTTGCCGTCGCTCTCTCGTTGATGTGGACCGGCTTTCGGCTCGTGCGTTACGCAGCCGGGGGCCTCCTCGACGAGGAGGATCCGGCGCTTCTGACCCGCGTTCTCAGTGGGCTTCAGGCGTATGTCGGCCGCGGCGTGATCCGCGTCCATCACCTGCGCGCGATCCGTTCGGGGCGTTTCCACCACGTCGAGGCCCATCTGGTGGTGCCGGAGTTCTGGAGCGTAGACCGGGCCCACGAGGTAGCGGAAGACGTGGCGGCGCGGGTGATCCAGGATCTCGGCGTCGAGGGTGAGATGGTTTTCCACACCGACCCCTGCCATCGGATCTACTGCGCGGTCTGCGATCTCGAGGACTGCCCGATTCGACGCGAGCCCTTCCGGAAGGTGACGCCCCTCACGCTGGAGGAAGCCGTGCAGCCCGACATGCCCCGCCCCGTACCCTAGCCGGGCACCCCGGTCGAGATGGCGCGCCACTCGCGATGCCCGCTCATGCGCCCTCGAGCCGCGCAATCGCGGGGAAGACGTCCGCCTGCGCCCGTCGCAGGTCCTCGACGAAGTCGACCTCCGTCCAGGGCAATCCCGTCACCTCCACCGGCTGGACGTGCTGGCGGCTCACGAGAAGATGCAGCGCGTCCTCGTACTCGCAGAGCTGGTGGCTCTCCTCGATCACCTGCTCGAGCAGGCGCACCAGCTCGGGGCCTGCCTCCGCTCCGCATTTGAAGAAGCCAACGCCTTCCCCGACGCGGTCCCACACCTCGGGAACCACCTTCTTGCCGAGGGCGATCACCCGATCACCCTTCGTATAGACCTTGACTTCCTCGCCAGTGTCGGCAAACCCCCCATCGACCAGAAGGGCGTTCGGAGCCGTCGATTCAACGAGCCGACGCAGAAACTCCCGGGGAAACACGACATCGGCGTCCATGATGAGGGTCGGCCCCCCGACGATCACATCGCGCGAGCTGTAGAGGGAGACCGCCGAGCCCAGTCGATAGGCGGGGTTGTGGACGAACTGCACCATCATGCCAGGCGGAGCGGAAGCCGAGAGGGCTGTCACTTGATCCGCGCAGTGCCCGACCACGATCACGACGCGCGGTACGCCAACCGCATGGAGGGCTGCCATCATCCACGCGAGAATCGGACGGCCTCCGACGGGTAGGAGCGATTTCTGGGTCCGGTCGGTCAGAGGCGCCAGCCGGCGGGCCACGCCTGCGGTGAGGATGATGGCCGTCACGTCATGCCCCGGCATAAGCGCGAGTATAGTATCGTAACCGTGTTCCTGCCCAAAGAAGTGGAGCGGACGGACGTGCCTCGCGGTCCGACACGGAGGATGCACAGGCGGATGAGAGAGAAGACTCGCGGGCCCGAGACGGAGCGGGGGCATGACACGCCGACCTCGCAGATCCAGGAGTTCAAGCGCGACGGCTTCGTGGTGGTACCCGGCCTGTTCGACAAGGGGGAAATGCAGCGGATCTCGGCGTGGACCGATGAGCTGCAGGGCCTCCCCGAGGTTCCCGGTCGACAGATGATGTATTTCGAGCCGAGCTTGCTGCGTCCCGGAGAGCGCGTGCTCCAGCGGATCGAGAACTTCTGCCCGTTCCACACCGGCTTCGCCGCCCTGTGCGACGGCGACAAGCTGTGCGGCACGGTGTCGCGGCTCTTCGGCGAGCCGGCCGTGCTCTTCAAGGACAAGATCAACTTCAAGCTCCCCGGAGGCGACGGCTTCAAGCCCCATCAGGACCAGCAGGCGGGCTGGAGCACCTACGCCGACCTGTTCATCACCGCCATGGTCAGCCTCGACGCCACCACCGCCGACAACGGCTGCCTGGAGCTCTGCGCCGGGCAGCACACACGGGGACTTCTCGGGGGTGAGTGGACGCCCCTGACCGACGACGACATGCATCGCCTGGGGGCCCGGCCGGTGCCCACCCGGACCGGCGATGCCGTGTTCTTCGATTCCTACACGCCGCACGCCTCGGGCCCGAATCTCACCGCGGAGCGTCGGCGCGTGCTCTACATCACGTACAACCGTCAATCTGCCGGGGATCACCGCGTGCGCTACTATGCCGACAAGCGGAAGAATTTTCCGCCCGACATCGAGCGTGACCCCACCCGGACGTACACCTTTCGTGTCTGAGTCGACCGCACGGTCCGGCGGCCTTGATTCCCACGGCCGATTCTGTTACTCAAGAAAGGCGTGGAACCCATAAGATGACGTTTTCGCGAGCGTTCCGAGTGATGATTGTTCTCGCGGCCTCCCTTTCCATCGCCTCTCCCGCGTACGCCTACCTCGATCCGGGAACGGGGAGCATGCTCCTCTCGGCCGTGTTCGGAGTGGCGGCAGCGGTGGCGCTGGCCGTCAAGATGTTCTGGTACCGGATCGTCGGCTTGTTTCGAGGCAAGAAGCGCGGGCTTCGGCCGGGAACGGCGGAAGGCGCACCCGTAGCGGACGAGTAGCGCGCCGCCGCGGTGGACCCACGCGTGCGCCGGGCGGGCAGCGCCGAGCGACCACGGCTCGGGCGTGGTGACGCCCCGTGAAGCTCTGGCAAGACTGGAGCAGCTACCGACGCTTCCAGAACCTTCCCTCGAGCGATCGCAACATCGTCTTCTACTCGGAAAGCCACCAGGACTGGCATCATCTCCAGCCCCTCATCGAGTTTCTGATCGAGAGACTGTCCCGCACGGTCTGCCACGTCACCTCCGAGCAGGCGGCGCCCGTGCCGCCGGTCTCCCGGCCCGGCCTCCACGCCTTCCGTATCCGCCCGGGCGCCGTGTGCATCTGGTTCTTCCAGGCGCTCAAGGCGGACGTCATGGTTCTCACCATGCTCGACCTCCAGAACTTCCAGCTCAAGCGATCGATCCACCCCGTTCGCTACGCCTACGTGTTCCACAGCATGGGGAGCACGCACATGGTGGACCACGAAAACTCCTACGATCACTACGACAGCCTGCTGTGCACGGGACCCCACCACGTCGCGGAGATCCGTCGGCGCGAGCAGCTGAAGAGCCTGCCCCCCAAGCACCTGTTCGCCTACGGCTACCCCCGGCTCGAGCGTCTCGTCGCCCTGGCCGCATCCCATCCGCGCGAAGCCTCGACCACGACGACGGCCCTCCTCGCGCCCACGTGGGGCGAGCACTCGATCCTGCACGTTTGCGGCGAGTCGTTGATCGCCACCTTGCTGGAGGCCGGCATCCGCGTGATCCTGCGGCCGCACTACCAGACGGCTCGACTGGCGCCGCGGCTCGTGCAGAGCCTGGTTGCCCGGTTCGGAGCGGACCCGCGCTTCCGGCACGTGGACCGCATGGAGGAGAGCGCCTCCCTGCTGGAGTCCGACCTCCTCATCTGCGATTGGTCGGCCATGGCCATCGAGTACGCCCTGGGGCTCGGCAAGCCGGTGCTCTTCGTCGACGTCCCGCCCCGCGTGCGGAACCCGACCTATCCGGAGCTCGGACTGGAGCCGATGGAGCTGCGCATCCGTCGCGAGCTGGGGACCGTCCTGCTCCTGGACCGGCTGACGGAGGCGCCGGCGCACGTGGCCGAGCTGCTTCGCGGCGCGGCGGCGTTCCGCGTGCGAAGCGCGGCGCTGCGCAAAGAATGGGTGTTCAACTTCGGCCGGAGCGTCGAGCTGGGGGCGCGGGAGATCGCTCGCCTGGCGGACGAGCGGGCGGGCGCGGGTGCATCGGGCACTCCGCGCTGAGCGTGTGGCGCCGGCCACGCAGATGAGCGCCCGAAGGCGGCTTCTCCTCTGGGCGAATCGGTTTGCCCTCGTCAACGCCGCCCTCCTGGCCGTGGTGGGTCTGCGTTATCTCTGGTACTACTTCGCTCTCACGCCTTCGCCGGCCTGGCTCTACGCCATCGTCGCCTTCATGGGCCACGTGACCATGCTGGCCTACACCCCGTTTCTCCTGGTGCTCGTCCCCGTGACGATGCTGATCCCGCGGGCGCGAGTGATTCTGCCCCTCGGCGTTTTTCTGGCCAGCGCCGTCCTCAGCTTCCTCGTCCTCGATAGCCTCGTTTTCGCCGAGAACCGATATCACCTCGGCATCTTGACGATCACCTTGCTCGCTCCGCACACCTGGGCCTTCTTTGCCTTGTACTTCCTCCTGGGCACGGCCATCGAGACGATGCTGGCGGCCCGGGTGTGGAAGCGCACCGCGCTCCCCGCACCGCGTCGAACGGAGTGGTACCTTGCCCTGGCCCTCGGGGGCTGCCTGCTCGCCAGCCACCTCATCCACTGGTGGGCGGAGGCGCACTACGATGTGCCGGTGACCGCGTTCACTCGATACCTGCCGCTGTACTTCCCGTACCGGGATGCCGGGGACCTGGCGAGGCTCGGTCTCCTGGATCGGAACCAGGCCCGCGAGCAGGGACTCGTGACCGCGCTCGCCCGGCCGCCTGACGGCGTGCTGAACTACCCGCGAGCCCCCCTGCGGTGCGAGGCGCGCCCACCGATGCTCAATGTGCTGCTCGTCGTGATCGACGCCATGCGCGCAGACGCTCTCACCCCGGAGGTCGCGCCGCGGCTCAGCGAGCTCACCCGCGGTGCGATCCGGTTCGACCGGCACTACAGCGGCGGGAACTCATCGCGGGCAGGAATGTTCTCCCTGTTCTACGGTCTCCCTGCGACCTACTGGGACACCTTCGCCGACTTTGCGCGGCCGCCGGTGATGATGGACATGTTTCGGCAGAATCGTTACCAGCTCGGCCTGTTCGCCAGCTCGCCCGTGTACCGCGGGGCCGTCGGGCTCGATCGGACGGCCCTGGCCCGAATACCAAACCTGCGCCTGGAGACCAGCTCGATCCATCCCGGGTCGAGCGGGAGAGACCGGACCTTGACGGATGAGTGGTACCAGTGGCTTGACGGGCGGGATCCGGCGCGCCCCTTCTTCGGGTTCCTCTACTACAACGCAGCGGTGGCCATCGAGCCGCCGGACGACTATCCGGCTCCGGTTCCGGTTCCGGTTCCGCCGGGGGCGACGAAACAGGCACGCCTCTACGTTCGCTACCTGACGGCGGTGCACTACGTCGACTCCCTGGTGGGAGGGGTGCTGGAGGACCTGGGGCGGCGGAAGCTGCTGGAGAGCACGGTGGTGATCGTGACGTCGGATCACGGGATGGAGTTCGACGAGAACGGGCAGGGA
>DASQAK010000101.1:0-9225 GCA_035635755.1 Candidatus Methylomirabilota bacterium | reverse complement strand
TGAGTGTCGTTATTGTCCTGCTCGGGGCCGACGAGCCAGCCCAGGGCCCCGCTGAAGCCATTGGGCAGCTCGACGGCGACCTCTCCCGTGACGGAGGGAGTGGAGTTGTTGTCGGCAGTGGTGTCCGAACCCGTCACCACGCCAACCCCGACCGTTAGCCAGCCCAGGAACGTGTAGCTCACGAAGCCGCCCGTCACCGTCGTCGGCCCCGCGAAGGTGTAGAGGTAGCCACGGGACCAGTTCAGGTTCAACGGCCCCTCGGGGTTCTCGTAGCCGAGCAGGCTCACGAACTTGCCCCCGCTCACCGTCAGCCCGCTGCCGAGCGGAAGGCGCGCGCTGACATACGCCTCGAGGACATCGAACTTCGAGGTGTTGCGAAACGGGAACTGGTCTTCGCTGCTGCGGAATATGCCCAGGGAGTGATTCTTCTGAGAGTCGAGGCCGGCCGTGAGCGTCACGCCGAAGCCGAAGGGATGCGGCTCGGACGGATCTCGCTTCAGGCTGAATGCGGCGGCATTGAAGGTGAAGCCCTCGTCGTAGTCGTAGAGACGGAGCTCGTTGGTGCCACCGCGACCGGCCCCGGTGGCATTGAACACATAGCTGCTCTCCGCATAGGCGAAGGGGCGAATATCCCGCGCCCACTCGGGAAGGCGCTGCTGCCACGGCTCCGGGGCGTGATCGGAAGAGGGACCTACCGGCTGCGCGAGCACCCATCCGGGCCAGAGCGGGAGCGCGATCAAGAGGGCGAGCGTGAGACGCGGCAGCCGCATCTCCCGCCTCTATAGCACGGGCGAGCGGAAGGACGAAAAAGAGTCGGCGGAAGCGTTGAATACTCGGGGCCTAGAGCTCCCCCTCACCCTGCCCTCTCCCCCAATGGGGGAGAGGGGTGCACGGGGTCCAGGCGTAGCAGACCGACCGGTTTCAGCAGCCAGCTAGATGTCGTAGTAGAGGGCGAACTCGTAGGGATGCGGCCGCAGCCTTACGGGATCCACCTCGTTCTTCCGTTTGTAGTCGATCCAGGTCTCGATGAGATCGGGCGTGAAGACGTCGCCCTTGAGGAGGAAGTCGTGGTCCTTCTCGAGGTTGTCCAGCACGATGTCCAGCGCCCCCGGAAGCTGCTTGATCTTCTTCTGCTCGGCGGGCGGCAGCTCGTAGAGGTCCTTGTCCACGGGCTTTCCGGGATCGATCTTGTTGGCCACGCCGTCCAGGCCGGCCATCACGCACGCGGCGAACGAGAGGTACGGATTGCACGTCGGGTCCGGCGTCCGGAACTCGATGCGCTTGGCCCCCTCCTTCTTGGAGTACATGGGGATGCGGATGGCCGCCGAGCGGTTCCGCTGGCTGTACACGAGGTTGATGGGCGCCTCGTAGCCCGGCACCAGCCTCTTGTAGCTGTTGGTGCTGGGGGCGATGAAGGCGAGGAGCGCGGGCGCGTGCTTGAGGATGCCGCCGATGTAGTACAGGCACATCTTCGAGATGTCCGCGTACCCGCCGCGCTCGTAGAAGAGGTTCTTGCCGTTCTTCCAGATCGACTGGTGGGTGTGCATGCCCGAGCCGTTGTCCTGGAAGAGCGGCTTGGGCATGAAGGTGGCCGTCTTGCCCCACTTCTTGGCCGTGTTCTTGGCGCAGTACTTGTACCAGCACACCTTGTCGGCCATCTTCGTCAGCGTATCGAAGCGCATGTCGATCTCGGTCTGCCCGCCCGTGGCCACCTCGTGGTGGTGCACCTCGATGCGGACGCCGACGGACTCCAGGGCCAGCACCATGTCGGTACGAATGTCCTGGAACTTGTCCATGGGCGGCACGGGGAAATACCCTTGCTTGTAGCGCGGCTTGTAGCCGAGGTTGGGCCGCTCCGGCGTGCCCTCTTGACCCGTGTTCCAGGCCCCCGCCTCCGAGTCGATGAAGTAGTAGCCGGAGTTGTACGTCTGGTCGAAACGAATGCTGTCGAAGAAGAAGAATTCGAGCTCAGGGCCGATATAGATCGTGTCCCCCGCGCCCGACTTCTTGACGTACGCCTCGGCCTTCTGGGCGACGTAGCGGGGATCGCGCGTGTACGCCTTCCCCGTGATCGGGTCCTTGACGTTGCAGATGAGGACCATGGTGGGCACGGCGGTGAACGGGTCCATCTGTGCCGTCGAGGCATCGGGCATGAGGAGCATGTCCGACTCGTCGATGGTCTGGAATCCTCGAATAGACGAGCCGTCGAAGCCGAGGCCCTCCTCGAAGATGCCCTCGTTCAGCTCGGAGACGGGGATCGAGAAGTGCTGCCAGAGGCCGGGGAGATCGATGAAGCGAAGATCGATGATCTTGACGCCCTTCTCCTTGGCCATTTTCAACACGTCCTTCGGGGTCATGCGCTCTGCCTCCTTTGCAGTGACGTGGGAGCAAAATGCCGGGCCGGCGGAGCGTCGGTGCCCCGCCGGCCCGGATACCCTATGCGGTTGTCAGGAGCCCGTCAAGACCGCGGCCTTCCTAGCTCGCGGGACGCTTGGCCTGGGCGGCGCGCATGGCCTCCGAGAACGGCCCGCTGCCGCCACCGCTCATGCCGTACTCTCCGTAGGTCGAGCCGCCGAGGGCGTAGGCCGTCTCCGAGTGCTGCGAGAGGTCGAGGCCCGCCATCTCGTCCTCCTCGTTGACGCGCAATCCCATGATGGCATCGAGCACCTTGAGGATGACCACCGTCATGACGAAGCCGAGCACGATGGTCGCCACCACCGCGACGATCTGCTTCCAGACCTGGCCGGGGTCGCCGTATAGGAGGCCATTGGCTCCGTCGGCGTTGACAGCCTTGGTGGCGAAGATGCCCGTGGCGATCGCGCCCCACGTGCCGCCCACGCCGTGCACGCCGACCACGTCGAGCGAGTCGTCATAGCCGAGCTTGGTCTTGAGGTTGCACGCGCTGTAGCAGAGGATGCCCGCGAGGGCGCCGATGACCAGGGCGGCCATGGGCGTGACGAAGCCCGCCGCCGGCGTCACCGCCACGAGACCCGCCACCGCGCCCGAGGCGGCCCCGAGCACGGTAGGCTTGCCGCGCGAGCTCCACTCCGTGAGCATCCAGCCGAGGGCGGCGGCGGCCGCGGCGGTGTTGGTGGTCGTGAACGCGTGGGCGGCCAGCGCATTGGCGCCGAGCGCGCTCCCCGCATTGAACCCGAACCAGCCGAACCACAGCAGGCTCGCACCCATCACCGTCAAGGGCAGGTTGTGCGGGGGCATGGGATGCTGGCCGAACCCCCGGCGCTTGCCGATCACGAGCACGGCCGCGAGGGCGGACACGCCCGAGGAGATGTGCACGACGGTGCCCCCGGCGAAGTCGAGGGCGCCCAGCCTCTTCAGCCATCCGCCGTCGCCCCAGACCCAGTGCGCGAGCGGGTCGTAGACGAGGGTCGCCCACGCGAGGACGAACACGATGAAGGTCGAGAACTTCTTGCGCTCGGCGAAGGCGCCCGTGATCAGCGCGGGCGTGATGACCGCGAACATCATCTGGAAGAGCATGAAGGCCTGGTGAGGGACGGTGGCGGCGTAGGTCGGGTTGGGCGCCGCGCCCACGCCGCGCAGGCCCACCCACTCGAGGCCGCCGATGATTCCGCCCTTGTCCGGACCGAAGGCCAGGCTGTAGCCCCAGAGCACCCACTGCACGGAGATCAGGGCCAGGATGATGAAGCTGTGCATGAGGGTGCCGAGGGCGTTCTTCTGGCGGACCATGCCGCCATAGAAGAGCGCAAGCCCCGGCGCCGTCATGAGCAGCACGAGCGCCGAGGACATGAGCAGCCATGCCGTGTCGCCGGAGTCGATCTTGGGCGCCGCCGCGGGCGGCGCGGCCGGTGCGACGGCGGCGGGTGCCTGGGCCCAGACATCGCCGAAGGCGATCAGTGCCACGGCGGCGATCAGCAGAAGTACCACGGTGAGCGGTAACGCTCTCATTGCGCCCTGTCCTCCTTGGTCGACTCGCTCACAGCGCGCTCTCGTCGCGCTCCCCGGTGCGGATCCGGATCGCCGTGTCCACGGGATGGATGAAGATCTTGCCGTCGCCGATATTTCCCGTCTTGGCCGCGGCGGCCAGGACGCCCGCGACCTTGTCGGTCAGGCTGTCCGGCACCACCACCTCTACCTTGATCTTCGGCAGGAAATCCACGGTGTACTCGCCGCCTCGGTACAGCTCCGTGTGGCCCTTCTGGCGGCCGAATCCGCGGACCTCGGAGACCGTCATGCCGATCACGCCTATGCCCGTGAGCGCTTCCTTGACGTCGTCGAGCTTGAACGGCTTGATGACAGCCTCGATCTTTTTCATGGGCCCTCCCCGGGGCGGTCTGATTTGCACCTGCCATGCCGGGGTGACTGTATTCCATTCAAGCCAGACAATTCAATGGGTTGAGCTCGAAGGTGGGAGATGCGGAAAACAGGCTTCTGCCCAATCGGTGGGCAGAAGATGAAAAATGCCTCGGCGCTAGGCAGGAACCGAGGCGGCGAGCCTTACAGAATCAGTCGCGCCAGACCGTCGCTTCGACCATGCGCCGAGGCCGCGCGCCGGGCTCGCTCTCTCCGCCGCCCTGAGGCAGGGCCGCCTCGAGCGCGCTCCAGATGCCCTGCATGTCCGGCGATTTCTGAGCCGGGAAGACGCCGGGAATGGCGGGTGGGCTTTCCATGGTAAAGGTGCCCGAGCAGACCACGACGGGAACCTTGACGCCGCGCCGATCGAGCTGGCGCAGGAACCCGATGCCGTCGAGGTGAGGCATGCGCAGGTCGAGCACGATGACGTCGGGCTTCACGCGGTCCAAGGTCGCCAGCGCGTCGAGGCCGTCCACGGCTTCGAAGACCTCGAAGTCGCTCTCGAAGCCCATCCGGTACAGCGCTCTCCACGCGGGGTCATCGTCCACCACGAGCATCCTCGGCATGCGAAGTTCCTCCTGACCAAGGGGCTTTGCAGGATTCCTGCCGCGGTCGCCCTGACGGGGAAACGGGTATTTGCGCCTGGCGGGACCCGATTTCCCCGTCACGGTCTTGACATCTCACCGTGACACTGTCCACGCCCAGACGGGCAGCCACCCGTTCGAGCCGGGACGCTGCCCGCCGTTCGAGTTGAGCGGCGGCGGCCTCAGCGCGTCGCGAGGCGAGAGCCGAAATGATCCCGCAGGTGTCGCCGTTCGAGCTGAAGGGCGAAGCCCTGAGGCGAGGCTGAGATAATGAGCGGCGAGGCGAGGGCTGAATCAGGTCGTGCGGCGCTGGGGGATGCCGTGGCGGCGCATCTTCGAATACAGGGTCGGCCGCCGGAGGCCGAGGATGACCGCGGCGGCCTGCTTGTTCCATCCCGTGGACTCGAGCGCCCGCACGATGGAGACCCGCTCGATCTCCTCGAGCGAGCCCGCGGGCGGGCCCGCGGACACCACGGGGGCGCCGGCGTTGAGGGCCTCGGGGAGGTCCGTGAACGTGATCTCCTTGCCGCGGGCCACGAGCACGGCGCGCTCGATGACGTGCTCGAGCTCACGCACGTTGCCCGGCCATGGGTAGGAGAGCAGTCGGCGGAAGGCCTCGGGATCGATGCCCTCGACCGTCCGGCCGTGCTTGAGCCGGAAGCGCTCGAGAAAGCCCTTGGCGAGGAGCGGGATGTCCTGGGTCTTCTCCCGGAGAGGCGGAAGGGCGACGGTGACGGTGTTGATGCGGAAGTAGAGGTCCTGGCGCAGCGAGCCGTCACGCACGGCCGCGTCGGGATCCCGGTTGGTGGAGGAGATGAGCCGGAAGTCCACGGGCACCGCGCGGGTGCCGCCGAGCCGGCGCACGCTTCGATCCTCGAGCACGCGCAGGAGCTTGGCCTGGAGGTCGGGCGGCATCTCGCTGATCTCGTCGAGCAGGAGGGAGCCCTTGTGGGCCTCCTCGAGGAGGCCGGGTTTCTCGGAGGTCGCGCCCGTGAAGGCGCCCTTGACGTGACCGAAGAGCTCGGACTCGATCAGGTCCTTGGGCAGGGCGGCGCAGTTGATCTTGACGAGGGGCCCCTCCGCCCGCGGGCTCTTGGCGTGAACGGCGTTGGCGGCCAGCTCCTTGCCGGTGCCGCTCTCGCCCACGATGAAGACGTTGGCGTCGGAGGCGGCCACGGAGTCGAGGAGCTCGAAGACCCGCCGCATGCCGGGTGAGCTGCCGAGCATCTCGCCGTAGCCGAGTTGCTCGGCGAGCTGGCGCTTGAGGTCGGAGGTCTCGGCGAGGAGGAGCCGGCGCTCGAGAGCCTTGCCGAGCAGGGTGAGCATCTCGCCCGAGTCGAACGGCTTGGCCACGAAGTAGAAGGCGCCTTCCTTCGTCGCCTCCACGGCTTTGGAGATGGAGCCGTGGCCGGTCATGATGATGACCTCGATGTCGGGATCGCGGGCCCTGAGGAGCTTCAAGAGCCCGATGCCGTCGCCGTCAGGAAGGACGAGGTCGACGAGGGCGAGGGCGAAGTCCTGGGCGTCGAGGCACGCGGCGCCTTCGGCGATGCTCCCCGCGGTATCCACCGCGTATCCCTCGCGCTCGAGGATGAGACGAAGACCGTCGGCGATGCTCGGCTCGTCGTCGACCACGAGGACGGCGGGCTTCACGGCGCCTCCACGGGCAGGAGCACGCGGATCTGCGTGCCGCGCCCGAGCTGGCTGCGCACCTCGAGGCGGCCGCCGTGCTGCTCCACCACGGAGCGTGCGATGGGCATGCCGAGACCGGTGCCCGTATCCTTGGTCGTGAAGAAGAGATCGAACATGCGCGCGCGTGTCTCCTCGGCCATGCCGGTGCCGGTGTCCTCGACGCAGACCTCTATCCATCCCGGCTCCGCCGGGCACGAGCGCAGCACGAGGGTCCCGGCTCCCTCGAGGGCCTCGAAAGCGTTGACGAAGAGGTTCAGGAACACTTTCCGCATCTCCCGCGGGTCGAGCCACACGGGAGGCAAGCCTGGATCCAGCTCCTGGACGACGCGGGTGCCCGTGCCCTTGACGCGGGCTTGGGCGAGGGCCAGGCAGGACTCGAGGAGCCCGTTGAGGGTGGTCGGCGTGCGCCGGAGGGCGGCCGGCCGGCCGAACTGCGTGATCTCGCGAACGAGCTCGGTCATGTGGTCGATCTCCCGGCTGATCTTGCGCGCCACATCCGCGCCTTCCGCGTCCGCCGCCTTGTCGAGCCGATGCTCGAGGTACTCGGCGAAGAGCTTGAGCCCGCCCAGGGGGTTCCGCAGCTCGTGCGCCACCTGGGCCGCCATCCTGCCCAGAGCGGCCAGGGCGCCGCTCCGCAGCCGCTCCAGCTCCCGCGTGTTCTTGAGGGCGATGGCCGCCTGAGAGGAGAACAGGGCGAGGAGCTCCATGTCCTCGGCGGTGGGCTCGACCGGCGTCTCGACCACGAGGGCGCCCGCGGCGCCGCCGCCCACGAACAGCGGGGCCCCCAGGATCACGCGCCTGCCCTCCCCCGACATGGTCTCGGGCTTCATTGTCTCCATGACCTTGCGCGCAGCGCGGCCGAGCTCGTCGAGCGAGCCCGCGAGAGGAACGGCGCCGTCCTCCGCGCTGGCCCCCGCCACCGCCTTGGTCACCAGGCGGCCGTCTTCCAGCAAGAACACGGCGGCCCGGTGCGCCTCCGTCGCCTCCACCGTCGCGTGGGCGACCGTCTCGAACATGCCGTCCATGGTCCCCGACGATCCGAGGGCCTCGCCCACGGCCCGGAGGAGCGTGCGATCCCGCGCCCATCGGCGCTCGGAGAGCGCGCGTCCCACCTTTCCGCGGAGCTCTTCCGGCACGAAGGGCTTCGTCAGATAGTCGAACGCCCCTTGCCGGACCGCCTCCACGGCATTCTCGATGGTGCCGTGAGCCGTCATGATGAGCACGGGCAGACGCGGGTGCCGCGCGTGCGCGTCTTCCATCAGCTTGAGCCCGTTGACGGGCTCCATGCGCAGGTCGAAGAGGGCGACGTCGAAGCCGTGCTCGTTCAGCAGGGTCAGGGCCTCCTGGTGGCTGCGCGCGACCGACACGTCGAGCCCGATGGACTCGAGCCTCATCTCGAGGACGGCCAGGATGTCCGGGTCGTCGTCGACCACGAGCGCGCGCGCGGCCCTCACGGCTGGGTCTTCATGGCTGGGCGCCCACGACGGCGCCCGCCATCTCGGCGGGCACCCCCTCTCGGGGCAGGCGCACGACGAACCGGCTGCCACGGTCGACCTCGGACTCCACCGACACGGTCCCGCCGTGAGCCTCCACGAGCCCCTTGACGATGGCGAGGCCCAGCCCGGAGCCGCCGCGTCCCCGGTGCGCCTGCTTGTAGGGATCGAAGATGCGCGACAGATCCCCCGCGGGAATGCCGGCGCCCGTGTCCTCGATCGAGATCTCGAGCCCGTCTCCGACGTCCGCCAGCCCCACCGTGAGCGAGCCGCTCTGGGGCGTGAACTTGACGGCATTGCCCATGAGATTGACCATGACGCGAAGGAGTCGGTCCTCGTCTCCCTGCACTTCGAAGTTGACCCCGCTCGTCGCCCGCCCGATGACCAGCCCTCGCTCCTCCGCCTGCGGCCGCAGCTCGTCGAGCGCCCGGGCCACGACCTTCTCCATGTCCACCCGACGCCGCTCCAGCGGAAGCACACGCGCCCGCAGGCGCGACAGCTCGAGGACCTGGTTGACGAGGCGAAGGAGCCGGTCGGAGCTCGTCCCGATGATCTCGACGAGCCGCGTCTGCTTCGGCGTGAGCTCCCCGGGCACGCGCTCCAGGAGGAGATGGGTCGCTTCCTTCACCGAGGTCAGCGGGGTGCGGAGCTCATGGGAGATGTGCGAGAAGAACTCCTCCTTCAGCTGCTCCACCTCGTGCAGTCGCTCCGCCATCCGGTTGAACGATCGCGAGAGCTGGCCGATCTCGTCCCGGCTGCTCACGGGCAGCGGTTTCGTGAACGCGCCCTCCGCGAGCTGGGCCGTGGCCACGGTGAGCCCGCGGAGCGCGCGGGTCATGTGCAGGGTCAGGAAGCCGGTGGCGGCCAGGGCTACCGCCACGGCCGCCAGCATCCACCAATACACCGTGTTCCAGGTGCGGTCCTCGAGCTCCCGGGCCTCGACCTGGGCCTCGTCGAGCGCGGCATAGATCGCCCCGAGCATTCGATCGATGCCCGTGGCCGTTCGCTCCGCCGCCCCGCGAACCTGCCGGTCGATCCCGCCCCCGGTCGCAGCCAGCCGCCGGTAGGTGGCAAAGGCGACCGTGGCCTCGTGGTGATACTTGCGCTCGTCATCCGAGCCCAGGAAG
>DASQAK010000100.1:0-2950 GCA_035635755.1 Candidatus Methylomirabilota bacterium | reverse complement strand
GCGCCGAGCCCCGCCCCAGCGTGTCGGCGGACGGCTGAGACAGCCCCTCAGGTCAGCGGGACGTAGTCGTACTCGCCGATTCCCTGAAGCACCAGGAAGGTCGCGGAGGCTCCGCCGCCGTTGGTGACCAAGTGTGGGCGGCCGGGACGCACGGCGTAGGTCTCACCGGGCCCGAGCCGAACCTCTTCCTTCGGGTCGCGCAGGAAAAGCCGGAGGGTGCCCTCGAGCACGTAGAACGTGTCCTGGACGTTGCTGTGGTAATGCCAGGGCACCTGCTGCGTGGCGCTGATCTGGAGCTCCGAGATCCTGAACCCCGGCCGCTCGGCATGGCGCGCCCGCCGCTCCACCTCGTAGAGCCCACTCGAGTCCTTGACGCCCTTCGCGGAGATGGCCATCTCAGGAGGCCTTGGACTTGCGCTGCCAGGCGGACCAGATCACGCCGGCAACCAGGAGGCCGATGCCCACGAGGAGCGGAGTCCAGTACGAGGGAATCGCGAGGGAATGCCTGATCACGATGAAGAGCCCGACCAGGGTGACGATGAGTCCGGCCAGCACCAAGCCATTCGGCTTCATAGGGGGCCTCCGTGATTGCCAAGATTCCCACCCCGCCGCCGGCGAAGTCAAGCCAGCGGGGCCTGGCGAGCGGTCGCGCCCGCGGGGAGCGCTCGGCGTAGGAAGTGTCTGGTGAGCCGTGGTGGGATCGAACCACCGACCCCCTGATTAAAAGTCAGGTGCTCTGCCAACTGAGCTAACGGCTCATCACGGACCGGCGCGTCACTGAGCCACGATCTTATCATCACGTGCCGGGCACGGGTGGAAGCTCCCGCAGCCGGCGCCGATCATGGCCGCACGTTCGGGATGGGGACCACGCCCTGGCAGCCCGCGTGGGGTCCGGTGGTGACGGTCACGAGGTAGTGGTTGTCAAAGCTGCCCGTCTCCCCGATGACCACCTTGGCGCCGGACTCCGCGACACAGCTGACGAGCGGGAGCACGGTGATCGTCGAGGCACTGCTCTTGGCGAGGGCGAAGCCTTCGTCCATGGCGACGGCGCTGCGCCAGACGATGATCGCCGTCATGGACCCGAAGGGCACGAGGGTGGCCGTGCTGCCCGCGCTGGCTCGCCCGTCCACGGCGGCCTGGGCGTACCGGGGCGGGGCGTCCTCCGCCCGGGCGGGCATGGGCACGATGAGGAGAGCGAGCAAGACCAGCCAGTGCACGTCGATTCACGCCCGCGGCGCGGAGGGCATGGCTCTCGCTATCTCTCGCGGTCGCGTCCTAGTGTGGCGGAAGCGAGGATCGCAATCCGGGGATCCAGCGGGTGAGCGTCGAATCGTTGACGAGAATGGTGTCGTCCCGGACGGGGCCGGTGGAGACCAGCGAGATGCCGACCCCGCACAGCTCGGAGAGCCGGTCCAGGTACTCGCGCGCCTTGGTGGGCAGGTCCTCGTAGTCCCGCAGGCCCGCCGTCGAGCTCTGCCATCCCGAGAGCTCCTCCCACACCGGCTCGGCCTCGTGCCAGATGCGCTCCTCCTCCGGGAAGTCCGTGAGCACCTCGTCGTCGTACTTGTAGCCGACGCAGATCTTGACCGTCTCGCAGGCGTCCAGCACGTCGAGCTTGGTGATGGCCAGGGTGTCGAGCCCATTGATCCGCGCGGCGTAGCGCAGGCCGATGGCGTCCACCCATCCGCAGCGTCGCGGCCGGCCCGTGACCGAGCCGAACTCCTTGCCCCGCGTGCGCAGCAGATCGGCAACGTCGCCGCGCAGCTCCGTGGGGAACGGGCCGCCCCCCACCCGCGTGCAATAGGCCTTGGAGATCCCGATCGCCCCGTCGATCTTGGTCGGGGGTACGCCCGAGCCCGTGCAGGCGCCGCCCGCGGTCGTGCTCGACGACGTGATGAAGGGGTACGTGCCGTGATCGAGATCCAGCATGGTCCCCTGGGCACCCTCGAAGAGCACGGAGGAGCCCGCCTCCATCCAGCGGTGGAGGAGAAGGGCGGTGTCGGTGATATAGGGCGCCAGCCATCCAGCATAGCGGAGATACGAGCTCAGGATGCCCTCGACGGTGAAGCTCTCCGCGTCGTAGATCTCGCGGAGGAGCCGGTTCTTCTGCGCCACGTTGTATTCGAGCTTCTCGCGGAGCAGGCCCTCGTCGAGGAGATCGGCCATGCGGATGCCCACGCGGGCGGTCTTGTCGGCATAGGCGGGCCCCACGCCCTTGCCCGTGGTGCCGATGCGGTGCTTGCCCGCCTTGGACTCGCTGGCCCGGTCGAGCGCGGGGTGATAGGGCATGATCACGTGCGCGTTCTTGGAAATGTAGAGGTTGCCGTCGAAGGCGACCCCGCGCTGGACGAGCGACTCCATCTCCTCGATCAGCGAGGCAGGATCGACGACGACGCCGCAGCCGATGATGTTGCGGCAGCTCGGGTGCAGGATCCCGGACGGGATGGTCTGCAGCACGAATTTCTCGCGCCCCACCACCACGGTGTGCCCGGCGTTGTTGCCGCCCTGATAGCGGACGACCACGTCGAAGTGCGGCGTGAGCACGTCCACCACCTTGCCCTTGCCCTCGTCGCCCCACTGCGCTCCCACGATCACGATGTTAGGCATGATGCGCTCCTCCCACGCCCGGGAAGTGCCGGGCGGGATCTGCCAGGATCTCGGCGATGGACACCCAGCCCTCGCCGCTGCCATCGAGCGAGACGACCCGTACCTGTCCGGCGGGCGCGCCCGACTCTCCGATGACGAGGGCGCGGCCCGCGCGCTGCTGGCGCGCATAGGCGAGCGACTCCTCGACGGGCCGGCTCAGGATGTCCCGCGCCACGGCGGCGCCCGCGTCCCGCAGCCGTCGCGACAGCTCGAGGGCGCCCGTCTTGTCCGCCGTGAAGTCGATGATGAAGAACTCCGGGCCCGGCGACAGCGTGGCCACGCCCTGGCTCTCCATGGCCAGGAG
>DASQAK010000099.1:0-71824 GCA_035635755.1 Candidatus Methylomirabilota bacterium | reverse complement strand
CTGGGGGAGGAGCGGCGGTCGCTCCCCCCCAGAACACAACTTGAAAGCCGAGAGCTGGCGGGAGATGAGCGCCGAGGACCTGGAGCAGAAGGTCAAGGAGCTGACGGAAGAGCTCTTCAACCTTCGCTTCCAGCTGTCCATGGGCGTGGCCAAGAACCCCTCGCGGGTGCAGCAGGCCAAGCGAGATCTCGCGCGCGCCAAGACGGTGCAGCGCGAGCGTCAGCTCAAGAGCGCGAGCTAGGAGGAGAGGAGCCTCGTGTCGCAGATCAAGACCAAGGAAGGCGTGGTGGTGAGCGACAAGATGACGAAGACGCGCGTGGTGATGATCGAGCGCGTCTATCGCCACCCCCGTTACGAGCGGGTCATCACCCGATCGAAGCGGCTCCAGGCCCACGACGAGACGAACGCGACCAGGGTCGGTGACCGCGTCCTGATCGAGGAGACGCGCCCGATGTCGAAGGAGAAGCGGTGGCGCATCCGTCAGGTCCTGAGCCGGGCGTCGTGAGGAGCGGGGAGAGCGCGCCATGATCCAGCCGAGAAGCATGCTCGACGTCGCGGACAACTCGGGCGCCAAGAAGGCCCAGTGCATTCGCGTCATGGGCGGCTCCAACAAGCGCTACGCCTCCCTCGGCGACATCGTGATCGTCGCCGTCAAGGAAGCGGTGCCGGACGGGACGGTGAAGAAGGGCGAGGTGGCCCGGGCCGTGGTCGTGCGCACGGTGAAGGAGGTCGGTCGCAAGGACGGCTCCTACATCCGGTTCGACCGCAATGCCGTCGTCCTCCTCAAGACGGACGACAACCCCGTGGGCACGCGCATCTTCGGGCCGGTGGCCCGCGAGCTGCGGGACCGGCAGTTCACGAAGATCATTTCTCTTGCTCCCGAAGTGATCTGAGGGACACGCCCATGGCCATGGCGCACGTGCGGAGGGGAGATACGGTGGTGGTGGTGGCGGGTAAGGACCGCGGCAAGCGCGGGAAGGTCCTGCGCGTGGTGCCGGGGAAGGGCCGCGTGGTGGTGGAGAAGATCAACATGATCAAGAAGCACCAGCGCCCGACGCAGAAGCTGCGCCAGGGCGGCATCATCGAGCGCGAGGGGGCGATCCACCTGTCCAACGTGATGCTGGTGGATCCACAGACGAGCAAGCCCACCCGGGTCGGCGTGCGCGAGCTCGCCGATGGCAAGAAGGCCCGGATCGCCCGCCGGTCGGGCGAGATCATGGACAAGGCGTAAGCCATGGCTGACGAGAGCAAGGCGAGCAAGCAGAAAGCCGCTCCGCAGGGCGGCAAGGCCCCGCAAGGCGGCAAGCCCGCGCCGGGCGGCAAGCCTCGGGGCGGCAAGGGCGGCGCGGCGGCGGCGCCGGCGGCCGCCCCCGTGGCGACGCGCGCGCGCGTGACGGGCGACGTTCCCCCGCGGCTTCGCGACCGGTTCAGGGCGGCGGTCATTCCCGCCCTCATGAAGGAGCGGGGGTACACCAACCCGTTCCAGGTGCCGCGCCTCGAGAAGATCGTCATCAACATGGGCGTGGGCGAGGGCAAGGAGAATCCCAAGATCCTGGACTTCGCCACGGCCGACTTGCAGACCATCACCGGCCAGAAGCCGGTGATCACGCGGGCCAAGAAGTCGATCGCGAACTTCAAGCTCCGCGAGAACGTGCCCATCGGGTGCAAGGTGACCCTGCGCGGCGCGCGGATGTACGAGTTCCTCGACCGGCTCGTCAACATCGCGCTGCCGCGGGTGCGCGACTTCAAGGGCGTGGCCCCCAAGGCCTTCGACGGCCGTGGCAACTACGCCCTCGGGCTCAAGGAGCAGGTCATCTTTCCCGAGATCGTGTACGACAAGGTGGACAAGGTGCGAGGCATGGACGTGGTCATGGTCACCTCGGCGCGGACGGACGAGGAAGCCAAGGCGCTCCTCACGCACCTCGGTGTCCCCTTCAGGGAGTCCTAACGCATGGCGAAGACTGCCCTCATCATGAAGTCCGAGCGGCTGCAGAAGGCCTCGAAGTTCAAGTCGCGCGTCTACAGCCGCTGCAAGCTGTGCGGGCGGCCACGCGGCTTCCTCAGGAAGTTCCAGCTCTGCCGGATCTGCTTCCGGGAGCTCGCCCTCAAGGGCGAGGTGCCGGGCGTGATCAAGGCGAGCTGGTAGGGGGCGCGTCGCCATGTCGATGAGCGATCCCATCGCCGACCTCCTCACGCGCATCCGCAACGCGAGCCGCGCCGAGCACGAGAAGGTGGACATCCCGTCCTCCAAGCTCAAGGTGCGGCTGGCCGAGATCCTGAAAGACGAGGGCTTCATCAAGAACTACCGCCTCATCGAGGACAAGAAGCAGGGAATGCTCCGCGTGTACCTCAAGTACGGCGCGGGGAGCGAGAGGATCATCTCGGGCCTCGTGCGGGTGTCGAAGCCCGGGCGGCGGGTGTACGTGGCCAAGGACAAGATCCCCACCATCCTCGGCGGCATGGGCGTGGTGATCCTGTCCACCTCCCGCGGGGTGATGACGGACCGCGACGTGAAAAAGCAGAAGCTGGGCGGGGAAGTCCTCGCCTACGTGTGGTAGCGGAGCGCACGCCATGTCTCGAATCGGCAAGAAGCCCATCCCCGTCCCCCAGGGCGTCAAGGTCGCCGTGGACGGCCAGATCGTCAAGGCGGAGGGGCCCAAGGGCAAGCTCAGCCAGACGGTGCACGACGCGCTCTCCGTGTCGCTGGACCAGAACGTGCTGACGGTGGGACGGAGCTCCGACCAGCGTCAGGTCCGCGCGCTGCACGGACTGATGCGCTCGCTGCTCGCCAACATGGTCCACGGCGTCAAGGACGGCTTCGAGCGCAAGCTTGAGATCGTGGGCATCGGCTACCGCTGCCAGCTGCAGGGCAAAAATCTGCAGCTCGCCCTCGGCTACTCGCACCCGATCATCTTCCCGCTCCCCGACGGCGTGCAGGCGGAGGTCGAGCGGCAGGTGTCCATCACCCTCAAGGGCGCCGACAAGGCGCTGGTCGGCCAGACGGCGGCCAAGCTGCGCGCCCTGCGGAAGCCGGACCCGTACAAGGGCAAGGGCATCAAGTACGCTGATGAATACATCCGGCGGAAAGTCGGCAAGAAGGCGGGGGCGAAGTGATGCGGAGCGAGGCCAAGGTCGAGGGGCGGAAGGTCCGGCACCTCCGGGTACGCACGAAGGTCAAGGGCACTCCGGAGCGGCCGCGGCTGGCCGTGTTCCGGAGCCTCAACCACATCTACGCCCAGGTCGTGGACGACACGAGCGGACGCACCCTCGTCTCCGTGGACAGTCGGTCGCCCGATTTCCGCGGGAAGTCGAAATCCGGCGGCAACGTCGCCGCGGCCAAGATCGTGGGCGAGCTTGTCGCGCAAAAGGCCAAGCAGAGCGGCATCGGCCAGGTCGTATTCGACCGCGGGGGGTACCAGTATCACGGGCGCGTCAAGGCGCTCGCCGAGGCGGCCCGCGCGGGCGGCCTGGCCTTTTAGGCTGTTGACTTGCGAGCCGAGGCACTGCCGAACTGCCGTAGGCATGAGAGTGTGGCAGTTCGAGGTGAGCGGCGCGGCCGCGAGCCGAGGGCTGAGTAGGTAGCGAGTACCAAACTGGGTTTCGAGCTGAGACGCTGCCGAGGAGCCGTAGGCGACGAGAGCGACGAGGCGAGTACCAAAAGGAGACGTGAGTGGCTGAGGCGAAGATAGACGCAAGCGCGCTGGACCTGACGGACCGGGTGGTCGCCATCAACCGGGTCGCCAAGGTGGTCAAGGGCGGCCGGCGATTCTCTTTCACCGCGCTGGTCGTGGTGGGGGACGGGCGGGGACACGTGGGCGTGGGACTGGGCAAGGCCCGCGAGGTGCCCGAGGCGATCCGGAAGTCGGTCGAGCACGCCAAGAAGGATCTGATCCTCGTGCCGCTCAAGGACACGACGATTCCCTGCGAGATCACGGGTCACTTCGGGGCGGCCCGCGTTTTCCTGCGCCCCGCCTCGCAGGGCACCGGGGTCATCGCGGGTGGGGCCGTTCGGCCCGTGCTCGAGGCGGCCGGCGTGCAGGACATCCTGACCAAGACGCTCGGCACAAACAATCCGCACAATGTCCTCAAGGCGACCATCGATGCCTTCCGCCGCCTCAAGCGGCTGCAAGGGACGTACAACGCGCGACGGAAGTCGACCGAGGGCGACGGGCAGGAGACCACCGGTGGCTAAGACCCTCAAGATCACGCTGGTCAAGAGCATCATCGGAATATCTCCCACCCAGGAGGCGACGGTGAAGGCGCTCGGCCTGCGTCACATCCGCCAGACGGTCGAGCACGACGACACGCCGACCATTCGCGGCATGATCGCCACGGTGCCCTTCTGCCTCCAGGTGGAGACGGCGAAATGAGACTGGAAGATCTGCGGCCGGCCAAGGGCTCGACCAAGAAGCGCAAGCGTCTCGGCCGGGGCCCGGCCTCCGGCACCGGCAAGACGTCGGGCAAGGGCCACAAGGGCCTCAATGCCCGCTCGGGCGGAGGCTCGCGCCCCGGCTTCGAGGGCGGCCAGATGCCGCTCTACCGGCGTCTGCCCAAGCGCGGGTTCCTTCCCTATGGCGGGAAGACCGAGTACGCCGTGGTCAACGTGAAGGACCTCGTCGCCCGCTTCGCGGCCGGTAGCGTGGTCGATCCCGACGGGCTCGTGGAAGCCGGGCTTATCAAGCGGGGGGAGCGGGGAGCCGTGAAGGTGCTGGGCGACGGAGAGGTCGGCCATGCCCTCACCGTCAAGGCGCATCGGGTGAGCG
Source organism: Candidatus Methylomirabilota bacterium (assembly GCA_035635755.1). Classification (GTDB taxonomy): domain Bacteria; phylum Methylomirabilota; class Methylomirabilia; order Rokubacteriales; family CSP1-6; genus AR37. Next base: position 67,061 of record DASQAK010000099.1, on the reverse strand, counting down.
AAGCGGCGAAGCAGAAGCTCGAGGCGGCGGGTGGCCGGATCGAGCTCCTTTCCGCCAAGGCCGGGGTACCCGCCTCATGATGGAAGGACTGCAGAGCTTCCAGAACATCTTCAAGATCCCGGAGCTCAAGCGCCGGGTCCTGGTGACGCTGGGGCTCCTGGCCGCCTATCGCCTGGGCGCGCACGTGCCCACGCCGGGCATCGACGCCGCCGCCCTCGCCGAGTTCTTCAACCAGGTCCAGGGCACCCTGCTCGGCATGGTCGATCTGTTCTCGGGCGGCAACCTGCGGCGGCTCACCGTGTTCGCGCTCGGCATCATGCCGTACATCTCGGCCTCCATCATCCTCCAGCTCCTCACCGTGGTCATTCCCACCCTGGAGCGGCTGGCCAAGGAGGGCGAGGCGGGCAAGAAGAAGATCACCCAGTACACCCGCTACGGCACCATCGTGCTCTCGCTCGTGCAGTCGTTCGGCATCGCCGTCGGCCTGGAGGGCATGCGGAGCACGAGCGGAGCCACGCTCGTCCCCGACCCCGGCTGGGGCTTCCGGCTCCTCACCATGCTCACCCTGACCACGGGCACCGCCCTCATCATGTGGCTCGGCGAGCAGATCTCCGAGAAGGGTATCGGCAACGGCATCTCGCTGATCATCTTCGCGGGCATCGTGGTCCGCCTGCCCTCGGCGGTGATCTCCTCCTACACCCTGATCGCCACGGGCGAGCTCAAGCTGTTCGTCTTCATCGGGCTCATCCTCATGATGGTGGCCGTGACCGCGGCCGTCATCGTGATGCAGGAGGGGCAGCGCAAGATCCCCGTCCAGTACGCCAAGCGCATGGTCGGCCGCCGGATGTACGGGGGGCAGTCCACCCACATCCCGCTGCGCATCAACACGGCGGGCGTCATCCCCGTCATCTTCGCCTCGTCCCTCATCCTCTTCCCGGCCACCCTGACCCGCTTCATCCAGCACCCGTGGATGCAGGCCATCTCCGAGGCCCTCTCCCCCGGGCACGCCATGTACACGGCGCTCTACTGCGCCCTCATCATCTTCTTCACGTACTTCTACACCGCCATCGTGTTCAACCCCATCGACCTCGCGGACAACATGAAGAAGTACGGCGGGTTCATCCCCGGCGTGCGCCCGGGCAAGAAGACGGCGGAGTACATCGACCGCACCCTGACGCGGATCACCCTGCCGGGGGCGATCTTCCTGGCCCTGATCTCCGTGCTCCCCGACTTCCTGATCCGCTGGTTCAACACCCCCTTCTACTTCGGGGGAACGAGCCTCCTCATCGTGGTCGGGGTGGCCCTGGACACCGTGCGCCAGATGGAATCGCACCTGCTCATGCGGAACTACGAAGGCTTCCTCCGCAAGAAGGCCCGGGCGCAGGCGTGAGTCTCCGCGTCATCTTTCTCGGACCGCCCGGCGCGGGCAAGGGCACCCAGGCGCGAGAGCTCGCGGCTTCATCGCGCGTGCCCCACATCGCCACCGGCGACATGCTGCGCGAGGCCGTGGCCGCCAAGACGCCCCTCGGGCTCGAGGCCAAGCGCTACATGGACTCGGGCGGCCTCGTCCCCGACGACGTGGTCATCGGGCTGGTGGGCGAGCGCCTCGAGCAGCCCGACGCCAAGGCCGGCTGCGTGCTGGACGGCTTCCCGCGCACGGTGGCGCAGGCCCAGGCCCTCGACGCCCTCTTCGCGCGGAAGGGCCTCACTCTCGACCGGGTGATCTACTTCAACGTGTCGCGGCCCGAGCTGCTGCGGCGCCTGACGGGCCGGCGGGTCTGCCGCGTCTGCGGCCACACCTATCATCTCGTCTCGGCGCCCCCCAAGGTGGCCGGGAAGTGCGACGTCTGCGGCGGGGAGCTCTACCAGCGTCCGGACGACAGCGAGGCGACGGTGGCCAACCGCCTGGACGTCTACGAGAAGCAGACGGCCCCCCTCCTGAACTACTACCGCGAGCGCCAGCTCCTCGCCGAGATCTCGGGCGAAGGGCCCGTGGACGAGGTCGCCCGCGCGATTCGCAAGGCCGTGGGCCAGCCGGTGGCGCGATGATCCTCCTCAAGTCGCCGCGCGAGCTCGAGCACATGCGGGCGGCCGGCCGCATCCTCGCCGAGGTCAAGGCGCTGCTCCGCGAGATCGTGAGGGCGGGCGTATCGACCAAGGAGATCGACGACAAGGTCGAGGCCTTCATCCTCTCGAAGGGGGGCCAGTCGGCCTTCAAGGGCTACCGCGGCTACCCCGCCACCGTCTGCACCTCGATCAACGAGGAAGTGGTTCACGGCATCCCGTCGCCCAAGCGCAAGCTCAAGGAGGGCGACATCATCGGCCTCGACCTCGGCTGCATCGTCGAGGGGTACTACGCCGACTGCGCGATCTCCCTGCCCGTGGGGCCCGTCCCCGCCAGAGTCCAGGAGCTCCTGGACGTCACGCGGGAGAGCCTCGACAAGGCGATCGTCCAGTGCCGCGTGGGCAACCGGATCGGCGACATCTCGCACGCCGTGCAGAGCCACTGCGAGAGCCACGGCTTCGGCGTGGTGCGCGCCTTCGTGGGGCACGGGATCGGCCGCGCCCTCCACGAGGAGCCCCAGGTGCCCAATTTCGGGGAACCCGGACGCGGGCAGGCCCTCAAGGCCGGCATGGTGCTGGCCATCGAGCCCATGGTCACCCTGGGGTCGTGGGAGGTCCGAGTGCTCGACGATCGATGGACGGCGGTGACGGCCGACGGGAGCCTGGCCGCGCACTTCGAGGACACCATCGCCATCACCGACGACGGCCCCGACGTTCTCACGAGAATCGCGGCCTAGGGACATGCCAAAAGAAGACGCGATCGAGGTCGAGGGCACGGTGGTGGAGCCGTTGCCGAACGCGATGTTCCGCGTGGAGCTGGAGAACGGCCACAAGGTGCTGGCCCACGTCTCGGGGAAGATGCGCATGAACTTCATCCGGATCCTGCCCGGCGACAAGGTCAAGGTGGAGCTGTCGCCGTACGACCTGACCCGTGGCCGGATCACGTACCGCTTCAAGTGAGGTGTGCATGAAAGTCCGACCGTCGATCAAGGTGCGCTGCGAGCACTGCAAGATCGTGCGGCGCAGCGGCGTCGTCCGGATCATCTGCAAGAACCCGCGCCACAAACAGCGCCAGGGTTGAGAGAGGAGCACTGCTCATGGCACGCATAGCCGGAGTCGACCTGCCGCGGGACAAGCGCGGTCAGATCGCGATCCAGTACATCTACGGCATCGGCATTCCCTCGGCCAAGCGCGTGATGGCAGATGCGCGCGTGGACCCCAACAAGCGCGTCAAGGCCTGGTCCGACGAGGAGACGGCGCGCGTTCGCGACATCATCGAGCGCGAGTTCAAGGTCGAAGGTGACCTGCGGCGCGAGGTGTCCATGAGCGTGAAGCGCCTCATGGACATCGGCTGCTACCGCGGCATCCGTCACCGCAAGGGGCTGCCCGTGCGCGGGCAGCGCACCCACACCAACGCCCGCACCCGCAAGGGCAAGAGCAAGGGCGTCATGGTCAAGAAGAAGCCGGTGGCCGCGTCGCCCGCCGCCTCGCCGCCGCCGAAGAAATAAGGAGCCCAGCGCATGGCAGACGAAGCGGTCGAGAAGACAGCCGAGAAGGACGAGGCGAAGGCCCCCGCGGCGCCCCGCAAGGGCGGGCGCAAGCGCGAGCGCAAGGAGGTCCGGGTGGGTATCGCCCACGTCCAGGCCACCTTCAACAACACCATCGTGACCCTCACGGACAAGATGGGGAACGTGGTCTCCTGGGCCAGCGCGGGCAGCGTGGGGTTCAAGGGCTCGCGGAAGAGCACGCCCTTCGCGGCCCAGACGGCGGCGGAGAACGCGGCGCGCAAGGCCATGGACCTGGGGCTCAAGCAGGTCGAGGTGTTCGTGCGGGGTCCGGGGGCCGGCCGCGAGGCGGCCATCCGGTCGCTCCAGGCCGTGGGCCTCGAGATCACCGCCATTCGTGACGTGACGCCGATTCCGCACAACGGGTGCCGTCCGCCCAAGCGGCGTCGGGTGTAGGGGAGGAGAGAGCGTGGCGCGATATCGAGCCGCAGTATGCCGGCAGTGCCGGCGCGAAGGCATCAAGCTGTTCTTGAAGGGGGCGCGCTGCTTCACGGAGAAGTGCGCCATCGAGCGGCGGAACTACCCGCCGGGGCAGCACGGGCTCTCCCGGACGAAGCCCACGAACTACGGCATCCAGCTGCGCGAGAAGCAGAAGGCCAAGCGCATCTACGGCGTCCTGGAGACCCAGTTCCGCCGCTACTTCCACATGGCGGAGCGAGAGCGCGGGGGCACGGGCGAGAACCTCCTCAAGCTGCTCGAGCGCCGGCTGGACAACGTGGTCTTCCGCCTCGGCATGGCCGCCTCCCGTCGCGAGGCCCGACAGATGGTCGGTCACGGGCACATCCAGGTCAATGGACGCAAGGTGTCGGTGCCCTCGTACATCGTGAGGGTGGGTGAAGTGGTCCAGCTCCGTCCCACCTCGAAGATGCAGGAGCGCGTGGTCGACAATCTCGGCGCCGGCCGCGGCGCGGTGCCGGCCTGGCTCGAGGTGGACGTCAACGAGAAGAAAGGCACCGTGCGCGGGCTGCCCATCCGGGAGGACATCCAGATCCCGGTGCAGGAGCAGATGATCGTCGAGCTGTTCTCGAAGTAAGGCGCGAGCGCGCGAAGAAGGGGACGTATGGCACGGATTCCATTTCAGAAGCCGAAGACGATCGAGTGGCAGATCCTCTCGGACCGCTATGGCCGGCTGGTGGCCGAGCCCTTCGAGAAGGGATATGCCCTGACCGTCGGCAACTCTCTGCGGCGCACCCTGCTCAGCATCATTCCCGGAGCGGCGGTGGCCTGGGCGCGTATCAAGGGCGTGCGGGACGCCGACACTCCGCTTCCCGGAGTGCCGGAGAGCACGCAGGACGTGCTCCTCAACCTGAAGAAGCTCGCTGTCAACGTCCCGTCGGGCGAGCCCATGGAGACGCGGCTCGAGGCCACGGGCCCCAAGGCCGTCACCGGGGCGGACGTGTCCGAGGCCACCGGCGTCGAGGTCCTGAACCCGGAGCTGCAGATCTGCACGCTCGAGGCGGGCGCGTCGCTCGTGATCGACCTGGGCATCGGCATCGGCCGGGGGTACGTGTCGGCCGACCGCCATCCCGCGGGGACGGTGCCCGCGGGGACGATCGCCCTCGACGCGGCCTTCTCGCCCATCCAGCGCGTCTCGTACAACGTCGAGCCCGCGCGGCTGGGCAAGATCACGGACTACGAGAAGCTCACCCTCGAGGTGTGGACGAACGGCGCCGTGTCGCCCGATGAGGCCCTGACGCGGGCCGCCTCGCACATGCGCGACCAGTTCACCCTTCTCGCCCCCGAAGGCGGCGAGGAGGAGGAAGAGGAGGCGGAGGCGACGGGGGAGGGATTCCTCCACGAGAGCCTCGGCAAGTCCCTGGACGATCTCCCCCTGCCCGCGCGGGCCATCAATGCCCTCAAGAGCGCGGAGATGCAGGTGGTGGCGGATCTCGTCCAGAAGACGGACGAGGATCTCGAGCAGGTCAAGAACCTCGGCGACAAGTCCATCGAGGAGATCAAGGCGGTGCTGGGGACCATGGGCCTCTCCCTGGGCATGCGCATCGATCCCAACCTCCTGGGGGCCCTCGGGCGCGGGGGCGTGAAATGAGGCACGGCAAGGCCGGGTTCAAGCTGGGGCGGGTCACCGCGCACCGCTGGGCGCTCTTCCGGAACCTTCTCGTGGCCCTCTTCCGTCACGAGCGGATCATGACGACCGAGGCCAAGGCCAAGGCCATCCGCGGGCTCGCGGATCAGATGGTCACGCTCGCCAAGCGCGACAACCTGCACGCCCGCCGGCAGGTGCTCGCCATGGTTCCCGACACGGAAGTGGTGAGGAAGCTCTTCGACACCATCGTGGCGCGCTTCGGTGAGCGCCACGGCGGCTACACGCGGATCCTCAGGGCCGGCACCCGGCCCGGCGACCGCGCCCCCATGGTCGTGCTCGAGCTGGTGGATCGTCCCGAGGCGCCCAAGGAGAAGACCAAGTCGGACGCCAAGGCCGAGAAGAAGCCCAAGGCCGAGAAGGGCGACAAGGGCGAGGCCTCGGCCCCGGCTCAGAAGGGCCGCCGGAAGAAGGCCGCGGCCGCCGCCGGCTAAATAGCTCGGAGGGGGGCTCCGCCCCCTTCCGAAGCCTCCCCCCTAAAGCAGATTGCGCCGGCGGAGCCGGCGCTCGAAAAAGCCTCGAACCTGCCTCCAGCGGCGTCCTCTTCGCCCAGTTCTGTTCGATTGGGGGAGGCTCGGAGGGGCCCCCGAGGCCCCCTCCGAAAGTTACTTCAGGTGCTGCTTGAAGAAATCCGTGGTGCGCTTCCAGGCGTCGTCGGCGTCGGCCTTGTGGTAGGCGGTCTTGTTCTCGTCGTTGAAGAAGGCGTGGTCGCGACCGGGGTAGATCTTGATCTCGACCTGCTTGCCCGCCTTCTTGATGGCCGCCTCCACCCCACGCGCGACCTCGGGGCTCACGAAGCCGTCCTTCTCACCGAAGAGCCCGAGGACGGGCCCCGAGAGCTTCGAATAGTCCGGCTTGACGTTCGGGTGTACCCCGTAGAAATTCACGACGGCCCCGATGGAGGAATTGGTGCAGCCGGCGAAGAGGGCGAGCTGGCCGCCCATGCAGAAGCCCACCGCGCCGAGCTTGGCCGTGGAGGAATGCCCGCCCAGGTACTTGACGGCGCCGCGCAGGTCCTTCTCGGCCTGCTCGATGTTCAGGGCCATGAAGAGCTTGCCCGCGCCGTCGGGCTCGCTGGCCGTCTTCCCGTGGTACATGTCGGGGGCGAGGGCGGAGAAGCCGGCGGCCGCGAAGCGATCGCAGACGGATTTGATGTGCCCGACGAGGCCCCACCACTCCTGGATCACCACGACGCCCGGACCTTTCCCGCTCGCCGGCGTGGCGAGGTAGCCGTCCGTGGTGTGCCCATTGCTCGGGAACTGGACCATCTTTCCTGCCATGGCGAATGGCCTCCTGCGGTGAGAGGGTTTGCGGCTCAGCCGGCCTGATCGACCGGAGGGGTGATGCGCACCGTGCGCACGCTGCGCTCGTCGGCCTCGAGCACGGTGAAGGTGTAGCCGGACACCTGGAACTCCTCGCCCACGAGGGGGATGCGGTGCACGGTGGCAAGGACGAGGCCGGCTACCGTCTCGTAGTCGCCCCGGGGCAGGCTCCAGTCGAGCGCGTCGTTGAGCTCCTCCACGCGCTCCCGGCCGGTCACGCGGTAGCTGCCGTCGGGCAGCCGCTCCACGGCGGCGGGGGTGCGGTCACGCTCGTCGTGGATCTCGCCCACGATCTGCTCGACGATGTCCTCGATGGTCACGATGCCTACCGCGGCGCCATACTCGTCCACCACGATCTCGAGCTGCACGCGCGCCTTCTGCATTTCCGTCAGGAGCTCGTCGATCCGCTTCGTCTCCGGCGCGTAGCTGGCGGGGCGCATGAGCGTCTTGAGGTCGGGGGCATCCGCGCCCCGCCGCAGCAGATCCATGGCGGTGACCACGCCCACCATGTTGAGCTCGCGATCCTCATAGACGGGTATGCGCGAGAAGCCGCGCTCGCGGATCAGCTGGATGGCCTCGTCCGGGGTGGCCGTCTCCGGCAGGGTGGCCACGTCCACGATGGGGACCATGATCTCCCGCACGGCCGTGTCCCCCAGCTCGAAGATCTTGTCGATCATCTCGGCCTCGGAGGAGGTGACATCGGCCTCTTCCGGCTCGAGCTGCAGGAGGAGCTGCAGCTCCTCGCGCGAGACGAACTGCCGGGCCGTCGTCTTGCGGAGCCCCAGGGCCTGGAGGAAGCCCCCCACCAGCGCCCTCGCCATCCAGGTCAGGGGGGCCAGGATCGCCGTGGTCAGCTCCAGCACCCTGAAGAGGTGGCGGATGAGGACGGTGGCCCACTCCCGGGCCGCTGTCTTGGGAATGACCTCCCCGAAGATCAGCATGACGGGCACGAGGGCCACCGTGGCCACGAAGGCCGCCCAGCCGCCCGCGATGGGGAGGAGGGCCCAGGTGGCGAGGGAGGAGGCGGCGATGTGGGCGACGGTGACGCCGATCATGGCCGCCGACAGGACGCGCTCGGGATGGCGGAAGGCCTCGAGGTAGCGCGCGGACACGGGATCGCCGCTCTCCGCGAGGTGGCGTATGCGCACCCGGTTGGCGGCGATGAACGCCATCTCCGCGGCGGAGAGCACCGCCGTCACGAGCACGGCCGCCACGATGGCCCAGACGTAGATCATGCCGCGCGGCTCCCGCCCACGCGCTGGCGCAGCTGGAGGAGTACCTCGACGATCCGCGTCCGCTGCACCTTCTCCACGGCCACCGTGACCTCGTCGGTATGCGTCTTCTCGCCCTTGTGGGGGACGCGGCCGAAGAGATCGAGGACCCAGCCTCCCACGGTATCGAAGGACTCGTTGGGCAGGTTGAGCCCGGTGGCGGCATTGAGCTCTTCGATGGAGAGCTTGCCGGAGACACGGTAGGTGGTGGCATCCAGCTTCTGGATGAGGCGCTCCTCCTCGTCGAACTCGTCGCGGATCTCGCCCACCAGCTCCTCGAGCAGATCCTCGAGGGTGACCAAGCCCGCGGTGCCGCCGTATTCGTCTACCACGATGGCGAGGTGGAGCTTCTTGGCCTGGAACTCGCGCAGGAGGGCGTCGGCCCGCTTGGACTCGGGAACGAAGTAGGGCGGATGCAGGTGCGCGCGGAGCTCGAAGTCGGGGGGCAGCCCACGGAGGTAGGGCAGGAGATCCTTGGTGTAGAGGACGCCCACGATCTGGTCGACGCTCTCGTCGAAGACGGGCACGCGCGCGTGGAGGTGCTCGCGCAGGAGGGGGAGGATGTCCGGGGGCGGGGTGGCGAGGTCCAGGCAGAACATGTCTGGCCGCGGCACCATGACCTCCCGTACCAGGGTGTCCTCGAGCTCGAAGACCTTGTGGATCATCTCACGCTCCGTGCGGTCCACGATGCCCTCGCGAGCCCCCACATCGACGAGGGTGCGCAGCTCCTCCTCGGAGATCTCCGGCTCTCCCTGCTTCCGCTCCGACCCGACCACGCGCAGGGTGAGCGCGGCCAGCCCGCCGAGGAGGGCGCGAAAGGGCCACACGAGGACGGAGAGCCACTTCACCGGGCGATTGACCCACGAGGAGTAGCGCTCCGGGTGCTCGACGGCCAGGGTCATGGGCAGCACCTCGCCGAAGACGACGAGGAGCACGGTCATGACGCCGATGGCGATGGGCAGGCCCACGGGGCCGAAGATCTTGGCCGCGATGGCGGCGGCGAACGCGGACGCCGCGATCTGCACGAGGGTCGTCCCCACGAGAAGCGTGACGAGAAGGTCGTGAGGGCGCTTGAGAAGCGGCTGGAGCGCGCTGTCCCCCGAGCCGCGCTCTTCGGAGAGTCGCTTGAGCCGTGCCCGTCCCAGGGAAAAGTACGCGGCCTCGGCGCCCGTCAGCAGCGCGGAGATGAGGAGCAGCGCGACCAGGCTCAAGAGCTCCAGCGAGCTCAGGTTATGCACGGAAGTGCTCGTAGCCCGGCGGCATGGGCACGGGCTGTCCGGCGGCGTCCACGAAGACGACCCCCGCCTTGAGCCCCTCGATCTCCCCGATGACGGTGAGCGTGGTGCCCGTCGCTCGTCTCAGGCCGCCCGCGAGCTCCTCGGCCTCGGCTGCATCGCAGGTCAGGAGCAGCTCGTAGTCCTCGCCACCCGCAATGGCCCAAGCAAGGGCCTCGGCCTCGAGCGCCCGCGCGACATCTCGCGCGCTGCCGTCCACAGGAACGCGATCGATGGCCACGCGGGCTCCCACGCCGCTCTCCCGGCAGACGTGCCCGAGATCCGCGCTGAGCCCGTCGGAGACATCCATCATGGCGTGGACGCCCGCGGCGGCCCCGAGCCACCGCCCCTCGGCCACGCGCGCGGTCGGGCGCAGATGCGCGAGCGCGCACGCCTCGGAGGCGGGGCTCTCCGCACGCCGCCCGGCCTCGAGGGCGGCGAGCCCGGCCGCGCTGCGCCCGAGCGCTCCCGTGACGGCGATCAGGTCGCCCGGCTTGGCCGCGGAGCGAAGAGGCGGCGACCCGTCGTGCTCGCCCAGGAGGGTGACGTTGACGAACCAGCCGGCGGGAGAGACCGAGGTGTCGCCGCCCACGACGACGACGCCGTGGGGGGCGGCGGCCTGTCGCATGCCGTCGTAGAGCGACGCGACATCCGCGGGATTCGCCGGCGCGGGCAGCGCGAGAGCGACGAGCGCCCAGCGAGGACGGCCGCCCTTGGCCGAGATGTCGGAGAGATTCACGGCCATGGCCTTCCAGCCGATGTCGAAGGGCGTGGCCCAGGCGCGGCGAAAATGAACACCCTCGATCAGGAGATCGGTGGTGGCGAGCAGGCGGGTCCGGGGAGTCGGCTCCAGCACCGCAGTGTCGTCGCCGATGCCCATCACCACGCCCGGCGCGTCACCCGCGGCCACGACGCTCCGGATGAGACGAATGAGCTCGAGCTCCGTGGCCGGGGAAGGATCAGGTGGAGAGGAACGTCGTGGCGAGGGACTTGGAGGGTCGGCGTTGCCCATCAGGCCGCTGCCGCGGTTCGTGGCAATCCGAGGAAATTGCGCAGGAGCGCCTTGCCCTGGCCGGTCAGGATGGACTCCGGGTGGAACTGGACGCCCTCCACGGGCAGATGCCGATGGCGCAGGCCCATGATCTCGCCGTCCTCCGCCCTCGCGGAAATCTCCAGCACGGCGGGGAGACCATGCTCGAGCACCACCAGCGAGTGGTAGCGCGTGGCATCGAAGTCCTGCTCGAGATCCGTGAAGACGCCACGGCCATCGTGATGGATCCGGGAGGTCTTGCCGTGCATCTGCTTGCGCGCGCGCGAGACGGTGCCCCCGAACGCCTGGCCGATGGCCTGGTGCCCGAGACAGACGCCGAGAATCGGGGTGGTGGCGTGGAAGCGTCGGATCAGCCCGAGCGAGATGCCCGCGCCGTCTGGATTGCCCGGCCCCGGGGAGATGACGATGCGCTCGGGCTTGAGCCGCTCCACCTCGTCAAGCGTGATCTTGTTGTTGCGCGCCACGTGCATGCGCGCGCCCAGCTCGCCCATGTACTGCACGAGGTTGTAGGTGAACGAGTCGTAGTTGTCTAGGACGAGAATCATGGATTTACCGGATCCGGGCGGGGGAGCGCCGGCTGCCGCTCCTCCCCCGGGCCCCCCCACCAGCTCGTATGTGATCTCACCGCGCTTCTCCTTGCCGTGGCGTCGCGTCTTGCCGCGCGCTCTGTTGTGACATGCGGAGGGCGAGGATCATGCCGCGCGCCTTCGAGCAGGTCTCGAGCCACTCCGTCTTGGGATCGGAGTCGGCGACGATGCCCGCGCCCACCTGGATGGAGGCGCGGCCCCCGTGGCAGACCACCGTCCGGATGGTGATGCACGAGTCCAGGGTGCCCGAGTATGAGATGTACCCGACGGCTCCTCCATAGGGGCCGCGGCGGGTGGGCTCGAGCTCCTCGATGATCTCCATGGCCCGGATCTTGGGGGCGCCCGTCAGGGTGCCCGCGGGGAAGCACGCCTCGAGCACGTCGAAGGCATCGCGCCCCTCGTCGAGCTGGCCGCGCACGTGGCTGACCAGGTGCATGACGTGGGAATAGCGCTCCACCACCATGAACTCGGACACCTCGACGCTGCCGAGCTTGCTCACCCGTCCCACGTCGTTGCGCCCGAGGTCCACGAGCATCACGTGCTCGGCGCGCTCCTTGGGATCGGCGGCCATCTCCGCGGCCAGCCGCGCGTCGTCCTCCTCCGTCCGCCCGCGCGGGTGCGTGCCCGCGATGGGCCGCTCCTCCACGCGGCCGTCTTCCAGCCGCACCAGGACCTCGGGCGAGGAGCCGACGATGCTCGTCTTGCCCAGGCGCAGGAAGAACAGGTACGGGGAGGGATTGATGGTCCGGAGCGCGCGGTAGACGGTGAAGGGGTCCGCGCGGAGCTCGGTGTCGAGCCGGCGAGCGACCACGATCTGGTAGGCGTCGCCCGCGGCGATGTACTCCTTCGCCTCGCGCACGCGCTCCATGTAGGTCGGCTCGTCCATGGTCGACGCGAAGCCCTCCTCGCCCATGGCGAGCAAGGGCTCGACCGCGATGAAGGTGAGGGGCGCGGGCGGGTGCGCGGGGCGCGCCAGCTTGGCCATGAGCATGCCGATCTTCACGGCCGCCTCGTCATACGCGCGATCGAGCGAGGCGGGATCGCGGCCGGAGATGTGGGCATTGGCGATGAGGAGCAGGCGATGGCGCAGGTTGTCGAAGACGAGCAGGCTGTCCGTGAACATGAACACGGCGTCCGGAAGCTTGAGGTCGTCCTTGGCCCGGCGCGGCAGCTCCTCGACGTGACGAACCATGTCGTAGGAGATGTAGCCCACGGCCCCGCCCTGGAAGCGCGGCAGGCCCGGGACGGTCACCGGCTGGTAGCGCGCGAGGAGGCCCCGGAGCGCCTCGAAGGGGCTCCGCGCCTCGATGGCCTCGACGCGTCCGTCGGCATGCCGCACCGACATGCGGCTGCCCTTGGCCGTGAAGACCATGGACGGCTCGGATCCCAGGAAGGAGTAGCGCGCCCATTTCTCGCCTCCTTCCACCGACTCGAGGAGGAAGGCATACCGCCCGGGGCGCAGGCGCAGGAAGGCGGAGAGCGGCGTGTCCAGGTCCGCCGCCACCTCGGCATAGACGGGCACGAGGTTGCCGCCGGCGGCCAGCCGGCGGAACTCCTCGCGCGACGGGGAGAGCGGGGGCAGCGCGTGCCCCACCGTGGTCATGGCCCCTCCGCTAGGCGAGCGAGTCCAGCTTCTTCTTGAGCTGGGACTTCGGCACGGCCCCGATGACCTGGTCCACCACCTTGCCGTCCTTCATGAAGAGGATGGTGGGAATGGAGCGGATGCCGTAGCGCGCGGCCAGGGCGGGGCTGTTGTCCACGTTCACCTTGGCGAGGCTGACCGTGCCCTTGGAGTCCGTGGCAAGCTCCTCGAGAGCGGGGGCGATGGCGCGGCAGGGCGCGCACCACTCGGCCCAGAAATCCACCATCAGGATTTCCTTGTGCTTGCCAACCTCGGCGTCGAAGGTCGCCTCGTCGAGATGCAGGGTCGCGTCAGACATATGGCTCAGGTCTCCTTTAGTGGGACTTCCGGCGGGCGCGCGCGCCGTCGAGATAGCGGACCATCCAGTCACGCGCCAGGTCCTTGCAGCCGAGCCCGAAGGCGAGCGCGAGCCCCAGACAGGCTCCGCCCAGGACGATGACGAAGGCCCAACGAACCAGCTCGGGCGCGATGCCGAGCTCCTCGAGGGTGACGGCCACGGTGAACGCGACGACGGCATAACGCGTGAGCGCGGCCAGCACATCGGTCTCGGCCAGCCCGGCATTGGCCGCCGCCGTCCTCACGCCTCCCGCGAGCACATTGGCCACGAAGAGTCCCAGGATGAGCGCCACCACGGCGGCGATGACCTTGGGAACGTAGAGGACCACGTGGTTCAGCAGCTCGGACACCGGAGTCAGACCCAGGACCGAGGCAGCTGTGAGAAGAACCGCCAGCCCGACCGCCCACTGGGCCATGATCGCTACCAGCTCAGCCGGGCTCTGGCGGATGTCCGCCTTGACCAGGACATCGTCGATACCTGCCCTCTCCGAGGCCATGTCGAACCGGATGATCAGGAGAAAGCGAAATACCAATAGGCGCGCAAACTTAGCGAGCAGCCAGCCAAAGGCGACGATGAGGAGGGCGGCCAGGAGGCTGGGGAGGTAGGCAACCGTCTGGGCGGCGAGGGCTCGGCCAGGCTCGAGGACGGCGGCTTGCAGGTCCATAAAAACGCAGGCCTACGCTAGCATAGCCCCCCGGGCATCGCAAGGCGGCCCCGGAGCGGATTCTCTTGACACTTTCCCGGTCCACCTGTGATTCTGAAAATCCCAAGGTTCCAGTAGGTTGCGGCGCATGATGAGCCTGGGTCGGGGGCCTTCCGAGGCAGGCCAGCAGATGTGGATCACCCTATCGAATGGGCGAGGAGCTCAATGGCCAAGGTCATGGTGGTCGACGACGCCTACTCGGAGCTCAAGCTCATGGAAGGCATCCTCAAGTCGGCTGGGCTCGAGGTCGTGACGAGCCTGGACGGCGACAAGCTGGAGGACAAGCTCGTCACGGAGCGCCCGGACCTGCTCCTCCTCGACATCGTCATGCCCAACCGCAACGGCTACGAGCTTCTCCGGAGCATCAAGCGCGACGCCCGCACGCGGCACATGCCCGTCGTGCTCGTCAGCTCCAAGAACCAGGATAGCGATCGCGTCTGGGGGAAGCGCCAGGGCGCCGACGAATACCTCGGCAAGCCCTTTACTCCCGAGCAGCTCGTCACGATGGTGAGGCAGTTCGTCAAGTGAGCGCGGTGCCCGCGGTATCGCCCCCGGCCCCCGCGCAGGCGCGCGCGTGCCTGATCAGGCTGGGCGACGCTCTCTACGCGGCGGAAGTGCGATACGCGCGCGAGGTCGTGGTCTTCGACGAGTACACCCAGGTACCTTTGGCGCCCCCGCACCTGATCGGGGTGGCCAACCTGAGAGGCCGCCTCGTGCCCCTGGTGGACCTGCGCCCCCTCCTGGGGCTCGAGCCCGCGCGCGCCACGCGCGATGCCAAGGCCCTCGTCGTCGAGCGCGATCAGCTGACGGCGGCCTTCCTCATCGACGACGTCGTCGGGCTCGAGCCCCTCGAGCGCCTGACCGCGCCGGAGCCGGACGAGGGCGAATTCATCGCGGGCCGTCTCGAGCGCTCCGAGGGCGCGGCCGTGCTCCTCGACGTCTCGCGCATTCTGACGGCGCTCGGCGGCGCATCTACTGCCCCCGCGGGTGGGAGCTGACATGATGGACCGGCGACACTTTCTCGGCTTGACCTCGGGCGGCCTCATCGCCGCCGGCCCCTTCTTCGGCGGACGCGGGCGCGCCCTGGCCCAGGGCGCATCCCCGCGGGCGGGCGGGCGCGCGGTCGTGCCGCGGCCCGAGCCACCGCAGGCCAGCGCGCCGGGCGTGAGCGCGCGCGACATCAAGATCGGCATGTCGGCGGCCTTCAAGGGCGCGGCGGCGGGGCTCGGCACCGAGCTCTGGCGGGGCGCGGCCGCGTACTACTCGGAGGTCAACGCGCGGGGCGGCATCAACGGCCGGCAGCTCGTGGTCGCCGCGCTCGACGACGGCTATCAGCCCGAGCCGTGCGTGCGGAACACCATCGACCTCGTGGAGAAGGAGCAGGTCTTCTTCCTCGCCAACTACGTGGGCACGCCCACCCTGACGCGCGCCCTCCCCCTCATCAAGCGCTACGGCGACATCGTGATGGTCGGCAACTTCACGGGGGCCCAGCCGCAGCGCGAGGCGCCCTACGTCGACTGGGTCTTCAACATCCGCGCGTCGTATCGCCAGGAGATGGCAGGGTTGGTCGAGCGCTTCTGGACGCAGGGCGCGCGCAAGTTCGGCGTCTTCTACCAGATCGACGCCTACGGGCGGAGCGGCGCAGATGGAGTGGCGCGAGCCCTCGCCCACCGGGGGCCCAAGATCGCCGCGGAGGCGACGTACGTGCGCGGGGCCCGCTTCGAGGAGGACATGGGTCCGGCGGTGACCGTGCTGCGCCAGGCCGGCTGCGACGTCGTGCTCTGCACGGGCGTCTACCAGGGCTGTGGCGCCTTCGTGCGGACGGCCCGCGATGCTGGCTGGACGGTGCCCATCGCCAACGTCTCCTTCGTGGGCTCCGACGCCATGCTGCAGCTCCTCCTCAAGCACGGCAAGACGACCGGACGCGACTACACGCGGAGCCTCGTCAACTCCCAGGTCGTGCCGACCTATGACGACACGGGCCTGCCCGGCGTCGCGGAGTACCGCGCGCTCATGGACAAGCACAGCCCCGCGCCCCCCGAGGCGCTCCGCGACCGCGCCTACACGCCCCAGCGCTACAGCTTCATCAGCCTCGAAGGCTTCATCAATGCCAAGGTCGCCGCGGAAGGGCTGCGCCGGGCCGGTGCCAACCCGACCCGCGCGAGCCTCCGGCAGGCCCTCGAAACACTCAAGGGATTCGATCTCGGCATCGGCGCCCCGCTGACGTTCGGACCGGAGCGACACCAGGGCCTCGACAACGTGTATTTCACCCGGGTCGACAACGGGCGCTGGGTGCCCGTGGCCGACTGGAGCGCGGCGGTTCGGGCCTGAGGCTCCAAGGAGAATCACATGGCACGGCGATACGACGAGCAGGCGATGGAGCAGGGCAGGGAGACGCGGCCGCGGGCGCGGATCCGGCTCGGTCTCCGCGGGAAGATGGTGCTCTTCCTCGTGGCGGCCCTGATTCCCCTCGCCGCCATCACGTGGTACGTCTCCGCCCGATCGCTGCGGACCAGCATGGCCGCGGAGTTCAGTTCCAAGGGCGAGGCCATCGCCTCCAGCCTGGCCACCTCCGGCGTCGACCTGATCTCCACGCGCGACGCCTCGTCGGTGCAATCGCTGGTGGACGAGTTCGCCAAGATCCGCGGTGTCGCCTACGTCCTGGTGTATGACCCCCAGAAGACGCTCATCGCCCACACCTTCTCGCCTGTCGTCCCCGCCGGCATCGTCGACAAGAACCCCGTGCCCGGCAATGTCGCCCGGCAGGTGCGCGAGATCGAGTACCAGGATCCGGCGCGGCGCGCCACGCGCCAGATCACGGACATCGGCATGCCCATGGCCGGAGGCAAGATCGGCACGGTGCGGGTCGGCATGGACCGGGCCATCATCAACGAGGCGGCGACGGCCGCGGGCCGCGAGCTCCTCCTTCTCTTCGGCGGCGTGGCCGCTCTCGTGCTCATCGGCGGCGTGCTCCTCGCCGACCGCATCGCGCGGCCCGTGACCCAGCTCGTGCAGGCGGCCCAGCGCGTCGGCCAGGGCGACCTCTCCGAGACCGTGCCCGTCCGCTCGCGCGACGAGATCGGCGCCCTCGGCCAGGCCTTCAACGAGGCCATCGTGCGGCTGCGCTCGCAGGTGCAGACGGAGTCCGAGCGCGACGACGAGCGCCGGCGCCGCGAGGAGCTGCAGGAGAACATTATCAAGTTCCTCGACACGGCCATGGAGGTCTCCCAGGGCGATCTGACCAAGCGCGGCGAAGTCACCTCCGACGTCCTCGGCAACGTGGTCGACGCCATCAACCTCATGGTCGCCGAGATCGCCGCCATCATCGCCGACGTGCGCGTGGCGGCCATGCAGGTGTCGGTGAGCGCCAACCAGATGACCGGCTCCACGGGGCGCATGGCCCAGGGCGCCCAGGACCAGGCCCGCGAGGCGGCGAGGGTGGCCTCGGCCGTCTCGGACCTGACCCAGCTCGTGCGGCAGGTGGCGGAGAGCGCCCAGTCCTCGGCGGCGGCCGCCCGCGAAGCTCTCGACGCCTCCCAGCGCGGCGACGCGGCGGTGCGCGACAGCCTGCAGGGCATGCAGCGGATCCGCGGCGAGGTGCAGGCCATCTCGAAGAAGATCAAGAGCCTGGGCGATCGCTCCATGGAGATCTCGGAGATCGTCAACACCATCGAGGACATCGCGTCGCAGACCAACCTCGTGGCCCTCAACGCCGCCATCGAGGCGGCGGGAGCGGGCGAGGCGGGGCTGCGCTTCGCCGTGGTCGCCGACGAGGTGCGCAAGCTCGCGGAGCGCTCGGCAAAGGCGACGAAGGATATCGCCGTCCTCATCAAGAACGTCCAGACGGACACCCAGGAAGCCGTGGTGGTCATGGAGCAAGGGACGCAGGAAGTGGAGTCGGGCTACCGGGTGACCGTGCAGGCGGGCGAGAGCCTCAAGGCGATCGCCGAGGTCTCGCGCCGCTCCGCCGACCTCGCCGCCAGCATCTCGGACGCGACCCAGCAGCAGGTGCGCGGAGCCGAGAACGTGACGCAGGCCATGCAGGCCATTCAGGAGGTGGCGGACCAGACGGAAAAGGGAGTCCTCGAGGCTCGTCGCACCGTGGACGAGCTCGCCCAGCTTGCCGAGGAGCTCACCGCGAGCCTGGCGCGATTCAAGCTCGCCGAATGACGTCCCCCTGGCCGCATTCGTGATCTGATACAGAAGCCTCATGCTCGAAGACCAGGACAACGAGTTCATCCTCGGCATCTTCCTGATGGAGGCCTGGGAAACCGTGGCCGCGGTCGAGGAGGGTGTGCGTCGTCTCGCCGCGGGTGAGGCTCCCTTCCCCGAGCTCGTCACCCCGCTCGTGGTCGTCTCGCATCGGCTCAAGGGCGCCGCGGGACTCCACGGCTATCCCGCGGTCGCCGCGGTGGCCCTCGTGATGGAAGAGGTCCTGGAGGCGCTGCCCGCGACCACGGCCGGCGGGCGCTCGCGACCCATCCAGACCCTCGGCGACATGGTGGGCGTCGTCAAGCGCATGCTCGATTCGATCGGGGCGGACGGCTGCGAGAACGCGGAGATCGACTCGGAGCTTCACGCGCGTCACCCGGAGCTCTTCGCGGCCCCGCCCACCCTGTCCCCCTCGCCCGGAACGGCGCGGGCGGGAGACGGGGGCTCGGACCAGGGTGTGGTCGACCGCATGCTCAGGGAGCTCGACCGCTTCTTCGTCGAGCACGCGGACTCGGTGCCCTATTTTGCTCCCGAGGCGGCCGAGCATCTCGATACCATGACCCGCTCCCTCCTCGTCCTCGAGCAGTCGCCCACGGCCGATGCGGACGAAGTGGCGACACTCTTCCGCGCCGTGCACACCCTCAAGGGCGCCGCGTATACCGTCGGCTGCGCGCCCGTGGGCGATCTCGCGCACCGCATCGAGGACATGCTCGAAGCGGTGCGCGAGCGGCGCGTCGCCCTGACCCCACCGGTCATCGAAGGCATCTTCGCGGGCGTGGACGTCCTTCGCCTCTTGCTCGGCTCGGCCCGGGTCTCTTCGCCCGACGTGCGCTCGGCGGTGGCCCGCACGCTGCGGGTGCTGGATGCGCTCCGCCCGGCGCCTGCCCCCGTGGTCATCGGCGAGCCTGCCCTCAGGGCCGAGCTCGAGACTCACGCCGTCGCGCCCGCGCCGAGCCTCCCGCGATTCGTTCTCCCGCCCCCCGATGCCGGGGTGCGTCGCGCCATCGATCCCGCGGGCGCGCGCCCGAGCATCCGCGTGCATCTCGACCGCCTCGATTCGCTCATGAACATGGTCGGGGAGCTCGTCATCGCGCGCAGCCGGCTCGACCAGCGCATGAGCCAGGTCGAGCGCGTCAACGAGCTGCTCCTCTTCAGCCGCTCGCGCATGGCCCAGGCCGTGCGCGACTTCGAGGAGAAGCACCGGTATACCCAGCTGCCGTCCGCGCCGGACGCCCCCGTGGAGCCGGGCCACGAGACGACGCCCGCGCCCGCCGGCGCGGCGGCGGAGCCCTTCAGCAAGCTCTTCGCCGAGCTCGAGTTCGACCGCTACGACGACTTCAACATCTTCGCGCGCGGCGTGGCGGAGATCTCGGCCGACGTGTCGGAGATCCAGGCGCAGCTGGCGGGGCTCATCCGGGGAATCGGCGAGGACACGGCGCAGGTCCACCGGCTGACGGGCAGCCTCCGCGCCGAGGTGACGCGGGCGCGCATGGTCCCCATCGGCCGCCTCTTCTCGCGCTTCACGCGCCCGGCGCGGGAGGCCGCCCGTGAGGCGGGCAAGCAGGTGACGCTCGCCCTGGAGGGAGAGAGCGTCGAGGTGGACAACGCGGTCATCGAGCTGATCGCCGACCCGCTGCTCCATCTCGTGCGCAACGCCATCGATCATGGGATCGAGTCGCCCGAGGAGCGACAGGGCGCGGGCAAGCCCGCGCGGGCCACCGTGACCCTCCGCGCGTATCCCCAGGGTAGCTTCGTCTACGTGCAGATCACCGACGACGGCCGGGGCATGGATCCGGCCGCCCTGCGTGAGCACGCCTCCCGCCAGGGGTTCCTGCGCCCCGAGCAGGCCTCCGCGCTCAGCGACCGCGAGGCGCTGACCCTCGTCTTCCTGCCGGGCTTCAGCACGGCGGGGGCGGTGACGGCGACCTCGGGCCGTGGCGTCGGGATGGACGTGGTGCGGACCAACGTCAGCCGGCTCAGCGGCGAGATCGATCTCCACAGCGAGCGGGGGGTGGGCACGCGCGTCACCATCAAGCTGCCGCTGACCGTGGTCGTCTCCGATGCCTTGCTCGTGCGGGCGGGCGGCGAGACCTTCGCGATTCCCATGCCCGCCATCCGGAGCATCGCCCAGCCGCGCCCTCAGGAAATCCGCGCCACGGACGGCCGGGAATGGGTCATGATCGAGGGGGAAGAGATCGAGCTGCTGCGTCTCGACCGCGTGCTGGCGTTGCCCGGGGGCGCCACCCCGGCGCGGCTGCCCGTGCTCGTCTTCCGCTCCGGCGTCCGGCCCCTGGCCGTCGCGGTGGACGAGCTGGTGGGCAAGGAGGAAGTGGTCATCAAGAACGTGGGTGGCGTGCTGGAGAGCGTCGGGCCCTTCGGCGGAGCGACCATTTCCGGCGACGGCCGCGTCATCCTGCTCGTCGATCCCTCACGCCTGACCGATCAGGCGTGGGCGGGGAGAGCGGGCGAGGCACGGGCCGCGCGCGCGCAGGCCGCGGCCCGCGCGCGCCGGGAGCCGCAGGGACGCCGCGTCCTCCTCGTGGACGACTCCGTCAGCATTCGCAAGTTCGTCGGCCAGATGCTCGAGCGGGCGGGCTTCGAGGTGCTCACGGCCACCGACGGCGCCGAGGCCCTTCGCCGGCTCGCCGAGTCGCCCGTGGACGCGGTGATCACCGATCTCGAGATGCCGCGCGTGAGCGGGTACGAGCTCATCGAGGACATGCGCAGCCGCGCCGCCACACGGGCCTTGCCCGTCGTGGTGCTCACGACCCGCGCGGGGGCCAAGCACGTCAGCCTGGCCCGACGCCTCGGCATCACCCACTACGTCACCAAGCCCGTGGACGAGGACGCCTTCGTCAGGCTCGTGGATTCGCTGACCGCCCGCGGCCCCGGCGGGGAGGTCGCCTCGTGAGCCCCGGCCATCCTCTCGCCAAGGTTCTGATCGTGGACGCCGATCCCGCCAAGCTCGGCGCCTTGCGATCGGCGCTGGCCGCGGCCGCCTACAAGGTCACCTCGGCCACGAGCGCGTCCTTCGCGCTGACCACGCTCGAGCGAGACCGGCCCGACCTGATCGTGAGCGGCGCGCGCACGGAAGACATGGACGGCGTCGAGTTCTGCTCCATCATCCGGAGCGATCCCGCCACCCATGACATCCCGTTTCTGCTCCTGTCGGGGCCCACGCGCCCGACGCCGTGGGCGGTGGCGCAGGCGGGCGTGGACATGCTGCTGGCGGGCGACTTCGTCGTCTCGGCCGTGCTCGACCGCATCTCCAAGCTGCTGCGTCACGTCGTGCCGGGCGAGTCCGGCTCGGCGGGACCCGAGGCGGCGGCATCCGCTCCTCTCCCGACCGCTCCTCCGGCATCCGCGCCGCCCCCTTCGACGCATCCGGCGGCGGGGCATCAGGTCGCGGGCATGCCCAGGGCCGAGGTGGGCGGACGTACGTTCCAGGGATCGTTCGGGGCCCTCGACCTGACCGAGGTGACGCAGGCGATAGGTCTCGGGGGCAAGACGGGCCGTCTGGCCCTGGCGCTCTCGGTGGGGGATGGCTCGGTGCTCTTCGAATCGGGGCGGGTGATCCACGCGGAGTTCGCAGGACTCACGGGCGAAAGCGCCTTCGCCGCCCTCGTCGCCGCCGCCCAGCACGACCCGGAAGGCACCTTCCGGTTCAAGCCCGCCACCGGGGCCGCCGCGGGCCCGCGCACCATCCAGAAGAGCCTCGACCAGCTCCTGATCTCCGTTGTCTCCGAGATCGACGAGGGGCGCGCGCCCACGGGCGCGCCGCCGCCGCCCCCGAGGACGACGTAACCCGTGCCCCGCGTCCTCGTGGTGGACGACAGCCTGTCCGTGCGCAAGATGGTCGAGCGCTCGCTGCAGACCAAGGGTTTCGAGGTGCTCGCGGCCTCCTCCGGCGCCGAGGCCATGGAGCGCATCGGCGGGGCCATGCCCGATCTCGTGGTGTGCGACGTCGTGATGCCGGACATCGACGGCTATCGGATCTGCGAGTTCGTGCGCGCACATCCCGCCCTGGGAAGCACGCCCGTCCTCCTGATCTCGGGCATCGTCAACGCGAGCGTGCTCGAGCGGGCCGCGCACGTGCGCTCCAACGACGTGCTCCGCAAGCCGTTCACGGCTGACGAGCTGGCCCGGAAGGTGGACGAGCTCCTCGCCGCGCGGCCGCGGCCCGGGGCGCCGGCGTCCGCCGGCGCTCTGCCCGAAGAGCTCGTGGCCATGCCGGATCTCAAGGGTATGCTTGGGCAGCTCGCGGCCATGCCGGGCGTCGGGCTCGCCACGCTCGTCGACCGCGAGGGCTTTCTCATCGAGGCGGCGGGCGAGGTGGGCATCGGGGCCGAGGCCGCGGGCGCGCTCGCGTCATGCCTGGCCGAGTCCTCCGAGGGCATCGGACGCGAGCTGGGGCGGGGGATGCTCCAGAGCATGATCCTCGACTACGAATCGGGCATGGTGGTGCTGCACGCGGTCGGGCCGGGAGCCGTCCTGGCCGTGGTGCTGCGCGATGCGACCGCGCTCGGCAAGCTGCGCTACTACGTGAAGAAGATCTTGCCGGACATGCTCCGGGCGATCTGATGGCCACGACCTGATGGCGAGGGCGGCGCGCGTCTCGAACCTCAAGAAGCCCTGGGCGTGGCTGGCGGCCCTGGCCGCTCTCTGCCTCGTCCTCGCTTCGTCGACGGCGCTCTACATCCTCAACCCGAGCGTGAAGCTAACGCTTCCCTGGTGGACGGCCATCGCCGCCCCCGCCGCCGTCTATGCGCTGATCCTGCCCCTCTGCGTACCCGGTCTGCGCATCGGCGGGTGGCTTGCGGGCTTCGGCGTCTTGAGTCTGCTTCATGTGGCGCTGGGCGCGACGACGGCATGGCTCTACTCCGCGGTCACCTTCCTGCCCATCCAGCAATTCGTGGCCTCGGCCTTCTGGAGCTTCCCCCCGGCCCTCGTGCTCGACATGGTCGGCTCTCTGGTCATGACGCTGCCATTCCTCGACGCGCTCGCGCCCCGCTCCGTGCATCGCGCGGCGGCCAAGAAATCCGCGCGTCCGGCGGCCGCAAAGCCGGCGGCGACCGGGGGCAAGAGCCGAGAGACCTGGGCCCGCGCGGGCGGCCCGGTCGAGACCGCGACCGAAGGGCGCACGCTCGCCGTGGGCGGCGCCCCCCTCTCGGCCGCCGCGGGCGGCGCCGTCGGGGTGACCACGGCGGGCGAGGCGTTGACGGAGGCGTCCGGCGCGGCGATTGCCGAGCCCGAGCCTCCCCCCCCGCTTCCAGATGTCGTCCCGGTGGTTGCGTCCCCCGCGCTTCCCCCCACGCATTCCGTGGTGCCCACGCATGCCTTGGTGGTGGAAGAGCCGCTCGTTCCGGCGCCGACCTTGTCGAGCACAAATGGCGTCCAGGCGGAGACGCTGGAGGACGTCCCCGCGGTCTCCGAGACCGTGCAGGCGGGGACGGCGCCGCTGCCTGATTTCCGTCAGGCTCTCAAGGAGCTCTTCGGCGACCTCGCCACGGAGGATTCTCGACCCGCGGACGCCGCGGAGGCGGAGGAGCCTCCGGAGGCGGTCGAGCGGCCAGAGCTGCCGACGGAGCCGGTCACCACTGCGCCGCCCATGGAGCGCGGCAGCGCGATCCGCATTCCCTTCGAGCGCGTGATGGGACAGCTCCCTCCGGGCGCCTTCCGGCTGCCCTTGCACCAGGTGGGAGCCCAGCTCGCGGAGCGCGAGATGCTCGTGGTGCCGCAGGCCCTCATCGTGCCCCAGCTCGGTGAAGGCGTCGTGCAGGTGGAATGGGACGTGGTGGCGGGCCAGTTCCCGCCCGAGGTTTTCGCCGTGCCCTTGTCCGAGGTCGCCACGCGCATCGTCAATGGACGGCTGCTCTTGCCTCTCGACGAGATCGTGCGCCAGCTCTCGCGCGACGTGTTCGCGGCGTCCATGGCGCGCGGGCCGGTGGAGATGCCCGGGCTCGAGGAGTTTCCCGCCCCGTTCAGACCCCCGGGCTGGGAAGAGGGGCGCACGGCCGTCAAGATCGCGCCCGCCGCAGGAGCGGGAGAGATGTCCCCCGACACGGCGGCCGCCGTTACGCCGCCGATTGATACCGAGCCCGCCGAGCCCGAGACCCTTGCCATCGAGATGCCGGACGCCGACCTCGTGGCGCATGATCTGGGGCTTGCTTCGCTTCCCCCCGTGGTCCCCGCCGTCGAGCCGGAGCGAACGCCCCCGACCGGGTCGCCGCCCCTCGAGCGCATCGAGGACGCTCCCGCCGACCCGGCGAGCCAGTTTGCCGCCGCCGACTTGGTCATCGACGATGATCGGGCTCCCGTGAATATCGTCGAGATCGACGAGGTGCCGGCGGACATCGACGTGAACCGCCTCCTCGACGACCTGCACGCCGCGGGCGCGAGCCCCGTTGCTCAGATCAACATCGCTCAGGCCAACATCGCTCTGCCCGACATCGTTGAGCCGGAAGTTACGCCGCCCGACCCCGCGCCGCTCGAGGTGGCGCTGCCCGAAGCCGCCGTGTCCCCCGTCGTGATTCCCGAAGTCGAGATTCCCGAAGTCGTGGCGGCCAAAGTCCCGCCACCCGAGGCTGCGGGGCCTCCCGCGGTGGCGGCGAACGTTCCCACGGAGGCGGTCATCCGCATCCCCTTCGAGCGCGTGATGGGGCAGCTGCCACCCGCCGTCTTCCGCCTCCCGCTCGCGCAGGTGGGGGCCCGGCTTGCCACGAGCCGTGTCCTGCTCGTGCCGCAATCGGTCGTGGTGCCCCAGCTGACCGAGGGCGCGGTGCACGTGACGTGGGACGCGGTAGCGGACCAGTTCCCCGCCGATGTCCTCGCGGTGCCTGCCGCCGACGTGAGCCAGCGCATCGCCAACGGCAGTCTCGTTCTCCCGCTCGACGAGATCATGGGTCAGCTGCCTCCCGATCTCTTCGCGGCGTTCATGACGCGCGGGCCCGTCGAGGTGCCGGGGATCGAGGGTTTCCCGGCGCCCTTCAAGCCCATGGGGCACGAGGAGCCCGCGTCGACAGTCGCCGCGCTGCCGCCTGCGGTGGTCGAGATCCCGGCTCCTGTCGCGACTCCCGTTGCGGCTCCCCCCGTCGCCCCGGGCGTCATCCCGGAGCGTCCGTCCGCTGCGCCCGAAACACCGCCCGCGGACAGGGCGACCCCGTCGATCTCCCCCGCTTCTCCTCCGGCGCCGGCGATCACGACCGCTCCCGAGATGACACGCGGTGATCTCTCGAAGCTCTCGTCGCTGCTGTCCCAATGGGACGCGCTGGTCGTGGACGAGGCCCGGATCGGAGGAGTCACCGTCATCACGGCGGGCGCGGCGGGGCTCGCCGGCGAGACGCTGGCCTCGGCGGCCGGGACGCTGTCCACGCTACTGGCCGCTCATGCGCCATGGCCCGTGGAGCAGGTGACGCTCAGGGCCGTGGGCGGCGCGCTGGTGCTCACGCCGGTGGGCTCGAGCTGGGCGACGGGCGCGGTCATCGCGGTGGGGCTGCGCTCGGGCGGCTCGCTGGCTCGGCTCGAAATGCTGGCGCGTCGGGCGGCGGCCGAGCACGCCGTGAGCGAAGCGACGGGCTACCCTCATCGGCTGCCTGACGGCGCGGGGCTACCGCGCCTCGAGCCAGGGCCCGAGCCGACGTCCGGCGCGGAGGTGGCGGAGGCCCTTGACGCCTTCGGCAAGCTCACCGCCTCGAGCTTCCGCGACATCGAGCGGGGCGCGTTCGTGCACTGCTTCCTTCCCCCCGAGGCGGCCGCGGCGCCCCTTGCCGCCTTCGGCTGCGCGCTGGTCGCGGCCATGGGCGCCGAGAGTCCCGCGGGAGGCTTTGGATCCTTTCACTCTGCCGTGCTGCGTTCAGGAACGAAGCGGCTCGAGGTGCGCCGGCTGCCGTCGGCCACCGGAGCCGCCGCCATCCTCCTCGTGGGCGGCGCAGACACGGGCCGGCCTGGTCTCGCGCGCCTGCAGGTCGAGCGGGCGGCGGCGCGGCTACTGGGAGCCTGAGGCGATATGGCGATCATCAACTACGCGCAAAAGGTCATCAACTTCAAGGTCGTCTACTACGGCCCCGGGGTGGCCGGCAAGACGGCCAACCTCCAGCACATCCACCGGAGCCTCCCGGCCGACAGCAAGGGCAACATGATCTCGCTGGCCGCGGGTGACGACCGCACCCTCTTCTTCGACTTCCTTCCGGTCTCCGCGCTGACCGTGCGCGGCTTCACGGCGAAGTTCCAGCTCTACACGGTGCCGGGGCAGGTCTACTACAACATGACGCGCAAGCTCGTCCTGCGGGGGTGCGACGGGCTCATCTTCGTGGCCGACTCGCAGTGGGACCGGCTGCGCGAGAACGTGGAGAGCTTCCGCAACCTGGAGGAGAACCTCCGCGAGTACAGCTACAACATCGACGAGATCCCGTACGTGATTCAGTACAACAAGCGCGACCTCGCCAACGTCGCGCCGCTCGAGTACATGGAATTTCTCCTCAACCGGCGGGCCCGTCGGGTCCCGTCCTTCGAGGCCGTGGCGGTCAACGGTGACGGTGTGTTCGACACGCTCAACACCGTCTCCCGCATGGTCCTGGTCGGCGAGTTCGGGCAAGAAAAGGGGGTAGACCTTGAGACTGCATGACATGGTGATCCGCGAAGGCGATTCCGAGAAGATCAACCAGGTGTTGACGGCCTTCCTGGGCGAGTCGGGGGCGAGCGAGGCGCTGCTCATCGACCGAAGCGGTCAGCTCCTCGCCATGACGGGCGCCAATCGGGCGCTCGACACCGTCTCGATCTCTGCCCTGGCCGCCGGCGCCTTCAGCTCGACGGGCGCGCTGGCCCAGCTGCTGGGCGAGACGGAGTTCACCGTCCTGTTCCATCAGGGCGCCAAGGAGAGCATGCACGTCTCCACGGTGGACGACCAGGCCATCCTCCTCGCCATCTTCGGCGAGCGGACGACCGTGGGCATGGTCCGACTCTTCGCCAAGGAGGCGGCCATCTCCGTCGGCAAGATCCTCGCCGAGGCGCGGGGGAGGCCCAAGGACATGAAGGAGATGTCCACGCCGCTCACCGCGGAGGAGTCGCGCACGGGCTTCGGGGAGAAGAAGGCGTAAGAGCGGCCGACGGGAGCGGTTCGCGGCGCCAGGGCGGCCGCGAACGGCCGCCGCCTCACATCGGCGGCCTTACATCCGAAGGACGCGCTACATCTCCTCGGGCGTGGCGGGGACCTGGTCTCTCGGGCCCCACGTGCCCTCGAGGGTGGCGAGCGCCTTCCGGAGCGCCCACTGCACCAGTCCCACGTTGACCTCGCGGTCTCCCAGCACCACGACGAAGCCCACCGGGCACGCGCCCAGAAACAGCGTGCCGTCGTCCGCCGAGAAGAGCGCCGTGTGAAAGGTGCTGCGCTTGAGCCGGTCGCCCCCCACCTCGAGCTCGCGGCCGAGGGTGGCCGTGAGGGCGGCCAGGGGCTCGATGGCAATGTTTCGCGGCACGCTCGAGGTGATGACGAGCCCATCGGCGGCCACCACGAGGCCGCCGCGCACACGATCGATCCTGAGCATCTCGGCGAGGATCCGTCGGAACTCGCGGGCGCGTGAGGAGCGCGAAGCGGCCGCGAGCGGCGCCGTGCCCGCCACGGGCTGTCCGGGAGGCACGGGCTCGGCGCTCATGCGCGCACTCCGAGCTCGCGCAGGGAGTTGGTCCACATCTTGTCCGTCTCGAGAAGCCCGAAGCCGATCTTGACGTCCTGCGGGAAGGTCAGGGCGAGGATGAGCCGGTCATTGCTCCGGAAGAATGTCGTCTCCGTGGCCGCCTGCACGATGCCGCGCCGGAGGGCGCCCAGACCCGCGCGGGCGAGCGTGGCCGCGGCGATCCGGTACACCTGCGTCACGTGCGCGGCCAGATCCTCGGCGTCCTTGTCCCCCTGCTGCGAGAAGACGAGGGTGCCATCGGCCTGCGTGAGGACGAACTCGCGACCCGCCGCGGGCGGCTTGAGCCTCTCCGCAGCCAGGGGCGGCCCGGCGTAGGCCGGGCGCTGTCCGGCGGGCACCGCCACGTCCGCCCAGCCGGCAACCATCTCCTGGAGCGCGCGCGCCTCGGGGAAGTCGGGGTAGTACTGGAGCGCCTTGTCGAGGAAGGGCCGGCAGGCGGCGAGGTCTCTTTCCTCGAGGGCGATCCTGGCCAATCCAAGGAGCGCGCGGGGGTGATAGGGATCCACGCCGAGGACCGTCTGGAACTCGGCCTTGGCCGGACCGATCTGCCTGAAGGCCAGGTGCAGGTAGGCCGAGAGGAGGTGGCCGACGCCGTTGTTTGGCTGGAGCCGCAGCCCCTGGGCCACGAGCTCGGCAGCCTCCTCGAAGCGGCCTTCCTGCCGGTAGAGGTCGGCCCGCCGGAACAGCGTGGCGGCATTGGGCGGACGCGTGATGCTGGTGATCGCCTCCCAGATGCGCGCCAGGAGCCTCAAGAAACCCACGCCGTTTGACTCCTCCTCGCCCGCGAGGCCATGCCGGCCGAACCGCCAATCCAATCTGAGATTTGGCAGCCCAGCATAGCACGGCGATGGCGCGGGCCAGAAAGGCCCAGGAAGGGGGTTGCTGGGCGGGCGGGCGGGCATGGAGCCGGATCCATGCCGTTCTGCCCGCCCGGGAACGCCCCGGTGCGGGGCGCTCTTTCTCCCATCCGCCCGTTCATCTGCCGTCGTCGGCCGGCCCGATGACTCGTCGCGGAGCCTGAGCCGCTCCGTCACGCTCGCTCGCCTCGGCTCGCTGCTCACGGATCGCGGCGCCCGCATGTCGACTCGCCTTACGGAACCGCCTCGCCCTGCTTTCTGTCGGCCTCAAGCGTCTTGAATCATTGGGATGTGGGGCCGATCTCGATCGGCTTGCTCCTTGCTACACACCTTGCCCAGCAGGACCTAAGAAAGGGGATGCATCTAATGGCGAAGACCAAGTTGCACTGGAAATTTATCCTCGGAGTACTCACCCTTGCGCTCATCGGCTGGGTTACTGCCGCCCATGCGGCGCCGACGCTCCAGATCAGCGACGGCATTACGACCGTGACCGTCGCGGACAACGCAGCTGGGGACTTGAATCCTTTGGTGGGTGTCATCACCTTCGCTGGGCCCTTCCCAGGCCTCCTCGTCACCGTCGATACCGGTGTGTCGAAGCCGGTGATGCCCTTTCCGGGCGCCATCGACTTGAACGCGGTCCAGGTGACGACGGGACCGAAGGACTTCACCATCAAGTTCAGCGACACGGATTTCGTCTTTCCCACGGGCTCGACCCATTTGATCATGTCCCTCGGGGGCACCCTCAGCGCGCCGGTCGGAAGCACCATCACCTTCGACGGCTACGAAGACGACACGAACACGCTGTTCGGGACGGGCGGCCTTCATGTCGGCCCCGCGACGTTCGGTCCGGGCGCCTTCAGCACGCAGCAAGGTTTCGGGAGCTTCGTCACCGGGCCATATTCGCTCACGGAGGTCGTGACGATTCACCTCACGGGTCCTTCCTCGACCAGCTTCGACACCGAGTTGAGGGTGGTGCCCGAGCCCGCCACCCTCACCCTTCTCGGCCTCGGCGTTCTCGGCGTGGGCGCGTGCGCGTGGCGCCGGCGCAAGGGAGAAGGAACGCCGACGCGCTGACCTTTCGCCGTCCGGACCAGCTCGAATCGCGGGGCCCGGGAGCGATCCTGGGCCCCACGTATGTGCGGCGCCGGTGAGGTGCGATCTGCCGAGGCGGCGAGGGCTAGTGGCCGAGGAAGATGCGCTTCACCTCGGTCGAAGCCAAGAGATCGGCCGAAGGACCCTCGAGAATGGCCCGCCCGGACTCGAGGATGTAGCCGCGATGGGCCATCCGGAGAGCCAGCTCCACGTTCTGCTCGATGAAGACGATGGTGATGCCCCGCTCACGGTTGATGGCGGAGATGACCCCGGCGATCTGCTCGATGACCTTCGGCGCCAGCCCGAGAAACGGCTCGTCGATCATGAGAAGGGCCGGCCGGGCCATGAGCCCGCGGCCGATGGCCACCATCTGCTGCTCGCCGCCCGAGAGCGTGCCCGCGAGCTGGGCGCGGCGCTCCCGCAGGCGAGGGAACAATGCCTCGACGTCGGCCAGGGTCTCCTGCCGGCGGGCCTTGGCGCTCGGATGATAGGCGCCCAGGAGCAGGTTCTCGCGCACCGTCAGGTACGGGAAGAGCCGGCGCCGCTCGAGGACATGGGCGAGGCCCTGTCCCACGATCTTGTGCGGGGGCAGCCCATCGATGCGCGCGCCTCGAAAGCTGATCGCGCCCGTGCGAGAGCGGAGGAGCCCGGAGAGCGTGTTCATGAGGGTGGACTTGCCCGAGCCATTGGGACCGAGAATGGCGATCACTTCACCCTCGGGGGCGCGAAAGGAGACGTCCCAGAGGATCTGGTAGTCGCCGTAGAGCACGTTGAGGCCCTGGGCCTCGAGCATGGGCGCCTGGGCGGCCTCAGGCGACATAGGCCTGGCCCAGGTAGGCCTCGACCACGCGCGGGTCACGCCCCACGACGGCGGGCGGCCCGTCGGCGATGACCTCGCCCAGGTTCAGGGCGACGATGCGCTGGGAGATGCCCATGATCACGCTCATGTTGTGCTCGATGACGATGAGGGAGGCGCCCTCACCGTGGAGCCTGCGCACGAGGTCCACGAGCGCGGGGATACTGCGCTGGTCCACGCCGCCCGTGACTTCATCCAGGAGGAGCAATCGCGGCCGGGTGGCGAGGGCGCGCGCGAGCTCGAGCCGCTTGCGCTGGCCCGTGGAGAGCACGCGCGCGTGCGCCTCGGACTTGTCGGCCAGCCCCACGCGGTCGAGGGCCTCCATGGCTTGGTTACGGGCGCGGGCAGGGTCCGTGGTCTTCTGGAAGGCCCCGACCATGACGTTCTCGACCACGGTCATCTGGGTGAAGGGCTTGAGCTTCTGGAAGGTGCGAGCGACGCCGCGTCGGCTGATCTCATCGGGACGGAGTCGCGTGACGGACTCGCCCTCCAGAAGCACCTGGCCCTCGTCGGCCGGCTGGAAGCCCGTCACGAGGTCGAAGAGCGTGGACTTCCCCGCTCCATTGGGCCCGATGATGCCGACGAGCTCGCCATAGCCGACCTGGAAGGAGATGTTGCTGTTCGCCACGAGGCCGCCATAGCGCTTGGTGACGCCGCGGACGTCGAGGAGGGTGGTGGGCACGGGGAGACCTAACCGGTCCGCCGGCGGCCGCGCTGGGCGAGAGCCATGATGCCGCCCGGCTGGATGACGGAGACCAGCATGATGAGAGCGCCGTAGATCAGGAGATCGACGGCCTTGCCCGTGCCGCCGAAATAGATGCGCGTCCACTCTCCGAGGGGGATGAGGATGGCCGCCCCGATGAGCGGGCCCCAGAGCGTGCCGATCCCGCCGAGCACGGCCACCAGGCAGATCAGGATGCTCAGCGCGGTGGGAAACACCGAGTCCGGGTCGATGAAGAGGATGTACTGCGCGTAGAAGCTGCCCCCGAGCGCGGTGAGGGCGGCGGACAGCGCCATGGCCCGCTGCTTGTACGCGGCCACGGGGATACCCAGGCTCGCCGCCGCGTCCTGGTCCTCGCGGATGGCGCGCAGGTAATAGCCCATGCGCGAGACCTCCACCTTGCGAGTGATCCAGAATGCTAAGAGCAAGAGCCCGAGGGCGATGTAATAGTAGCTCTGCTTGCTCTGGTGGAACTGCAGATTCACGAACGAGTCGGGGCGCTTGATCGGCACGAAGAGCCCGCGCGCGCCGCCCGCCCAGTCCCAGTTGATCATCAGCGTGTTGACGATCTCGCCCACCGCGATGGTGGCGATGGCGAAGTAGTGGCCGCGCAGCCGGAAGACCGGATACCCGATGAGCTGGGAGACGGCCACCGCCACCACGGCGCCCACGGCCATGCCGATCCAGGGTGAGAGATCGAAGTACTTTCCCAGCAGCGTGGACGTATAGGCTCCCGCGCCGAAGAAGACCGCGTGCCCGAGGGAGATCTGGCCGCAATAGCCCGCGAGGAGATTCCAGGCCTGGGCGAGCATGGCGAACAGGAAGATCGTGATGACGACGTGGCGCGGATGAGGCTGGGTGAAGACCAGAGGAAAGGCCAGGAGAAGGAGGAGGAGGACACCGGCGGCTGTCCAGCGCACCACGGGCCAGCGCGCCACGGGCGCCATCAGAAGCGTCCCAGGAGGCCCTGGGGGCGCCAGAGCACGACGACGAGGTAGAGCGAGAATACCACGGCGTACTTGAGGGCGGGCGCGATCAAGAGCCCGCCCAGCACCTCGACGATGCCTACGATGACGCCGGCCAGGAGGGTGGCGGGGACATTGCCGAAGCCGCCGAGCGCGACCGCGACATACGCAAGAAGGGCGAACGTCGCTCCCACGTCGGGAAAGATGTAGAAGAACATGGCGAGAAGGGCGCCCGCCGCGCCCACGCAGGCGGCTCCGATGGCCCAGCCGAGGGCGAACATCCTCTGGGTGTCGATGCCCATGAGCATGGCGGCCTGGCGGTCCTGGGACGTCGCCTGGAGGGCCAGCCCCGTCTCCGTCTTCCGGATGAACCAGTAAAGGAGACCGAAGGCGCAGAGCGCCCCCACGCTCGCCACGAGCTGGGGCAGGCCGATGAAGATGCCGGCGAGCGAGATGCGGCCGTCGACGAGCGGGCCCTTGACGAGCCGGAAGTCCGCGCCCCAGAGTGCCTGCGCGGCGGCGCGCAGGAAGATGGCGAGACCGAAGGTGGCGAAGATCTGGGCGAGCATGGGGGCGCCCAGGATCCACCGGATGAGCCCGTGGTAGACGAGCAGACCGAAGAGGGCCAGGAGCAGCACGGTCAGGGGCAGCGAGACGAGGGGATCGAGCTTCAGGAGCGCCCACGCCCAGAACGTGGCGAACATCGCGCCCATGAGGAATTCCCCGTGGGCGAAGTTGACGATCTCCATGAGGCCGAAGATCAGGGAGAGTCCGGCGGCGATCAGCGCGTAGACGAATCCCATCAGGAGGCCGCTGACCAGCCCCTGGACGAGCACCTCGGCCGTCACGGGGTGTGGCTACTTCTTGTCTTTGAAGCCCGGGAGGGGATAGATGACGTCCGCGGCGGCCAGGTCGAAGGGCCAGATGGTCGCGTACGCGCCCTTCTGGATCTGCTGGAGGATCGCGCGCACGCCCGTGTTCTGGCCCTTCTCGTCGAAGCGCACGCCCGTCCAGGGCATCAACAGCTGGTCGGCCGGGACATTGGTGGCCACGAGCGCCTTGCGGATCTCCTCGGGGCTGGTGGACTTGGCGCGATTGATGGCGTCCACGAGCACGGTGAAGGCGGTGAGGGCGCGCGTGGGCGCCTCGGAGATGTCGCGGCCGCCGGGGTTGTCCTTCTGCTTCTTGAACAGCTCGTTGACCTGGCGGATGAGCGGCTTCTTGGCCTGGAGGTCGAGGGCGAAGGGCGAGCGCGTGATGTGCCCTTCGATGTCCTTGTTCATCTCCGCGACGAACTGCGGATCCACCCATCCCGCGTTCTGGGCGATGAGCATCCGCGGAACGTACTCGAGGGTCTTGGCGGTCTTGATGTAAAGCACGGCGTCCGAGGTATACGACGTCGGCAGGAACACGTCGGGGGCGGCCGCCTTGAGCTTGCCCACCTCGGCGTCGAGGCTGGTGGTCTTGGCGCGGTACGCCATGTTGACCACCACCTCGTAGCCGTACTTCTTCGCCAGCTCCTCCTGGACCTTGCCCGAGTCGGCGCCGAAGAGGGTGTCCTCGTGCATGAGGCCGACCGTCTTGAGCTTGACGCCCTTCTTCTTCTCGAAGTCCTTCAGGAACTCGAACATGGCGAGGGTGAAGTGGCCGTCGTGCGGCGAGGTGCGGAAGAACCACTTGAAGCCGCGCTCCGTCAGCGTTGGCGACGAGGACTCGCCGTTCATGTGCGGCACGCCGTAGCGCTCGGCGACCTGGCTCGTCGTCGCGCTGACGCTGGAAAAAACGGCCCCGATGAGCGCCGTCACCTTCTCTTGCGTGATGAGCCGCTCGGCCTCGGCCTGTCCCACGTCCGGCTTGCCCTGGTGGTCCACGACGATGAGCCGGATCTTGGCGCCGCCGAGACCCGGCAACCCTTCCGTCGTCTTCTTCATCCCGGGCAGGTTGAGGTCGGACTTCCCGTTGAAGAGCTCCACGGCCATCCTCATGGCGGTGATCGAATCGATGCCGATCTGGGCCAGGTTGCCGCTGAGGGGATAGATGGCGCCGATCACGACTTCCTTGGGCGCCTGCGCGTGAGACGTGGACGTGGTCGCGAGCACGGCCGACAGCGCCAGAGAGAGCAGGCCGATGGCACGTCGCATCTGGGATCCTCCTCTACGGCGGAATTGAGCTTACAGGTCGGCAGTGACCGCGGGACTGGAACGGGAGTGTAGCACAAACGTCGCGGCGTCGGCCGCGGGCTCTCGGGCTAGTCGTCTGCCCAACGATTTCCGTGCCCTCGCGAGCAAGAATGGTCCGCTTCGAGCGCCGGCTTCGCCGGCGCAATCGGTACCCGGGGGGAGGCTTCGGAAGGGGGGCGGAGCCCCCCTCCGAGCTACCTATGCGGTGGTGTAGCCCTCGAGGCGGTCGCGGGTTCGCAGAGCGGGATCGCGCTCCGCGGGCGGCCCGAAGCCGCCGCCGCCCGGCATGAAGAGCTCGATCAGGTCACCCGGCTGCAGGACCTGCTCCGCCTTGGGGTTCTCGGGCGCCTTGCCGTTGATGAGAAGCGCTCCCTTCGCGCCCGGCTCGCCTCCGAAGAAGCCCTGGGCCGGGATGGTCGTCCTGTCGCAGAAGACCGAGCAGGTCGCGGGGTCATCGGAGAGGACGCGGAAGCCCATCACCTGGCCGAGCCCGCCGCGGAAGCGGCCGTCGCCGCCGGAGCCGTCGCGCAGCGCCTTGCGCTCGACGAGGAGGGGGGCGAGCGTTTCCACGACCTCGACGGGCGTGCCCAGCACGCCGGAGGGGAAGGCGGTGGCGGAGAGACCGTCCTTGGTGGGGCGCGCGCCCGTGCCGCCCGAGCCGAAGAAGGTGTAGACGAAAGGCTTCCTCTCCCTGTCCTTGCCCGAGAGCTGGATCCCCCAGATGTTCGCCGAGCCCTCGGCCATGACGTGGTCGGGGAGCGCCTGCTTGAGGGCGCCCGCCACCACGTGGGGGAGGAAGTGGCCGACGACATGGCGCGCGGCCACGGGCGCGGGGTGCTGCACGTTCAGGATGCTTCCCTCGGGCGCCGTGATGCGAAGCACCCGGAAGGCGCCCTCGTTGTTCGGCACGTCTGGGCTGACGATGACCTTGACCCCGTACGTCGTGTACGCCTCCGTGTAGTTCATGACGACGTTGACGCCGCGCCGGCTCGCGGCCGAGGAGCCGGTGAAGTCGACCCAGAGGCTGTCGCCCTTGACCTCGCAGCGGCAGGTGATGGTCACGGGCTCGCCGTAGCCGTCGGAGGTGATGGCGTACTCATAGGTGCCGGGCCGCAGCCGTGCGATGGCCTCGCGCATGGCGCGCTCGGTCCGCGTGACGATCTCGTCGGAGAGCGGCTCCAGGCGCTCGAGCCCGAACTCCTCCATGAACTCGAGGAGGCGATCGCCGCCCACGGCCCCCCCGGCGATCTGGGCATGGAAGTCGCCCATGACGAGGTCGGGCACGCGCACGTTGGATCGGATCATCGCCTCGAGCGACGCGTTGATCCGGCCGCCCTCGTAGAGCTTCATGATGGGAATGAAGAGCCCTTCCTCGTACACCTCGCGCGCCTCCGCGGAGAGGACGTGGCCGCCGATGTCCGCGGAGTGGCAGGTGGAGGCGAAGAAGGCGATGAGATCCCGCCCTCGGAACACGGGATTGCAGATGGTCACGTCGTTGAGGTGACCCGACGTCTTCCACGGGTCGTTGGTGATGACCACGTCCCCGGGCTCCCACGCGTCCACCGGATACACGTCGAGAACGTGCTTCATGGCGAGGGCCATGGAATTGATGTGCCCCGGCGTACCCGTCACCGCCTGCGCCACCATCCAGCCTCGGCGGTCGAAGACGCCCGCGGAGAGATCGCCCGCCTCGCGCACGATGGACGTGAAAGACGTGCGCATGAGCGCAGCCGCCTGCTCGTTGACGACGCCGATCAGCCGGTTCCAGCAGATGTCGAGCGTGATGGGGTCCATTTAAGCCCTCGCCTCACCGCTCTCGTCGCCTTCGGCTCCTCGGCAGCGTTTCGGCTCGAAGAGCAGTTCAGCCCTCGCCTCACCGCTCTCGTCGCCTTCGGTTCCTCGGCAGCGTTTCGGTTCGAAGGGCAGTTCAGCCCTCGCCTCACCGGGCATTTACTCAGCCCTCGCCTCAGGGCTTCGCCCTTCAGCTCGAACTGCCACGCCTGCGGCTCGTCGACCCCGTTTCGGCTCGAAAGTCATCAGCTGGGCTCCATGATGAGGGTGAGGCGATCATCGATCCTGACGCGCGCGCCCGGGGCAGCCACGGTGGTGGACTCGCGCTCCTCGATGATGGCGGGACCCTGGAAAGCCGCGCCCGGCTGGAGGGCGTAGCGGTCGTAGACCGGCGTGTCGACGTAGCCGCGCGCCTCCGGAAAATAGGCCTCGCGCGTCGACTTCGGCGCGAGCGAGACACGCGCAGCCGGCGCGCCGCTCTTCGGGCCCGAGACCGAGATCTCGGGCACCGGACCCGAGACCACGACGCGGAAGTTCAGCGCCTCGATGGGCACGCCCATGGGAGTGCGGCTGTACAGGGCGCGGTAGGCCGCCTCGAAGTTGGTGGTGATCGTGGCCAGGCTGGCCGGCGAGAGCGTGCCCGCCGGTACCTCGACCTCGACCTCGTGACCCTGGCCCGTGTAGCGCATCTCGGCCGTGCGGCGGATGGTGATGTCGGTGGCTTCCACCTCCGCGCGGCGCAAGACGGCGCGGCCTTCCTCCTCCATCTCGCCGAAGAGGCCGTTGATCTGCCCCCAGTCGGCCGCGTCGAGCCGCTGGGTGGCCGTGCGGACGAAGTCGAAGGCGAGAGGAGCGGCGAGGAGGCCATAGGCCGACATGGCCCCGGCGCCGAAGGGCACGAGGACACGCGGCACCTTGAGAATGCGTCCCACCTGCCAGGCATGCACGGGGCCGGCGCCCCCGAAGGCGAAGAGCGGATAGGCGCGCAAGTCCTTGCCGCGCTCGATGCCGTGCACGCGCGCGGCGGCAGCCATGTTCTCGTTGACCACGCGGTGTATGCCCCAGGCGGCCTCGGTCGTGGTCAGCCCCATCGGCCGCGCCACCTTCTCTTCGACGGCGCGACGGCCCGCCTCCACGTCCAGGCGCATGCGCCCGCCCAGGAAGAAGCCGGGATCGAGATATCCCAGGAGCAGATCCGCGTCGGTCACCGTCGGCACCTGGCCGCCCGAGGCATAGCAGGCCGGCCCGGGATCCGCGCCCGCGCTGTCGGGGCCGACCTTGAGCAGACCCATGCGATCCACACGCGCCAGGGAGCCGCCGCCCGCGCCGATCTCGATCATCTCGATACAGGGGACGCGAACGGGCAGCCCCGAGCCCTTCTTGAAGCGGTCGGCGCGCGCCACCTCGAACTCCCGGGCGAGGAGGGGCTCGCCCTTGTCGATCACGCAGGCCTTGGCGGTGGTCCCGCCCATGTCGAAGGAGAGCAGCTTGGGCTCGCCCAGCTCGCGCGCCATGCGGGCGGCCGCGAGGGCGCCCGCGGCCGGGCCCGATTCGACGAGACGGATGGGTACGCGCTTGGCGGTGACCGGCGTGGCCACCCCGCCCGAGGAGAGCATGATGTAGAAGTTGCCCGGGATTCCAAGATCGTGGAGCTTGCGCTCGAGGTCGTCGAGATAGCGCGCCATGAGCGGCATGACGTACACGTTGCCGCACGTGGTCGAGGTCCGCTCGTACTCGCGGATCTCGGGCACCACCTCGGACGAGGTGGAGACGGGCACGCCGGGAGCGAGCTCGGCGCAGAGCTGCTGGAGGGCCCGCTCGTGGAGGGGATTGCGATAGGCGTGGAGCAGGCAGATGGCGATGGCCTCGGCGCCCGCGTCGCGGAGCCTGGCGATGGCCGCCCGCGCGCTCCCGTCTTCGAGTGGTACGAGGACACGGCCGTCCGCGGCCATGCGCTCCGTCACCTCGAGCCGCAGGTGGCGGGGGACGAGCGGCGCGGGCGAGTCGATGAAGATGTCGTACATGTCGTAGCGGCCTTCGTGCCCGATCTCGACGGCGTCGCGGAAGCCCGCGGTGGTCAGGAGCCCCGTCCGCGCGCCCTTGCGCTCGATGAGGGCGTTGGTGGCCAGCGTCGTCCCGTGGATGACCGACCGCACCTCCGCGGCGGCGGCGCCCGCGTCGCTCAGGAGCGTCACCACGCCCTGCTCGACGGCCTGCGAGGGGTCCTTGGGCGTGGTCAGGAGCTTGCCGACCTTGACGGCTCCCGTGGCGTCGTCGACCCAGACGAGGTCGGTGAAGGTACCGCCGATGTCGACGCCGATGCGCGAGGAGTGAGCGGGAGGGCTTGTCATGGCTCAGGAGTGTACATGGCGGCGACCCGCGAAGTCAGCCGAGATACGAGGACACGAACGTCCCGGTGACGGCCCGGCCCGCGAAGCGCGAGAGGCGGAAGGGGAGGGGGTCGACCGGGGGCGCGGCGCCCGAGATGAGGGCGGCCATCATCTCGCCCACCGCCGGCGCGAGCTTGAAGCCGTGGCCCGACATGCCCGCCGCCACGAAGAAGCCTTCGAGATCCGTCTCGTCGAGGATGGGCATCCAGTCGGGCGTGATGTCGAAGGCGCCGGCCCAGCCGCGCGCGTAGCGGGCCTCCGCCATTCGCGGCACCGCCCGGCTCGTGCGCTCGAGGGCCACGCTCGCCTCGTCGAAGGAAGGCTCGGTGCCGAGCAGCTCGGGATCCATGGGGTGCTGGGTCTCGTCGTCGATGAGCGAGCCGGTCAGGGTGAGGCCACCCGTCTCGGGACGAAGGTAGCTCCCTCCCGCCAGATCCATGTAGACCATGTGGTCGGGACCGAAGCCGGGATCGCGCTGCACGACGAAGACGGGATGTCGTCCGATGACGATGGGTAGCTCGATGTCGGCGAGCCGGGCCACCGCCGGAGACCAGAGCCCGGCGGCATTGACCACGACCGGGCACGAGATCTCCTCTCCCGCGGCGGTGACGACGCCCGTGATCTTGCCGCTCGACTTCCGGAGCGACACCACCTCCACCCCTTGCTCGATGACGACGCCCCGCCGTCGCGCGGCCTCCGCGTACGCCGCGTTGACGGCGGGAGGGTCCCCATATCCCGATCCGGGCTCGTGGAGGACGGCGCCGAGTCCCGCGGGATCGATGCGCGGCTCCAGGCGGTGGAGGTCGGCGGGATCGAGGATCTCCGCTCGCACACCGAGACCCCGCTGGAGGGCCAGAGTCTTCTCGAGGGTGGGGCGCATGGCGGCGCTGACGCCGATGAGGACGCCGCAGCGCGTGAAGCCGGCCTCGCCTCCCACCGCGTCATCGAAGCGCTCGAAGACGTCGAGGGAGCGAAGGACCATGCGCGTGGTCTCCGGGGTCGGGTAGAGCTGGCGGATGATGCCCACGGAGCGGCCGGTGCCGCCCGCCCCCACGAAGCGCCGCTCCAGGACGAGGACGCGGCCGAGGCCGGCGCCGGCCAGGTGAAAGGCGAGCGAGCAGCCGGTGACGCCGCCGCCGATGACGACGGCGTCGGCCGCTCTCATACGGGATCGAGAAGCCGGACGGGGTCGCCCTGCCTGATCGGCCCCGCCTGGAGCACCTTGGCGTAGACGCGGCTCCAGCCGGGATGCAGCTTCTGGGAGACGCGGGCGAAGTCACCGCCCACGAAGCTCGGCTTGATGTTGAAGCAGGGGCTCGTGTAGCGGGTGATCTCGATGCGGACCTCCTCGCCCAGCTCCAAGACGGCGCCCGGCTGCACGCGCTCCCAGTCGACGCCTTCGAGGGTCAGGTTCTCGCCGATGGCTCCGGGCGTCACCGGATGGCCCTCGGCCTGGAGGGCGCGGATCTGCTCGAGCGAGAAGAGACAAAGGGCCCGCTCGGGGCCGCCGTGGTGCTCGAGGTCGCGGTGCCCGTCGCCTTCGAGCCCGTCCGGCGTCACGCGCGCGGCAGCGACCGGGAGCTTGGGCACGCCTCCCGGAGAGACATTGATCTGGACCACTCGGCCTTTCACGCTCACAGGAGACCCTCCCGGATCAGGACGCCGCGGCGGCCCGCCGGATCATGCGCTTGATCACGGCCTCGAGGACGAGCTCGCCGCGCTGGTTGACCACTTCGTGCCGATACGTGACGATACCGCGGTCGGGCTTCTTCGTCTCGCGCTTCTCCGTGATGACCACGCGGACGCGGAGCGTATCGCCCACGAGCACGGGGGCCACGATCTTGATCTCGCTGCCCAGATACGACATGCCCGTGCCGTGGATGAGGCCCGTCTGCATGACGAGCCCTTCGGAGAGGCAGAAGGTGAAGGCGCCGGGAGCGGGGCGGCCCTTGAAGACCGAGGAGGTCTGCACGAACTCCATGTCGTAGAAGAGCGGCTCGTTGAAGCCGCACAGGTTGACGAAGGCGCAGACGTCCGCCTCCGTCACCGTGCGGCCCCGTGTCTCGTACGTGGCGCCGGGGTCGTGCTCCTCGTAGGTCAACCCGTGCGTTCTCATCGCGGCTCCTGAATCAACCCTCTCCCCTCAGGGGAGAGGGCAGGGTGAGGGGTGGTCTGCTCGTCACGCTTCTCCCAGATAGGCCCGGCGAACCTCCGGGTTGTCAGCCAGGTCCCGCGCGGAGCCCTCGAGGGCGATGCCGCCGGTCTCGAGGACGTAGCCGCGGCCCGCGATGGACAGGGCCATGGCCGCGTTCTGCTCCACGAGCAGGATGGTCACGCCCTGCTTGTTGATGGCGAGGACGGTCTCGAAGATCTGCTCCACGAGGACGGGGGCCAAGCCCATGGAGGGCTCGTCGAGCAGGAGAAGGGTGGGGCGCGCCATGAGGGCGCGGCCGATGGCCAGCATCTGCTGCTCGCCGCCCGAGAGCGTGCCCGCGACCTGGGCGCGCCGCTCCTGGAGCCGCGGGAAGATCGAGAAGACCCGGTCCATGTCCTCGCGCACGCCGGCGTCCACGCGCGTGAAGGCCCCCATCTCGAGGTTCTCGAGGACGGTGAGCCGGTTAAAGATGCGCCGGCCCTCGGGCACGTGCGTGATGCCCCGGTGCACGAGGGCATGAGAGGCGACGCCGAGGAGCGACTGACCCTGGAAGAGGATATCGCCCTCGCGCGGGCGCAGGAGCCCGGAGAGGGCGCGGAGGGTCGTGGTCTTGCCCGCGCCGTTGCTGCCGAGGAGGGTGACGATCTCTCCCTGGCGCACCTCGAAGGAGACGCCGCGCAAGGCGCGGATCTCTCCGTACGAGACGTGGAGGTCCCGCACCTCAAGCACGGCCGTCCCCCTCCGCGGGCGTCCACTTTCGCCGCCCCAGGTACGCCTCGATCACGCGCGGATCCTTCTGCACCTCGACGGCGCGCCCCTCGGCGATCTTCTCGCCGTAGTCGAGAACGGTGACGTGGTCCGAGACCTCCATGACCACGCGCATGTTGTGCTCGATGAGCAGGATGGTGAGGCCGAGGTCGGCGATGAGGCGGCGCAGGAGCGCCATGAGGTCC
This sequence comes from Candidatus Methylomirabilota bacterium, assembly GCA_035635755.1. Lineage (GTDB taxonomy): Bacteria > Methylomirabilota > Methylomirabilia > Rokubacteriales > CSP1-6 > AR37. The sequence goes on along the minus strand of DASQAK010000099.1, from coordinate 25,280 downwards.
CGCGCCTCGCCCTGGGTCATCCCGGCCGTGGGCTCGTCGAGGAGGAGGAGGGCGGGCCGCGAGGCGAGGGCGCGCCCGATCTCGAGGCGGCGCTGGTCGCCATAGGGCAGGTTGCGGGCGATCTCGTTGGCCCGTCCCCGGAGCCCGACGGTGTCGAGCAGCTCCGCCGCCCGCGTCCACAGGGCCCCCTCCTCCGTCTTGAAGCGCCGGTTTCGCGACAGCGCGCTCCACAGCCCCGTGCCGACCCGCGCGTGCATGCCCACGAGGACGTTCTCCACCGCCGTCATGTTGCGAAAGAGGCGGATGTTCTGGAAGGTGCGGCAGACGCCGAGGGCGGTGATCTGATCGGACCGGAGGCCCAGGAGAGGAGCGCCCCGGAAGCTCACCGTTCCCTCTTCGGGCACGTAGAGGCCGGTGAAGACGTTGAAGAACGTGGTCTTGCCCGCGCCGTTGGGCCCGATGATGGAGGCGATGCGGCCTTCCTCGAGGATGAAGTCGACCTTGTTCAGCGCGATCAGCCCGCCGAATCGCTTGGTGACGCCGCGCGCCTCGAGGAGCGCTGTCATGTCAGGGCTCCGCCGGCTCCTGGAGCTCGCGCGTGCGGCGCCGCGCGGGCAGGATGCCCTGCGGCCGGAAGATCATCATGAGCACGAGGATGAGGCCGAAGATCATGCGCTCGTACTTGGCCGGCTCGAGCTGGGTGGGCAGGTTGGCGAGGTTGTAGCCGAGGATCATGGTGCCCGCGTTGCGGAGCTCGTTGAGCCAGAGGGAAAAGCCCTTGAGGACCTGGAGGTTGAGAATCGTGACGACGGCGGCGCCGAGGATCGCGCCGGGAATGGAGCCCATGCCGCCCAGGATGATCATGGCGAGCACGCCGATGGACTCCATGAAGGTGAAGGACTCCGGGTTGATGAAGATCTGCTTGGCCGAGAAGAGCACGCCGACCGCCCCCGCGAAGGAGGCGCCGCAGGCGAAGGCCATGAGCTTCATGCGCACGAGCGGCACGCCCATGGCCTGCGCGGCCGTCTGGTCCTCGCGGATCGCCTCCCAGGCCCGGCCGATATGCGAGTCCTCCAGCCGCCGGTTGACGAGCACGGTGACGCCAACGATGAGCAGCACGACGGCGTAGAGGTAGAGGGGGTAGATCACGTTGGAGCTCGGGTCGATGCCGAGGGCCCGCAGGAGCGGGGCGAAGAAGATGGGCGGTCGCCCGATGGGCGTGATGCCCTTGGGACCGTTGGTGATGTTGATGGGCTTGTCGAGATTGTTGGCGAGCACCCGGATGACCTCGCCGAAGCCGAGGGTCACGAGGGCCAGGTAGTCACCGTGGAGCCTCAGCACGGGCAGGCCCAGGAGAATGCCCGCTCCCGCGGCCACGCCGACGCCGACGAGGAGGAAGACGAAGAACCACCACGGCGACAGCGGGAAGACGCTTCCGCCGAAGATCTGATTGGCCTGGGGCGACCCGAATATCGCCCAGGAGTAGGCCCCGACCGCGAAGAAGGCGACATAGCCCAGATCCAGGAGCCCGGCCAGCCCCACCACGATGTTGAGACCGAGGGCGAGGGCCACGAAGATGCCGACCTGGATGGCGATCTCCATGTAGTAGGCGTTGATGGTCCCGAGCACGGGCATGAGCACGCCGAGGGTGACGGCGGTCAGGAGGGCCTTGGGCCAGCGCGGGATCCGCGCGAAGTAGAGGACCAGGATCGAGGCCTGGAAGAGCATGAAGAGCACGATCGAGCGCGGAGAGCGGGTCACGCCCCAGGCGGTGAGGGCGAGCAGCCCGACCACGAGGCCCGTCGCGGACACGGGCTTCTCCAGGAGCCCCTTGATCACGCGCGCTCCCGGACGATCTCACCGAGGAGACCCTTGGGCCGGAAGATCAGGATGAGGATGAGGATCGAGAAGGCGAGGATGTCCTTGTACTCCGCTCCGAAGGCTCCGCCCGTGAGCAGGGAAAGATAGGAGGCGCCGAAGGCCTCGAGGATTCCCAGCAAGAGCCCGCCGAGCATCGCGCCCGGGATGTTGCCGATCCCTCCCAGGACCGCCGCCGTGAAGGCCTTGAGCCCGGGGATGAAGCCCGTGTAGGGATTGATCAGGCTGTATTGCATGCCGAAGAGCACCCCCGCCCCGCCGCCCATGGCGCCGCCGATCAGGAAGGTCAGCGAGATCATGCGATTGACATTGATGCCCATGAGGCTGGCCGCGGCCTGATCCTCCGCGACGGCACGGATGGCCTTGCCGACCTTCGTCCGGTTGACGAGGCTGTGCAGGGCCCACAGCATGAGGAGCGCGGCCACGATGACCACGAGCGACTTCATGGAGACGTCGATGGTCTGGGTCAGCTCGAATCGGTGATTGAGCGCGTCCATGGGTGGGTACACGAGGTTGAAGGCATTGCGCCAGAGCGACTCGGCGAGGCGGATGGTGTCCTGGAGGAAGAAGGAAACGCCGATGGCCGAGATCAGCGGGATCAGGCGTGGGGCATGACGGAGGGGGCGGTAGGCCGTGCGCTCCACGAGGACGGCGAGCAGCCCGGAGGCGGCCATGCCGGCCAGCAGGACCACGACGAGCACGACGACCCAGGGCAGCAGGTCGAGCCAGCCCGCCGCCTTGAAGGTCAGCAACAGCTCCACCCCGACAAAAGCGCCGAAGATGAAGATCTCGGAATGCGCGAAGTTGATGAACTCGAGGACGCCGTACACCATGGTGTAGCCGAGCGCGATGAGGGCGTACATGAAGCCGAGGGTGATGCCGTCGAGAAGGACCTGCGGGAAGATGCCGAGCAGGAGCTCAACGTCCATCGGCACTCGGTCCCAGGGAAGGAAAGGCGGGAGGGGGCAGGGACCACCCTCCCGCCGGGTCCCCGCGTTCGGCTATTTCTTGGCCGCGGGGGCAGCGATGGCGAGCCGCTTGGCCTCTTTGTTCTCGGACCACTTCTCGGGGTTGTCGCTGCTGACCTGCATGACGTAGTACGAGGCCTTCTTCGGATCACCCTTGTCGTCGAACTCGATGGTGCCGGTCATGCCCGCGTACTTGACCTTGCGGATGGCGCTCGCCACCGCTTCGCGGGTCGGGGCCTTGCCCCCGCCCACCACGGATTCGAGCGCCTTGATGGCGATGCCCGTCGCGACGTAGGACTCGGCCGCATAGGGCTCGGGGTTCTTGCCGAACTTCTTCTTGAACTCGTCCACGAACTGCTTGGCCGCCGGGCTCGAGGTCGGTGCCGCCGCGGTCGTGTAGTACATGCCGACGACCGTCTTGCCGGCGATCTTCACCAGGTCCGACGAGTCGAAGCCGTCGGGCCCGAGGAACTTCGACTTGAGCCCCTTCTCGCGCGCCTGCTTGAAGAACGGCGCTCCCTGGTCGTAGATGCCGCCGAAGTAGACGAGGTCGGGATTCTTGGCCTTGATGGGGGTGATGATCGGATCGAAGTTGGACTTCTCCTCGGTGCCTTCGAATCCAAGCACCTTCACGCCCTTCTTCTCGACGTCGCTCTTGAAGGCCTCGGCCACGCCCTGGCCGTACGTGGTCTTGTCGTGCACGATGTAGACCGACTTCGCCTTCATGACGGTGGCCGCGAACTCCCCGCCCACCGGGCCCTGCACGTCGTCACGCCCGCACACGCGGTTCACGTTCGGGTACCCGCGATCGGTCACCTTCTCGTTCGTGTTGGCCGGCGAGATCATGGCCAGGGTGACTTCCTTGTAGACCTCAGACGAGGGGATGGCCACGCCGGAGTTGAGGTGGCCGATGACGACCATGATGTCCTTGTCGGAGATGATGTTCTTCGCGTTGGCCACGCCGACGTCCGGCTTGGCCTGGTCGTCGAAGGGCACGAGCTCCACCTTGTAGCCCTGCTTCTCGAGGTTGCCCTTGAACTTCTCCATGCCGAGCTGGGCGCCGAGCTTGATGCCCTCGCCCAGGGCGGATTGGCCGCCCGACAGCGGGCTCTGCGTGGCGATCTTGATGGTGCCTTTGGACTGGGCATCCGCGGGTCCGGCGCCGGGCAGCACGAGGGCCGCGATGGCGAGAGCGCTCAGCAGGTGGCGGAATCGCAGGGTCTTCATTCGATGTCCTCCTCCACGCGGGACGTCGGGGTTGGCAAGCGGCGTCATTATAGCGGGTTTGCGAGGGAGGTCAACGGCGGACCGCAGCCCGGGTGCGCATCGCCGTCATGGCGTCGAGCTGGCGTCGCGCTTCGGCATCGGCGGGCGAGACGAGCAGCGTCTCCTGCAGGAGGGCCATGGCCTGGATGGCGCGGCCGGCCTCGCGCTCGGACTTCGCGATCTCGAGCAGCGCCGCGGCATAGTCGCGGGCGAGGTTCGCGAAGTACGGGTCCTGGGCCCAGGCGCGGCGGAAATACGGAAGCGATTCGGCGAGGCGGCCGGTCTGCGCATACAGGGCTCCCATGTTGGCGAGGGCGCCCGTGAGGTTGGGGTCGAGCTTGAGGGCCAGGCGTAGCATCTCCTCCGCCTCGACGTCCTTGCGCTGGCCGTGGAGGGCGGTGGCGATGTTGTTGGCCACGGTCGCGCGCGCGGGCCTGAGCTGTAGCGCCCGCCGGTAGGCCTCCTCCGCCTCGGGATGCCGCTTCTGGGCCGTCAGCGACGTCCCGAAATTGTTCCAGCACACCGCGCACTGAGGATCTATGGCCACGGCCCAGCGCCACAGCGTCTCGGAGTCCTGCCAGATCTTGCTCTGGTCCCAGGTCGCCACCCCCAGCATGAGGACGAGCACGGCCGCCCCGAGGGCGACGCTCCGCACGATCACGGGGCCCAGTCGGCGCCGCATGTCCGCTCCGAGGAGGCGCGTGAGCCCGCCTCCCAGGAGCAAGGCCAGGCCGAGGCCCGAGAGATAGCTGTAGCGGTCGTGGGCGAGCTGGTGGCCCGAGTGGACGGCGCCGCTGATGGGGAGCAGCATCACCACGGAGAGCGTCCAGGCCGCGAGGCCGGCCGGCCACCGTTTCCGCAGGGCGATCAGGGCCGCCGTAACCAAGACGACGGCGATCATGGGCACGACGAATCGCGTGGAGAAAGGATCGAGGCGCGGGGGCAGCTCGTAGAGCGGGATGAGCTGCACGGGCCAGATCCAGCGCGCGGGGTAGAACATGAAGGCGTAGGCGGTCATGGCGATGCGCGCCGCCACCCCGTAGCTCTCGTACCCGGTGACGCCCGTGCCCTTGAGGACGACGGTGAGGGCGAGAAGAGCTCCCGCGGCCCCGATCACGGCCCACGGCAGCTTTTCCAGGAGGCAGCGCCGCCAGCCGAGCCGCCGGATTCGTCCCAGGGGATAGGCGTCGAGCAGGAGAAGGACGGCGGGCAAGGGCATGGCCGAGGCCTTGGAGAGCAGGGCCGCCGCGAACGCGAGCAAGGAGACCCCTCTCCACACGGGCTGGATCGTCTCGGTGGCGACGGAGCGAAGATAGGCCAGGATCGAGAGCAGGAAGAAGAAGGCGGAGAGCACGTCTTTTCGCTCGGTGATCCACACCACGGATTCCACGCGAAGCGGGTGAACGGCGAAGAGGAGGGCGGCGAAGGCCGCGCCGACGTCCGCTGGGCCCGGTGATGCGGCCTCGTCCGGGGTGTCGGGTGAGCGCGCCGCCCTCAGGAGCCGCCGCGCGATCCAGAAGAAGAGGGCGGCATTGGCCGCGTGAAGCAGCAGGTTCAAGACGTGGTAGCCGCGCGGATTGAGGCCACCGAGGGCGAAGTTCAGGCCGAAGCTCATCCAGGTCAAGGGGATGTAGTGGCCCAGCACCGCGCTCGTCCACATCCACTCGAGCTGCGCGCGGCCGAGTCCGTGCACGCCCGGGTTGTTGACGACGTTGTCGTAGTCATCCCAGTTGACGAACTCGCCGGTCAATCCAGGCCAGAAGGTCAGGAAGGCCACGGCGAACACGAGGGCGGGGAGGAGCGCGCGGCGCGCGATGCTCATCGCCCGTTGCTCACCGTGGGGTCGGCCGTCCAGCCTGGAGTCGCGCCTGGGTGAGCAGGAACCGGGTGGCTTCCGAGCCGCCGTCGAGGGCGAGGGCGCGCTCGAGCACGGGCACCGCGTCGGCGCCCCGGCCGCGCTCCATGAGCGCCTGGCCGAGATTGCGATGCGTGTCGGGATCCTGGGTCAGGATCTGGGAGGCCTCGGCGAGCAGGGACACCGCCTCGTCGAGCTTGCCCTGCCGCGCGAGCTCGATGCCATGGTTGCGTAGAGCATAGCCTAGATTGTTCCGGAGACCAGGAAACGCCGGCTGCGCCGCGGTCGCCTTGCGCAGCCAGGGCACGGCCTCGGCAAAACGGCCTTGTCTGGCCAGGAGCGCGCCGAGGTTGGCCGCGGGCGCGCCCTGGTTGGGCGCCAGGCTCAGCGCGTGACGGAAGGCCTCTTCCGCCTGGGCCGTCCGTCCGCGGTTCGTCAGGATGACGCCCAGCGTGTCGTACGACGTGAAGTGATCGGCGCGCAGCTCGATGGCATGGCGCACGAGAGCCTCGGCCCGGTCGATCGTGGCGGGCGAGGGCTCCCGGCGCCGCACGAGGGCCGCGGCCAGGTTGTTGGCGCAGACGACGCAATCCGCGTCCAGCGCCACCGCGCGCTCCCAGAGGGAGTCGGAGTCGCGCCATATCCGGGTTTGCCCCCAGCTGGCCGCGCCAAGGCCAAGGACGACCACGGCGGCGCCCGCCAGCGCCAGGGTCACGGGCGCCCGGCCGAGCCCGCCCGCGCCCTCCGCGCGAAGCAGCGCCCAGAGCGCGCCGCCCGCCACCACGGCAAAGCCGAGCCCCGAGAGATAGCTATAGCGGTCATGGGCGAGCTGGAAGCCCGCGTGTACGATCCCGCTCACGGGCAGGAGGATGAGGGCTGAGTACACCCAGGCCGCCAGCGCCCATGGGGCGCGCCGCCGCAGCAGGATGAGGCAGGCGGTCACGGCAAAGAGCGCCAGGAGCGGACCGAGAAAGCGCCCCTGCCAGAGGTTCACCCGAGGGGGCAGCTCGTAGAGCGGTGACAGCCCCACGGGCCACACCCAGCGCGAGGGGTAGAACCAGAAGGCATAGGCGACGACTCCGACGCGCGCGCCCATGCCCGTCTGGCTCCACGCCGAGGCGGACGCCCCGATGCGAAGGGCAAGCATGGCCACGACGGCGCCCGCCACGGTGATGACCGCGTACGGCCACTTCTCGAGAAGAAGGGCGCGCCAACCCAGGCGCAGGCGGCGAAGCGGGTAGACGTCGAGAAGGAGAAGGACGCCGGGCAGCGTCATGACGATGGACTTGGACAGGAACGCCGCGGCAAAGGCCAGGAGCGAGGCGGTGCGCCAGCGCCCGCTGATGAATCCGCCGCCGTCCGTCGCGCGAAGGTAGAAGAGGACCGACAGCAGGAAGAAAAGCCCGGAGAGCACGTCGCGGCGCTCGGTGATCCAGGCCACCGACTCCACCCGCAGGGGATGAACCGCGAAGACGAGGGCCGCGAAGGCCGCGCCCACGCGGGCGGGCATACTTTCGATCGCGCGCGACGTTTCCCCCGCGGCGCGGGCCAGGAGCCGTCTTGCGATGAGATAGACGCAGACGGCATTGGCGGAGTGGAGCAGGAGATTGCCAAGGTGGTAGCCCCAGGGATTCATGCCGCCCAGGGCGTAGTTGATTCCCAGGGTGAGCCAGGTCAGGGGAATCCAGTGGCCGAGGAGGGTGGTCGTGAGCATGTAGCGAAGCTGAGGCCAGCCGAGTCCCCGATAGCCCTCGTTCATCAGGAAGTTCGTGACGTCGTCCCAGTAGAGGAACTGCCCCTGGAGCGACGGGAGAAAGGGGAGGCCGGCCGCGAGCGCGATGCCCGCGGGCCAGAGGAGCCGGGACGGGTTCATCTCAGCACTCGCCTCGCCTCACCGCTCATTTATTCAGCCCTCGCCTCAGGGCTTTGCCCTTCAGCTCGAACTGCCACCCCTGCGGTATCATTTCAGCTCTCGTCTCGCGCCGTCGGCGCTCAACTCGAACCGCGGGCAGCGTCTCGGCTCGAAAAGCTCACCGGGCGCCGCCCCGGGCCGAGCGAATGGTCTCGAGGAACTCGCGAACGGCGGCGGCGGGATCCCGCGCCTTGCCTATGGCGGAGATGACGGCGACGGCGTCGGCGCCGGCCTCGATGACCTGGCTCAGATTGTCCCGGGTGATCCCGCCGATGGCCACGAGGGGGACGGGGATGTCCGCGCGCACGCGTCTGACCAGCTCCGGTCCCACCAGCTCGAAGCTGATCTTGCTCCCCGTCGGGAACATGCTGCCCACCGCGACATAATCGGCGCCGTCGTCGCGCGCGCGTCGCGCCTGGTCCGCGTTGTGGGTCGAGACACCGAGGATCATGGGCGGAGGCAGGAGCCGGCGGGCCTCGCGGGCGGGCAGGTCGTCCTGACCGACATGCGCTCCGTCGGCCTCCACGGCCAGGGCCAGGTCGACGCGATCGTTCACGATGAAGAGCGCCCCCGCCTCCCGGCAGCGCCTGCGCAAGGCCTGGGCGAGCGGGAAGAGCCCGGCCGGTGGCATGGTCTTCTCGCGAAGCTGCACGATCCGGCAGCCTCCCGCGAGCACCGCGTCCAGCAGCTCGTCGAGGCGCCTCCCCCCGGACGCCTGCCCATCCAGGATGACGTAGAGGGGGCTGGGCAGCGTCACGCGCTAGAGACCGACCTCGAGGCGCGGCAGCGCGTACTCTCCGGAGACGAAGACGGGGTCGGCGAGGAGCTTCTGGTGGAAGGGGATGGTGGTCCTGACGCCCTCCACCACCGTCTCGCCGAGGGCGCGCTGCATGCGGGCGATGGCCTCGGCGCGGTCCCGGCCATGCACGATGATCTTGGCGATCAGCGAGTCGTAGTACGGGGGCACGGAGGCCCCCGGCATCATGTGGCTGTCCACGCGCACGCCGTGGCCACCCGGGGGCAGCCAGGCCGTCACCGTTCCCGGCGAGGGGACGAAGTGCTCGGGATCCTCGGCGTTGATGCGGCACTCGAGGGCATGGCCCGAGACGCGAATGGCGCTCTGCTTGTAGCCGAGCGGCTCGCCCGCGGCGATGCGGACCTGCTCGCGCACGAGATCGATGCCCGTCACCATCTCCGTCACGGGATGCTCGACCTGGATGCGGGTGTTCATCTCGATGAAGTAGAACTCGCCGCTGCGCTCCACGAGGAACTCCACGGTGCCCGCCGAGACATAGTTGACGGCATTGGCCACGGCGAGGGCGGCCTTGCACAGCCCCTCTCGCGTGGCCTCGGAGATGGCGGAGGCGGGACTCTCCTCGAGAAGCTTCTGGTACCGTCGCTGCACGGAGCAATCGCGCTCGCCCAGGTGCACCCGGATACCGTTCCGGTCGCCCAGCACCTGGACCTCGACGTGACGCGTTTCCTCGACGAACTTCTCGAGGTAGAGCTCCGAGGAGCCGAAGGCCTGCGCGGCTTCCGACTGGCACGTGGCGAAGGCCCGGGCCAGCATCTCCCGCGAGCGGACGACGCGCATCCCGCGCCCGCCGCCGCCTGACGCCGCCTTGACCACCACGGGATAGCCCATCTTGTCGGCGAGGGCCTGCGCCTCGTCCACGCCCTCGAGCGGGCCCGTGCTTCCCGGCACCACGGGGGCTCCCGCCTGCTTGGCCATCTCGCGCGCCTGCGCCTTGTCCCCCATGAGCCGTATCGCCTCGGGCGAGGGACCGATGAAGGTGATGCCGCAGGCCCGGCAGATCTCGGCGAAGGCGGCGTTTTCCGAGAGCAGGCCATAGCCGGGATGGATGGCTTCGCTGTCCGTGATGGAGGCGGCCGAGATGATGCTTGGGATATTGAGATAGCTCGCCCGGGCCTCGGCGGGACCGATGCAGATGGACTCGTCAGCCAGGCGAACGGGCAGGGAGCCCGTGTCGGCCTGGGAGTGGGCGACGACGGTGCGAATGCCCATCTCCCGGCAGCTGCGGAGGATGCGCAGGGCGATCTCGCCCCGGTTGGCGATGAGGATCTTGTGGAACATGGGCGCGGCCCGCCGCTACTTGAGAGGCTCCAGGAGGAACAGGGGCTGGCCGAACTGGACGGGCTGGGCGTTGTCGACGAGGACCTTGACGATGCGCCCGCCGAGCTTCGCGTCGATCTCGTTCATGAGCTTCATGGCCTCGATGACGCAGAGGGTCTGCCCCTCCTTGATGGTGTCGCCCTCGCTGACGAAGGGGGGAGCCTCGGGGCTCGGCGATCGATAGAAGGTCCCGACCATGGGCGCCTCGATCGTGACGGTGCCCGCCGCCGCCTCCGCGGCCACGGCCGGGGCGGGCTGAGTGAGCGCGGTGGGCGGCGCCGCCGCGGAGGGTCGCGCGGCAGCCTCGGCGTGGCGGCGCACCACGCGCACGCGCATGCCTCCCGCCTCGACCTCGAGCTCGGCGAGGTCGTGGGCGACCGCGAGCTCGACGATCTCCGCGGGCGTCCACCGTCGCGGCGCCAGGATCCCTGCCATGGTCCCGCGCTCCTTCGCCATGTCCCTATCCGGCCGTGGCCACGCGGCTCAGATACTCCGCGCTGCGCGTGTCCACCTTCACCACGTCGCCCTGGTTGAGAAAGAGGGGCACCTGGATGACGGCGCCCGACTCGAGCTGAGCCGGCTTCGATCCGCCCGAGGCGGTGTCGCCGCGGATGCCGGGATCGGTCTTGACGATGGCCAGCTCCATGAAGTTGGGAAGCTCCACCGTCACCGGGCTGCCGTCGATGAACAGGATGTCGACCTCGGTGTTCTCCTTCAGGAAGTCGCGCGCGTCGCCCACCTCGTCGGGTGAGAGCGAGATCTGATCGTACGTCTCCGTGTCCATGAAATGGTAGCGGTCGTCCTTGTACAGGTACTGCATGTGCTTCTCGTCGAAGTCGACCAGCTCCACCTTCTCGCCCGCGCGAAAGGTGTTGTCGATGACCCGCCCCTGCCGCATGTGCTTGAGCTTGGTGCGCACGAAGGCGCCCCCCTTGCCCGGCTTGACGTGCTGGAAGTCGACGATGGTGTAGGGCTGACCGTCGTGCTGGATCTTGAGTCCCTTCTTGAATTCGGCGGTGGACACCTGCATGCGCTCAACCTTTCCGTTTCTGGGTCTTGGCCCGGAGCGCCTCGTCCAGGCGCTCGCGGACCCGGGCATCGCCCGGGTTCTTCTTCACGAGGCGAAGGAAGATCTGCGCCGCCTCGTCGGGGAGGCCTTGCTCGAGGCAGAGGGCGCCGAAGCTCATCGTCGCGAACGTGTCGTCCTCGAGGACGCGGCCGAGGGGCGAGCCCTCGCCGGCGCGACCGCCCGCCTGGAGGGCCTCCAAGGTGAGCCGCGCCTCGCGGTCGCTCGGCTCGAACTTGACCACGCGCTCGAGATGCTCGCGGGCCTCGTTCCACCGACCGGCCTTGCGATGGATATCCGCGGCGAGACGATGGGCCTGCGTGTCCTTCGGGCTCGCCTCCAGGATGCGGACGAGCTCTCCGAGGGCCTCTTCCCCGTTGCCCTCGTCGAGATATGCCCTGGCCAGGATGAGGCGCGCTGTCGTGTACTGAGGGAAGCGGACGAGGCCCTGCTGACAGAGCCGGATGGCCTCACGCGCCCGGCCGACCTTGCGATACGCGTCGGCCAGCGGGGCAAAGGCGAGTCCAGCCGGGTCTTTGGCGAGGCGTTCTTCGTAGCGACGGATTGCGCCGGCCGCCACGGGATCGGGGGCGGCGACGGCCCCTCCGACCTCGGGGATCGGGTTCGCCATGGCTCATCCTTTATATGCGCCAAAGGCGCGAGAGTCAATGCTTTTCCCCGCTTGCCCGCTCCTGCGTGGCGTGACAGACTCGCGCAGATGCAAGGTGACGCCGACTCAGCTTCCGCGCGTCCCCACGTGTCTGACTGGGAGCGCTTTCTGTTCCCCGTGGCGGCGGTCGTCCTGACCTTTCTCTGCTATCTTCCCGCTCTCGCCAATGGATTCATCGACTGGGACGACAGTCCTCTGCTCCTGCGCAATCCTCACTACCGGGGACTCGGCCTGGATCAGCTCCGGTGGATGTTCACGACCCGCCTCATGGGTCACTGGATGCCGCTCAACTGGATCTCCTTCGGCCTCGACCACGCCGTCTGGGGCATGACGCCCTCCGGCTATCACCTGACCAATGCGCTGCTCCACGCGATCAATGCCGCCGTGGTCTATGCTCTCGCCTCGAAGCTCCTTCTCCTCTCGCTGCCCGAGCTCAGCTCCGACCGCATGCGGGTGAGGCTGGGCGCGCTCGTGGCCGCTCTCACGTTCTCGCTGCACCCGCTGCGGGTCGAGTCCGTGGCCTGGGTGACCGAGCGCCGGGACGTGCTCTCCGGGCTCTTCTTCCTCCTCGCCATCTGGGCCTATCTCAGATATTGCGAGGCTCGAACCGCCGAGAGAGGGGGCGGGCGATGGCCCTACTGGGCGGCCGTGGTCCTGTGCGGACTGGCGCTCATGTCGAAGGTCATGGCCGTGAGCCTGCCCGTCATCCTGCTCTTGCTGGATATCTATCCGCTGCGTCGTCTGGGCGGTGGGCCTCGCGGCTGGCTGGGTCCCACGGCCAGAGCCGTCTTGGTGGAGAAGCTTCCCTTCGTCGCCCTGTGCGCCGGCGCCTCCGCGCTTGCCCTCTGGGCGCAACTGGCCGGGGGGAGCCCGGTTCCCCTCGAGGCCTTGCCATGGTCCGGGCGCCTGGCCATCCTGGGCTACCAGCTCGCCTTTTACCTCGGGAAGAGCCTCGTGCCCACGAATCTCGCCATCCTCTACGAGCTCAGGCTGCCTCTCGAGCTAGAGCCTTGGCGGATCGTCCTGAGCGTGGCGACGGTGGCGGCGGTCACGGCATACGCGGTGGCCCTCCGCCGCCGCGTGCCCGCGGTGCTGATCGCGTGGGCCGCCTACGTCGTCATCCTGCTTCCCCCAAGCGGCATCGTGCAGTCGGGCTACCAGATCGCCGCGGATCGCTACAGCTATCTCGCCTGCCTCGGCTGGTCGATGCTGGCCGGGGCCGGCGTGGCCGCCCTCGGCCGCGTGGCGGCGCTGCCCGCCTTCCTCGTCATCGCGACGCTGGGCGGGCTGACCTGGACGCAGACCAAGGTCTGGCACGACAACGAGACGGTGTGGAGGCGCGCCGTGTACGTCGATCCGCGCTCCGGGATCGCGCGCGCGAACCTGGGCGCGGCCCTCAGCGCCCACGGCCGGCCCGGGGAGGCGATGGCGGAATTGCGAGAGGCCATCCGTCTCCGGCCTGGCTATCCGGACGCCCATCTGAGCCTCGGCCTCATGCTGGCGCAGGGAGGCGATCCCGCGGGGGCGGTGCCGCACTTCAGCGAAGCGCTCAGGCTGTGGCCGCGCTTCGCCGAAGCGCACAACAATCTCGGGGCGGCTCTAGCCGTCCAGGGGCGGCGAGACGAGGCGCTCACGCACTTCCGGGAGGCGCTCCGCCTGAGCCCGGACTACGCGGAGGCGCGGAACAATCTCGGTCTTGCCCTGGCCCAGGACGGCAAGCTACGGGAGGCGGCCGAGCAGTTCGCGCGCGCGGTCGAGCTGAATCCCGAATGGATCGACGCGCGGAGGAACCTGGAGCAGGCGCAGCGGCTGCTGGGTCGCTAGATAGCTCGGAGGGGGGCTCCGCCCCCCTTCCGAAGCCTCCCCCCGAACAGATTGCGCCGGCGAAGCCGGCGCTCGAAGCGGAACACTCTTGCTCGCGAGGAGACGGGAATTGCTTGGACGGGTCGCTAGAGGGCGGGGGCGCTCGACTCGAATGGCGCGGCGGGCACGGCGGACGCGCGATCGGCTGGCCGCGCCGCGAATCGCGATTTCAGGCGAAGCGCCGGCGCCTCGATCCAGCGGTAGGAGGCCGCGGCCATGGCAAACGTGATCACCCACGCCGGCACGATTCGGGACGGGAGGTATTCGAGGATGCCCGAAGCCCACAAGGCTCCCGCGAGGAAGAACACGGGAAGGTGCCACAGGTAGAGCGCGTAGGAGCGCCTCCCGATCCACACGAGCGGTGACCAGGCGAGAAGGGGAGCCAGGCGCGATCCGGGCCGCAGCACGTCCACGATGAGGATGCCCGCGGCCACCGCCACGATGGCGCTCGCCCCCCGCCGCGCATAGTCGTCGGGCAGACGCGCCATCACGAGAACGACCACCAGCACGGCGGCGGCGGCCAGCGCGGCGCCCTGCCATCGCCACCTTGTCGAGGCCGACGGATCGCCTCCGCCCCGGATGTATCCCCACGACACGAGGCAGGCCGTGGCGCACCCGATGAGGATGGGATCGGCGTGCGCGTCCGTGCCGAGGTAGAAGCGCCGGCCTGTGGCTCCGCTCACCGCCAGGTGATAACGGAGGAGGATCGATCCCAGGGCGGCCAGGAGGAGGCCGGCCACGAGCAGCCATCGCGCGCGCACGCGGCGGAGGAGCAGGGCGAGGACGGGTGGCCACACGAGGTAGAACTGCTCCTCGATCGACAGTGACCAGGCGTGCCCGAGCATGCCCTGGGGAAGCCCCGCGATGGCCGCCCAGTTCGCCACGTAGAAGATCACGGCGAGGACGAAGAGCGACATGCCGCCGACACGGGCGGGGCCCGCGGTGGCGATCATGGCCACGCCGGAGACGATGACTACGGGCACGAGGGCGGGGAGAAGCCGAAGGGCCCGCCGGCAGTAGAAGTCACGCAGGGCGATGCGCCCCGCCGTCGCGTGCTCTTCGATCAGGAGCGTGGTGATGAGGAAGCCGCTCAGGGTGAAGAAGACGTCCACGCCGAGGAAGCCGCCGTGGATCAGCCCGGAGTGATAGAGCATGACGGCGAGGATAGAGATGGCGCGGATACCGTCGAGAGCAGGGTGATAGCCGAGCCGTGTCGTCATGGGCGGCGCTTCGAAACGGTGGCGGACGGCGAGTGGCAGGACAATGATCTAGATCTAGCACGGCCGTGGGGAGCCGCCCGAAAGAATTGGGAGACTCAGCCGAGCTCGGCCAGAGCCTCCAAGATCACGGGCGTGGGGACGTCGAAGACGATGCGGAAGCGTCCGATCTCCGGGGCGAGGACGAACGGCACGCGCCCCTCCTTGCCCTTCTTGTCGCGCGCCATGGCCTCGATCACGCGCTCGGGCGCCTCCCCGACCTCGCGCACGGGCAGACCCATCGTCTCGAGCAGCCGCACCTGCCGGGCTCGCGTCTCCGTGGCGGCCAGGCCCAGGCGCTCGGCCACGCCCGCCTCCGCCACCATGCCGAGCGACACCGCCTCGCCGTGGGCGAAGCGCGCATAGCCGGTGACCGCCTCGATGGCGTGCCCGATGGTGTGCCCGTAGTTGAGCACGTGACGTAGCTCCGCCTCTTGCTCGTCGCGCTCGATCACGGAGGCCTTGAGACGGCACGAGCCGGCCACGATCCGCTCGAGGGTCTCGGGCTCGCGCTTGGCGAGGGCGGCCGCGCTCCGCTCGACCTCGCCGAAGTACGCGGCGTCGAGCACGATGCCGTGCTTGATCACCTCGGCCAGTCCCGAGCGGTACTCGCGCTCGGGCAGGGTCTGGAGCGCGCCCGTGTCGGCGAGCACGAGGCGCGGCTGGTGAAAGGCGCCGATCAGGTTCTTGGCGCGCGGATGGTCGATGGCCGTCTTGCCGCCGATGGAGGCGTCCACCTGGGCGAGGAGGGTGGTGGGGAGCTGAACGAAGTGCATGCCGCGCATGTAGGTCGCGGCCACGAAGCCCGCGAGGTCTCCCACCGCGCCGCCTCCGAGGGCGACCACGGCCGAGCCTCGATCGAGCCCTGCTTCGAGCAGCCGATCCCACGTCTGCGCGGCGACCTCGAGCGTCTTCGCGCGCTCGCCCTCCGGCAGGAGCACCGTGGTGACCTCGAAGCCCGCTCCGGCCAGGCTTTGCGCGACGACTTCGCCGTAGAGGGCCCGGATGGAGGGATCGGTGACGAGGGCGAGCTTGCGCCCCACCCCGAGCCGAGAGATTTCCGGACCGGCCTGGGCGAGCAGCCCGGCGCCCACAAGAATGCGATAGGAGCGGGGGCCGAGCTTGACGGGGACGTCGATCATCGGACGTCCAGGCTACCAGGTCTTGAGGTAGTCGAGATAGCCCTGGTAGTTGCGGCGGACCTCGTCGATACCGTCCCCGGCGAACTTCTCGAGGAAGGCCTCGGCGAGCACGAGGGCCATCATGGCCTCGCCGACCACACCGGCCGCGGGCACCGCGCAGACGTCACTGCGCTCCACCACCGCCTCCACCGCCTCCTTGGTCGCCGTGTCCACGGAGCGGAGCGGCTTGCGGAGGGTGGAGATGGGCTTCATGGCGGCGCGCACGATCACGGGCTGACCGTTGGTGACGCCGCCCTCGAGGCCGCCCGCGCTGTTCGACTGGCGGTGAAAGCCGCTGTCGGCGTCGAAGAGGATCTCGTCGTGGACTTGCGAGCCGAGACGGCGCGCCGCCTCGAAGCCGAGGCCGATCTCGGCGCCCTTGATGGCGTGGATCGAGCAGAAGGCGCGGGCGAGGCGACCGTCGAGCTTGCGGTCCCACTGGACATAGGAGCCCAGGCCCACGGGGCAGCCGAGGGCGACCACCTCGAAGACCCCGCCCAGAGTGTCGCCGGCCGCCTTGGCCTGGTCGATCGCCTCGATCATGCGCCGCTCCGCCTCGGGGTCCGCGCAGCGGACTTCGGAGGCCTCGGCGCGGCGCCGTAACTCTTCCCACGGGACTTCCAGGGCGCCGATGCGCACCCCGCCGATCTCCGTCACGTGGCTCAGGATGGTGATGCCGAACTCCGAGAGGAGCCGCTTGGCCACCCCCGCCACGGCCACGCGGGCCGTCGTCTCCCGGGCGCTCGACCGCTCGAGCACGTTGCGGATGTCGTGGTGGCCGTACTTCATGGCGCCGGCGAGGTCGGCGTGCCCGGGGCGCGGTCGGGTCACGGCCTTCGCGGCGGTGCCCGCGGGTGGCTCGCCCACGGCCATGGTCTGCTTCCAGTTCTCCCAGTCGCGGTTCTGGATGGTCAGCGTGATGGGACTGCCGAGGGTGCGGCCCCCGCGGACTCCGGCGGAGATGTGGGCCTGGTCTTGCTCGATCTTCATCCGACCGCCGCGGCCATAGCCGCGCTGGCGACGCGCGAGATCCGCGTTGAGGTCGGCCTCGGACAGCTGGAGCCCGGCGGGAACGCCGTCAATGACGGCGGTGAGCGCTTCCCCGTGGGACTCGCCGGCCGTGAGGAAGCGGAACGCCCCGCCCACGAGCCCTCGCTAGCGCGGGGCGACCGGGGTCATTGCCATGCCAGCCCCGTTCTGCTGCACGATCGACGGCGTGACGAAGACCACGAGCTCCCGTCCCGTTTCGTTGTTCTCCTTCTGCTTGAAGAGCCAGCCGAAGATCGGGATATCGCCGAAGAGCGGCACCTTACGCACGGTAGTCGACACGGTACCCTGGGTGACGCCACCGATGACGAGGCGGTCGCCCTCCTTGATGAGCACCTGGGTCTCCGCCTTGCGCCGGTTGATGATGGGCACCGCCACCCCGGCCGCGGGGGTGATGGTGTCGCCGCGGGAGTTGTTCTCCACCACGACGATCATCTTGATCTTGGTGATGGTCTTGTCACCCACCTTCTCCCTGAGCACGGTTGGCGTCACCTCGAGCTTGAGCACGGCTTCCTTGAACTGGATCTGGGTGCCCGCCGAGCTGACCGTAGCATACGGGATTTCCTCGCCGAGCGATACCGCGGCCTTGTTGTTCTCCACCGTGACGATCTCGGGCCGCGCCAGCGTCCGCGTCTTGCCCTGGGAGGCCAGGGCCTGGAGGGCGAGGTTGATGTTGAAGTTGTTCGACACGAAGCCGAAGGAGATGCCGCCCGCGGGCACGCCCGCGTTTGACGCGTTCGGCAGCCCCCCGAAGGGGAGGTTGACCACGTTGCCGCCCAGGGGCAGTCCCGTGGTGGCAGAGATGGGGAAGAGCTGGGAGAGCGTCAGGTTCGGGTTCGCGGGATTGATGTTGATCGGGGCGACCGGGTTGAACGGGGCGATGGTGCCGTCCGGCAAGAGGATGCCTGAGAAGGCGGGCGAGGTCGTGCCGGCGTTCTTGCCCGGGGCCGACTGGAAGCCCTGGCCGATCAGCGTCGTCGTGTTGTTGATGTTGCCGGCGCCCGCGCCGCCCCACTGGACACCGATGCCCTCGAAGGCGCTGCGATCGAGGATCTCCATCCGTGCCTCGATCTTGACCTGGGGGAGGGGAATGTCGAGCTGCTCCTTGATCAGCTTCTTGAGCCGCTCGAGATCGGCCTCGTAGTGGCGGATGAACACGCTGTTGGTCGGCTTGTGCGCCTGGATGGTGATGCCCTTGGCGAGCACGTCCTGGCTGGCGGAGATGACTTGCTGGCCCGGGGCCGCCATGTATGGCGGGACCGGCGCGTTGACCTCGGGGAACGGTCTCAACAGCGGGTTGGGCGGAAGGCCGCTCGACGGCACTGTCGTCGGGTTCTGGGGGATGGCGCTGATGATAGGGATCTGTTGGATGGGCGCCCCGGATGGCGGAATGCCGAGAATGCCCTGGAGCGTCCTGGCCACGTCCTCGGGATCGGCGTACGAGAGCCGGATCAGCTCCTCGCGCAGGGGACCACGGGCCTTGGCCTCGGAGATGGCGGCTTCCGCCTGGAGCTTCTTGGTCGACGCCTCCGCCTCCTTCACCTCGGCCTCGGCGCGCTTGGTGCGGATCTCGCTCTCGGACTTGACCTGCGCCTCCTGGACGCGCGCCAGCGCCTCGCGCTCCTTGGTCAGCTGCTCGGTGGAGACGATGCGGATGACGCTGCCTCGCTCGATCTTCTGGAGGCCGCGCGTCTCGAGAATGGTGTCCAGGGCCTGCTCCCAGGTGACATTGCGCAAGGACACGGAGACCTTGCCCTTGACATCGTCGCCCGCCACGATATTGCGACCGCTCTCGGCGGCGAGGATGCGCAGCAGGTTGACGACGTCGGCGTCCTTGAAGTCGAGCGAGATGAGCCGCTGGCCGTTTCCCGTCGGCGGCTGTGTCGTCGGAGGAGAGGCGGGCGGAGGCGCGGGAGTTGCCTGGGCGGGCACGGGCACCAGAGCGATCGGTGCCAGGGTCACCGGCTTCACCAGCGCGTCCTTTGCCCGAACCTCTGGTGCCCGAACCTCTGGTGCCCGAACCTCTGGCATCCGCACTGCTGGCATGCGCGCTTCTGACGTCTTGTCTTCTGGCATCCGCGTTTCTGCCGACCGCAGCTCCGGGGTGCCGAGGGGTGCCGCGGCGACGACCGGCTCGGCCTTTGGGGCCGCAGGCCGGAGGTCGATCTTCAGGGCCTCGAAAGCCTCGGTGACTCGCTGAGCGTCCACCTTCTGAGGAGCGATCTTGGTCGAGGCGGGAATGGTCGCCGGCGCCTTGGTCGTCTCCTTCGCCCTGGGCGCTGGCCTGTCCGCCTGCGCGGTGGCCCCCGGCTCGAGCACGAGGGCGAGCCCCTCTGGGCGCTCGTCGATCCGGTAGCCGACCTTGCGAGAGAGCTCCACGACCACGCGAGCCGTGCCGACGCGAAACTGGCTGCCGCGCACCTCGCGCACGGGGTCGCCGTCGGACTTCAGCGCCGTCCGGTTCCAGGCAAACGTCGTCCCCTGCATGTCGACCACCAGCCGGTTCGGGGAGTCGATGAAGCTCGCCGCATACTTGGCAGGTCCGCTCATGCTCACCAGGACGGTGACGCCGTCACCCTGGCGGTCCACGCTGATGGACTTGAGCTGGACCGGCGCATCCGGCATCTGCGCGATGCCGATGCTCGCTCCGAGGAGACTCGCGAGAACCAGCAATCCCCACAAGCGCAGCAATCTGCCGAGCGGGCGCAGCGATCTCAATGTCGGCGTCTGAGCCTTCATGCGACGATCACCCCTCTTCCTGCATGCTGTGCCCATCATTAATCTAGCGGCAAGCGCAGGGTCACCGTGGTCCGACCCTGGCCAGGCTGGGCCGAGACCGCGAAGGTCACGGACGCAGCTGTGATGGCGGTCACTCGGCCATTGCCGAGGGCATCGCCGGGCTTGAGGATGTAGCCGATGCCATCGGGGCCCTCGACGAGGGCCATGAGCCCCGGGCGACCCTGCACGATTCCGACGAGCTTGGCCGCCGTGAGGGTGATGCCCTTGTTCTCGGCGGCGAGCGAGACGGGCGCGAACGGATCTCGGCGCCCCTTGGAGTCGAAGGCGATGGGCGGGAGGGGCGCTCCTGCCTCAGGGTCCTTTGGCTTGACGGTGCTCGCGCCCGGCAAGGCGGAAGCGCCCGGAGCGGGAGGAGCGGCGGCCGGAGGCGGAGCGGGCGTCGGCGCAGGGGCGGTGGGAGGCGCCTCGCTCCCGCCACAGGAGGCCAGGAGAGCCGAGGCGATGAACAGCAGCGTGGAGCGGTGATGCGGCCTCATCGGGGCGTGCCCGGTTGGCCCGCGGCCGGCGGCGGCGCGGGAGCGGGAACGGGAGCCGGCGCGCCGGGCTTGGGCGGCGGCGGAGCGCCCTCGGGCCGGAACACATAGGTCGCCAGCGTCATCTCGGCACGCACCGTGCCCGTGGGCCGCTCGATGCCCGTGAACTTGAACTCGTTCAGCGAGACGATGCGCGGCAGCTGTCCCAGCTTCTCGAAGAATGCGCCCAGCTGGTTGTAGCTGCACTCGACGGTGACGGCGATGGGTACCTCGGTCAGCACGTCCCTGTCCTCGGGATTCTTGGGCTGGAACAAGGCGACCCCCAGCCCCGCCTGGGAGGCCAGATCCGAGACCTGTCGATAGAGGCGCGGGATCTCACGTTCCGAGGGCAGGCGCTCCTTGACCGTCTCCAGGCGCTTGCGGAGCGCTTCCGCCTGGGCGCGGAACGGACGGAGGTTGGCCTCGTCCGCCCTCGCCTTGAGGACCTCGGCCCGCAGCACCTCGTTCTGCTGCTGCAGCCCGTCGCGGTCCGTGGCGGCCGGGGAAATGAGCAGGAAGTAGGACAGGGCTCCCACGATGACGAGCAGCATCACGCCGAAGATGACCTTCTGCTGGCGGGGCGCGTTGATGAGGGAGTCGAGGGCGCCCATGGTCAGGGCTCGAACCGCGTGACCACTTCGAAGGTGATCAGCCGCGGCGATTTGGTCAGGTCCTGCTTGGCGTCCACGATGTCGACGTCCTTGAACTTGCCGGTCGCCTTGAGGTTGACCATGAAGTCGGACAGGGCGGTGGCGCTGTAGGAGGTGCCGCCGAACCTGAGCTGCGTGCCCTTCTCCTCCATGCGCGTGAGCCAGAGATCCTTGGGCAGGGTGTCGAGGACGGCGTCGAGGAGGTAGACGGGACGCGTCTGGCCCCGCGCCACGATCTCGATGGCGTTCACCCGGCGCTCGAGGAGCTCCTTGTCACGCCGGAAGCGCTGCCCCTCGGCGATGAGCCCCTTGAGGCGGTCGGATTCCTTCCGGTTCTCCACGATCTCGCGATTCAGCCGGCTGACGTCGGAGGAGATCATCCACCACCAGCCGCCCACGATCAGCACGAGGAGGGCGGCCGCCGTCCCGAAGGCGATGCCGAGATTGAAGCTGGGGAGCTGAAGTCCGGGCCCCGCCTTCTTGGCGGAGGGCGGAGCGAGGTTGATCCGGATCATGCGGACTTGTCCCCGGGCCGCCGGAGACCAAGTCCCACGGCGACGGCGAGGATGGGCGCGGCCTGCTCGAGCTCTTCCGCCGTGAACTCGGTGCCCTCGTACTCGACGTGCGCGAGGGGCCGGGCGATCTCGACGGGAACACCCCAGGACGAGGAGAGGAACTCGTCGATGCCCGCGAGGCGGGCGCAGCCCCCCGACAGGACGATGCGGGCGATGCGCTCGGACTCGGCCGTCGAGGCGAAATAGTCGAAGGTGCGCTGCACCTCGAGCGACAGATCGCGAGAGACGGCTTCGAGGGCGGGCACGAGATCGTCCCAGGACACGCCCACCTCCTGTCCGTGCTTGGCCGCCTCGGCCTTCTCGAAGGGAATGTTGAGGCGCTGCGCGATGGCCTGGGTGTAGTTGTGCCCCCCGAAGGGGACGTCGCGCGCGAAGATCGAGGCGCCGCCGCGAATGACGTTGGTCTTCATGACGGTCGCCCCGATGTCGATGAGGGCGACCGCCTCGTCGGCTCCGCCGTCCGGATGGTTGAGCTCCCACTGGTTCTGGATGGCGAAGGCGTCGAGGTCCACGACGAGCGCCTCGAGACCCGCCTGCTCCACCGCGGCCACGTACTCCAGGACCTTGACCTTCTTGACCGCGACGAGCACCACAGACATCGCGTTGACCGATTCACCCACGACCTGGTAGTCGAGGAAGACGTCGTCCACCGCGAACGGGATGTGATGCTCGGCCTCGAGGGAGATAGCGTCCGCGAGCTCCTTGGCGGTGACCTTGGGCAGGGGCACGCGCTTCACGATGCCCTCGCGCCCCGAGACCGAGATCGCCGCGGCGGTGTTCGTGATGCCTGCCTTCTGCACACACTCGCGGATGGCGTCGCTCACGAGGCCCGGTTCCTTGATGCTGCCCTCGCTGATCACGTCGCGGGGAAGGGGGACCTGGGCGAAGGCCTTGAGCGCATACCCCGCCTTGCCCTCGATCAGCTCGATCGCCTTGACGGAGCTGGAGCCGATGTCGAGCCCGAACGTGAGCGGCCTCTTTCCCAGTCCAAAAAGCGCCATGTCAGCTCCCGGTCCTGCTGGTCGCCAACCCTCCGGGGGGTTGCCGCGACCGACTGCGGGTTGGCCTGCTCACCTGTAAAAAACGCTGACTATCACGTAGCTTATATGCTGGGCCGGGGAAAGTGTCAACAGTTTGACGCTACAACAGGATGGGGACCCCGAAAATGGCGTCCCCGACCGGTTGCGGAAATTCGCCCTAGTCGGGTAATTCTCGGTAAGACCCGGGCTTGAGCATCCAGCCGAGAGAGATGAGGCCGTCGCCGCTTCGAGCGGCCGCGCAATCGAAGCGGATCGCGGGTCCGCCGCCCGTACGCTGGATGAGCGTGACTCCGCCGCGGAGGCCCCGAGCCACCACCTGGCCTTCCACGCCGCCGGGACCCGCTCCGCGGTACGCGAACCCGTCGAGGGCGTAGGCAAGGCCGCGCAGCCGGGCGTCGCCGGAGATCTCGAGGGTGCCCGAGACGATCATCCACCCACGAAAGACGCCGGCCCCGCCACCCACCACGACGCGCGCCAGGTCGGCCTCGGGGGTGGCAGCGGAGATCGGCGCGCCGCTCACCGTGTCGACGAAGACGAGCCCATCCCGGGGCATGCTCGCCCCATCGAAGGCCACGCTGCCTCGATAGTAGGTGCCGCGTGACTGGGCCAGGCGCCGAAGCGCGCCGAGCTCACCGTTGGTGAACGCCCACGCCTCCGCTCCTTCCGCGGGCTGCCCCTGGGCGATGTCGCCCGCCTGGTTGGAAAGCGCGTTGCCATCGGCGCCCCAGATCTCGGCGCCGGGGCCCATGACGGCGGTCCCGCTCGTCCACGCGCCGAGCTTGGCGCCGCACGTCGTGTCCCCGCGGGCATCGGCGGCGGCGCCGGCGGCGGCCTGGAGATTGCCCACGACGCAGAGCGCGCACGGCGCGGCGTCGGCAGGCGCGCGAATGCGCATGATGGTGGCGACGAGGCGGTGATGCGCCTTGGCCCGGGCGTCGCCCGGATCGTCGGTGGGCGTCCACCCCACGGCCACGATGTCCCGCTCGTCGCCGGCTCCACCCGCCGCCACCGTCAGCCGGAACCCGCCGCGCCCCACGCCGTCTGCGGTGACGGGGACGAGGAGGCTTCCGTCATACGGGGGCGGGATCAAGGCGGGCAGCGGGTCGGGAAGGCCCTGCGCGGATCCCGGATGGGCGAGCGCCCAGATGGCCCGCTCGATACCGGCGTCGGCGAGGGCGGCCGCCTGGGTCGAGCGCAGCTGATTGGCCGCGATGCTCGGCTCGGTCGCGGACATCGCGGAGAGCTCTAGGAGGAGCGACGCGAGCACGAGAAGCGTGATGAGGGCGAGGGGAACCGCGACGCCTCGTTGGTTTCCTAGCAAGCCTGCCGGCCCGTCCTTCACCGCTCTGCGACGAGGGTGGTCAGCGAGATCGTCTTGTCGGTCGAGGCCACACCTGCGGCGCTGACCGGGCGATACGAGACGCGCACCGTGATCTGACGGAGGCGCGGCGACACGATGCCGGCGCAGCCGGGCGCCGCCGCGCAGTCTGAGATCCTGACGTCGCGGTTGAAGCGGCCATAGGGCGGAGCCAACGGCGACTCGTCAGGAAAGGTCGGAATCCCGGAGGCGTGGGGCCCCGCGCCCGGGTGCGCGGAGATGCCGAGCCGATCCACGGCGGGGCTCGAGCTCCAGGCCGCGGCGCGCGTTTCCTCGAGACGCGCCGAGGCCAGGAAGGTGGCGGTCGTGAGCTGGCTGCCTTCGCTGACGGCCGCCCCCGACACGGGGATCGACGAGACGAGCGCGGTCAGTCCCAGGGCGAGGACGGCGACGGCGGCGAGAACGTCCGCGAGCACCGGGCTTCAGGGACCGACGAGAACGCGACCTGATGCGGATACCGACACGGTCAGCGAATACGTTCCCCGTGACACAGTGTAGGTTGCCGCCGGCGTGGCGGCGCCCAGATAGTTGAAGACCGGATTGGCGGTGGTGGTGAGCGTGATGTAGTCGGGTGTGGCGATGTTTCCGGCAGCGTCTGTCCCCGCTCCGATCCATACCGCCCCACCGCAGCCACCAAGATTGTATCGAATGGTGGTGGCCGTGATGTTGACGCACACGTTGCTGTTTCGCTGGAGGGCGAGCTGCCGTCCCTGGTTGAGGTAGGCGGCTATGTCCGACGCCGCACCCCGCACCTGTGCCGTGCGGTAGTAGCTCAAGAACAATGGCGTGGACATGGCGGCGAGTATGCCCACCACGGCGAGAAAGACGATGAGCTCGGGGAGACTGAATCCCCTCTGGCGCTGCGGGCGCCTCGCGGCGAGGCGACCAGCCTGGAGTTCGGTCTGTGTGCTCATCTCTCAAAGAAATAAGCAAGAAGGGGGCCAGCCTGGATTGGGTCGACCATGGTCAACCGCCCAGATACCAGGCGAGGAGAGATCTTCCCCACAGGAGGCTGATCACTCCACCCAGGGCCAGGAAGGGGCCGAAGGGGATGGCCGCTTTCCTGCCCTTTCGGCCAGTGGCCAGCAGGGCAATGGCCACGGCGCCTCCGCTCCACACGCCGATCAAGATGGCCAGGAGGGCGAGCTTCCATCCAAGGAAGGCGCCGATCATGGCTCCGAGCTTCGGGTCGCCCCCACCCATGCCTCTGCCCGCCGTCAAGAGGATGAT
>DASQAK010000098.1:0-11156 GCA_035635755.1 Candidatus Methylomirabilota bacterium | reverse complement strand
AGCTGCTTCACGGACGTCGCCGAGAGATCGAACTCGGCGACGCCCCCCGTGAGCTGCGCGAGGTTGCCGACCAGCACCACCCGCGCCATGCCGTGACTCAGGCTCGGCTGAGCCCCTTCTCCTTGAGCGCCTTGAGCACCTTGGGCGGCGACATCGGCAGCTCGGTGAAGCGGATGCCCGTGGCGCCCTCCATGGCATTGGCGATCGCCCCCAGGGGCGGCACGATCGGCGTCTCCCCGACGCCCCGCACGCCGTAGGGGTGCTTCGGGTTCGCCACCTCGACGAGGATCGCGTCGATCATGGGCACGTCGGAGGCCACGGGCATGCGGTAGTCGAGGAAGCCCGCGTTCTGCAGCTTGCCGTCATCGCCGTAGATGTACTCCTCGTTCAGCGCCCAGCCGATCCCCTGGACCGCCCCGCCCTGGAACTGTCCCTCGACATAGGCGGGATGGAGGGCGCGGCCCGCGTCCTGGGCGACCGTGTAGCGCAGGACGGTGACTCTCCCGGTCTCGGGATCGACCTCGAGATCGACCAGATGCGTGCCGAAGCTCGGCCCCGCGCCCTGCGCGTTGATCCGGCCCACGCCGCCGATGGGACCGCCGGTCTTGCCGGCGACCTTGGCGAAGTCCGCGACGGACATCGGCTTGACCTTCTCGGCGAGGGTGCCGAGCGGCTTCACGGAACCGCCCGAGAACTCGACCTGGTCCGGCGTGGCCTCCCACAGCTTGCACGCGCGCGCGCACAGCTCGGCCTTGATCTGCTTGGCCGCCTCCACGATCGCCATGGAGCCCGAGAAGGCCGAGCGGCTGCCGCCCGTGAGGAAGTTGAAGCCGACGGAGCCCGTGTCGCCGATGATCGGCCGGACCTTGTCGTAGGGGACGCCAAGCTCGTCCGCGGCCACCGCGGCCAGCGAGGCGCGCAGGCCGCCGATGTCCGGCGTGCCTGCCATCAGAGAGATCGTGCCGTCCTCGTTCACGGTGAGCGAGGCGCAGGTCTCGCCCCCGATGTTGAACCAGAAGCCCGAGGCCACGCCGCGGCCCTGCCACTTCCGGAGCGGGGCGTTCCAGTGCTCGGTCTTCTTGATGGCGTTCAGCGTCTCCTCGAGCCCGACGGGCCCGAACTTCGGGCCGTAGGCCGCCTTGGTGCCCTCGCGCGCCGCGTTCTGCATGCGCAGGTCGATGGGGTCGATGTCGAGCTTCTTCGCGATCTCGTCCACCACGCTCTCCACCGCGTACTCGGAGATCGGCGCCCCGGGCGCCCGGTACGCCGCCACCTTCGGGCGGTTCGACACCACGTCGTACCCGATGACGTGCACGTGCTCGATGTCGTAGGGCGCGAACGCGCACATGACGCCGGGCTGCACGGGCGAGCCCTGGAACGCCCCCGCCTGGTATTTCAGCTCGGCAAAGGCGGCCACGAACTTGCCGTCCTTGGTGACGCCGAGCTTGACGCGCACGGTGGCGCCGGAGGTGGGGCCGGAGGCCTTGAAGACCTCCTCCCGCGACATCACCATCTTCACCGGCCGCTTGGCCTTCTTCGAGAGCGCAATGGCGAGCGGCTCGAGGTAGACCACCGTCTTGCCGCCGAAGCCGCCGCCGATCTCGGAGGCGGTGACACGGACCTTGCCGATGTCGAGACCGAGGAGCCGGGCGCAGTGGGCGCGCACGATGAAGTGGCCCTGCGTGGTGCACCACAGCTCGGTGGAGCCGTCCTCGGAGACACTGGCCAGGGCGGCGTGGGGCTCGATGTACCCCTGGTGCACGGGCGCGGTCTTGAACTCGCGCTCGATGACGAGATCGGCCTTCTTGAAGCCGGCCTCGACGTCGCCCTGCTTGATCTCGACGCGCTTGGCGATGTTCGAGGGCTTCTCGGGCTTGGGCTCGACGCCGACGGTGAAGAGATCGTCGTGCAGGAGCGGGGCGCCCGGCTGCATCGCCTCGACCACGTCGATCACGTGCGGGAGCACCTCGTACTTCACCTCGATGAGCTTGAGGGCGCGGCGGGCGATGGCGACACTGGTGGCGGCGACCGCGGCGACGGCGTGGCCTTCGTACAGCGCCTTCTCGCGGGCCATGACGTTCCGGACCACGTCCTTGTAGTTCATCATCATCTCGCCCGCCGGGATGAACTCCGACGACTGGTCGGCGAAGTCGGCCCGGGTGATCACGGCCTTGACCCCGGGCAGCGCCTCTGCCTTGGAGGTGTCGATCGACACGATGCGCGCGTGCGGGTGCGGGCTGCGCAGCACGCGGCCGATGAGCTGGCCGGGCAGGTTGAAGTCCGCCCCGAAGCGGGCGCGCCCCGTCACCTTGTCCGCGCCGTCCGGCCGGATGGTGCGCGTGCCGACGTACGTCTGCGAGTTCCCGTTCGTCATCGTCTCGGCCATGGGTCTATCCCTTTCTCATCGTCGCGGCGGTGTCCATCACCGCGCTCACGATCTTGTCGTACCCCGTGCACCGGCAGAGGTTGCCGGCGAGCCAGTAGCGGACCTCGGTCTCCGTGGGGTTGGGCATCCTCTCGAGCAGGGCCTTGGAGGCCACGAGGAACCCGGGGGTGCAGATACCGCACTGGAGCGCGGCGCTCTTCAAGAATTGCTGTTGCAGCGGATGGAGCGTCTCGCCGGTGGCCATGCCCTCGATGGTCTCGATCTTCTGCCCACCGACCTCGCAACCCAGCACGAGACAGGAGCAGACCAGGCGCTCGTTGAGCATGACACTGCAGGCGCCGCAGTCCCCGGAGGCGCAGCCTTCCTTGCTGCCCGTCAGGTGAAGGGTGTCGCGGAGCACGTCGAGCAGCGTCTCCTCCGTCTCGCAGAGGAACTCCACCGCGTCCCCGTTCACCGTCGCCTCGATGTGGTGCTTGGCCATCAGCTCGTCCTCGCTCGGTCCAGCGCGATCAGGGCCGCGCGACGTGTCAGCACGCCGGCGACGTCGATGCGGAATTCGGTGGTCCCGCGCTTGTCGTCAATGGGCCGGCAGGCGGCCCGCGCCGCCGCCGAGAGCCGTTCCTGAGCGGCCTCGTCGAGCCGGCTCCCTATGATCGCCTGCGCCGCCTCCGCCACCAGCAGCACCCGCGCCGCCACCGCGCCCAGTCCGACTCGGGCCGCCGTGATGGTGCCGGCGCCGTCGACGGTCAAGCTTACCCCTGCGCCCACGACCGCGATATCCATTTCCGTCCGCGGGATGAAGCGCAGGTAAGCATCGCTCGAGCCTTTCAGTCGGGGCGGCAGCAAGAAGGAGACAACGAACTCGCCTTTCCGGAGCGCGAGCTTGCGGGGCCCGAGCATCACGTCCTCGACGGGCAGGTCGCGCGTGCCCTGCGGGCCGGCCAGGGTGGCGACGGCTCCGGCCGCGATGAGCGCGGGGACGCTGTCGGCCGCCGGCGAGCCGTTGCACAGGTTGCCGCCCAAAGTGGCGCGCCCCTGCACCTGCGTCGAGCCGATGAGATTCGCCGCCTCGACCACGCCCGGCCACGCTTTCTTGAGCCGCGCATGCTCCTTGAGCTCCGCCCCCGTCACGGCCGCTCCGATGCGCCAGCCGCCCTTTTCCTCCGTGACGGCGCGGGTCTCGGGGATCTTCTTGATGTCGACGATCAGCTCCGGATCTACGACATCCGCCCGCATCTGGACCAGGAGGTCAGTGCCTCCGGCCAAGACCCGTGCATCCCCTGCCGCTCCCGCGAGCAGGGCAACCGCTCCCTCCAAGGACCCTGGTGCCTCGTAGCGCATGTGTGTTGGTCTCGCCTTTCCGTAGTCAGTCGGGAATCATGCTCGCGATATAGCCAGCCACGGTCGCGTGCTATCCTACCGCACCATGACGAGAGTGGCGAGGCCCCTTCCGCGGGAGCGTTCGGGCAGGTCATCCTTGCGTGACGTGGCCCGATGAAGTTCGGCGTCTTCTTCCAGACTCCGGAAGCGCCCGGCCAGTCGCACGGGGAGCGCTTCGCCGAGATGCTCGACCGCATCGGGCTCGCCGACTCCCTGGGCTTCGACGTGGCCTGGCTGGCCGAGCTCCACTTCGGCGGCGCGTTTTCGCTTCTATCGAGCCCGCTCATGGCCGTGCCCGTGATCGCCCAGCGCACCCGGCGCATTCGCGTGGGAACCGCCGTCACTCTCCTGCCCCTCCATCATCCGCTCGCGTGCGCGGAGCAGGCAGCGACGGCCGACGTCCTCTCGGGCGGCCGGCTGGAGTTCGGGGTGGGCCGGGGCTCGATCCCGAGCCAGTTCCACGGATTCCGGGTGCCTGTGGCGGAGAACCGCGCCCGCTTCGACGAGGCACTCGAGATCATCCGCCTCGCCTGGACCCAGGAGCGCTTCAGCTATCGCGGCGAGTTCTACCAGGTGGAGGACCTCACGGTGGTGCCGCGGCCGGTGCAGCAGCCTCATCCGCCCATCCGCGTCGCCGTCCACACGGCGGAAAGCTTCGCCCACATCGGCGACCTGGGGCTGCCCATCTACTCGGGCACCACGACCACGCCCCTGCCCCAGCTTCGCGAATACATGGCCCTCTACCGCGAGCATCTCGCGGGAGCCGGTCATTCATGGAAAGGTGACCAGATGGCGCTGATGCTCCCCGTGCACGTGGGCGCCACGGGCCGCGCCGCGCGGGAGGCCATGCGGGCGGGCGTGCTCAAGTACTACCAGAATCTCGAGGTGATCTTCTCGCAGCTGCCCGACTCCTACACCGATCACCTGCCGCGCCTGAAGGTGATCCGGGAGACGGTGGCCAATCTTCCCTACGAGAAGTTCTGCCGTGACCAGAGCGTCTTCGGTGATGCCTCCGAAGTCATCGAGCGGCTGCAGGCGGCCCGCGAGGATTTCGGGCTCTCCCAGATCATCTGCTGGTTCGACCAGGGCTCGATGCTTCCACGCCACGAGGTCGAGCGGACCATGCGTCAGTTCGCCGACGAGGTCATGCCCAAGCTCGCCTCCGCCTGAACGGACGTTGCCGCGGGAAAGCCCGCGGTGTATTTTCAGTTGGACCGACATGATCGAGATCCGCCTGCCCCGGACGACCGACGCCGCCGGCTGTGCCGAGCTCGCCGCCACCGTCACGGGCGAGGAGCGCGCCGGCCCCTTCATCAAGTCCCACCTGGAGCGCCACCACCTCATCGTGGCCGAGGCCAACCGGGAGATCGTGGGCTTCCTGGCCTATCGCACGGACTGGTTCCAGTGCACTTTCGTCAGCCTGGTCGTCGTGCGCGAGGACTTCCGCCGCAAGGGCATCGCGCGCGAGTTCTTCAAGTCGGTGGAGGCCGTGTCACCGGGCCCGCGCGTGTTCTCCTCGACGGAGGAGACCAACGCCGCCTCGATCCGGATGCACACGGCCCTCGGCTTCCAGCCCAGCGGCCACGTCGACAATTTGCCGCAGGGCGTGCGGGAGCTGCTCTTCTACAAGCGCATCCCGCCGCGGTCCTTCGGCTAGCGGGAGGAATCCCCCTGATTCCTCGACCGGCCCTCCGGCTCGAGCTGACGCCCGCCGGAGTGGAAGCGGCCTATCGCCATGGCGTTTTCCCCATGGCCGACGAAGGCTCGGGCGAGGTCCTCTGGTTCAGGCCCGATCCGCGGGCCATCATTCCCCTCGACGGCTTCCACGTCTCGCGCTCCCTCAAGCGCCGGCTCCGGCTCGGCGGCTTCGAGATCAGGGTCGACACCGACTTCGAGGGCGTGATGCGCGCCTGCGGCGATCGGCCGGAAGGCACGTGGATCTCGGAGGACTTCATCGAGGTCTACGGGGCGCTGCATCGAGCAGGCAAGGCCCACAGCGTGGAGGCCTGGCGTGACGGGCGACTCGCGGGTGGGTGCTACGGGGTGGCGCTGGGCGGCGCCTTCATGGCGGAGAGCATGTTCCACCGAGAAACCGATGCCTCGAAGGTGGCCCTCGCGGGATTGGTCTCGCGCCTCCGCGATCGACGCTTCACCCTGCTCGACGTCCAGTACGTCACGCCCCACCTCGCCAGCCTCGGCGCCGTCGAGATCTCCCGGCGCGAGTACGAGCGCCGGCTGTCAGAGGCGTTGAAGCTGGAGCGCCGGTTCGCGTAGCCCCTCACCCTGCCCTCTCCCCAAAGGGGAGAGGGATAGTAGCCAGCACGCCCTCGAGATCCGGACAATCCCTCTCCCCCACCGGGGGAGAGGGTAGGGTGAGGGGGCGAAGCTAGACGACTTCATCCTTCCTCGACAGGACTTCGCCGAAGCGGGAGAGGGCGGGAGGGGGGAGCGTCTTGTAGACCTCGTCGACGCGGAGATTGACCTCGCGATTGGCGAGGGCGAAGAGGCTCCGGCCCTCGGCGTCGCCCTCGACCAGGAACGGCCCGATCCGCTCCACCTCCAGCACCCAGAGGGCCTGAGCGAGGCCGAGCTCCTTGAGCCAGTGGACGTCGAGCACGCGCTTGATGGTCCGCCCGTACATGGCGCCCAGGCCATAGCCCACCGTGGTGAGATAGACGGCACCGTGAGGCACGAACCACTCTCGATAGGCCAGCTCGGTCAGCCCGGCCTTGCCCACGATGACCTTGGCCCCGGATCGCTCGAACCACGTGGTCATGGACTTGCCGAAACGGAACGATGCCGTGGCCGTGACCGCCTCGATCGAATACGAGCCGTCCGGGCGCACCGAGGCCGCGGGCGAGCAGTGGAAATTCACGTTGGTGAGCGCGCGCACGGAGTTTGGCAGCGCCACGCCCTTGTCCACCACCTGGCGATACACGCCCTCGCGTCCCGTGTAGAGCACGCCCGTGAGATAGACGACGTCGCCGAGCTTGAGCGTGCGAATGGCCTCGGCCGACACAGGCGTGGTCAGGTGCACCTCGTCCATCTGGACCTGGTCGAGGCGCTCGATCGCTTTCACTCGATGCCTTGCCGCCGGTAGTAGTCCGTGAACCACTCGGGGTCGGCGCGGAACTCCACCGTTCCGCTCGGGAAGAGCCTCGCCGTGGCGCGTCGCGAGGACAGGCAGAACTGGTGGATGCCCACGGGCATGCCCCCCGTGTGCGTGTGCGCCAGCTCGACATGGGTGGCGACCACCATCGAGGTGCCCGCGAAGCCCATGGCGCCGAGCCCGATGTGATTGCCGAGCGCCGTCAGCTCATCCTCGAGGGAAGCGGCCGACGGATCGGGGTTGCGGCTGCCCACCGTGCGCAGGCAGGCCGC
Organism: Candidatus Methylomirabilota bacterium; assembly: GCA_035635755.1. Taxonomy (GTDB): domain Bacteria; phylum Methylomirabilota; class Methylomirabilia; order Rokubacteriales; family CSP1-6; genus AR37. Next base: position 4,009 of record DASQAK010000098.1, on the reverse strand, counting down.
CTCCTTGCCGAGCCTCATGCAGGTGTCCTTGGCGCCGCCGATGCCCACGCCCACGATGGCGGGCTGGCAGGCGAGGCCGCGCTTGCCCGATTCGATGAGGGTGTCGACGAAGAAGCGCTTGATCCCCGGGATGCCGTCGCCGGGAAAGAGCATGCGCCAGTCCGTGCCGAAGAGGCCGCCCTTGTGCACGGTGGTCACGTCCAGCCAGTCCCCGCCGGGCTCCACGGAATACGTCACCTCGGGCGCGTGATAGCCCACGTTGTTGTTGTGGTCTTCGCGAGTCAACGGGTGCACGCGATTCGGACGCAGGGGGACGGAGGCGGTGGCATCGGCGGTGGCGCGCCGGAGGGCCCGCTCGAGCGCCACAAGGCCTCCTTCCACCAGGGCCTCGTTGCCCAGCTTGACGTAGTAGCGCGGCAGCCCTGTGTCGGCGCACATCGGCCGACGCTCGGCCGTGGCGATGTCCCAGTTCTCGAGCATCTGGTCGAGGACGAAGCGGGCGAGGCGCTGCTGCTCCCGGTCGCGCGCCAGACGAACGCCTTCGCGGTAGTCGGCCGGGATGTCGATGGCCGCGCGGGCCATGAGCTCGCGGGCCGTGTCCTCGATCAGCTTGGCGGGGATCGTTTTTGACATGTACGTTGAGGAACGTCACCCCTGATTTGCTCAGCACTCGTCTCGACGCTGCGCTCGCCTCGGGCTCGCTTACAGCGTCTCATCTCGAACCTCGGCCCTCTCCCCTGAGGGGAGAGGGATGGAAGGGGCTAGCGCTTGCCCTTCCGCTCGTCGCGGCGGAGCTTGTATTCGATCGAATCGACGAGGGCCTGCCAGGAGGCCTCGATGATGTTGTCGGCCACGCCCACCGTCCCCCACGTCTCGTCGCCGTCGCCCGAGGTGATGAGCACGCGAGTCTTGGCTCCCGTGCCCTTGCTCTCGTCGAGGATGCGCACCTTGTAGTCGAGCAGACGGACCTCGCGCAGGTTCGGATAGAACTCCTCGAGGGCCTTCCTCAGCGCATGGTCGAGGGCATTGACCGGCCCGTTGCCCGAGGCCGCCGTGTGCTCGGCGATCCCCTTGACCCTGAGGCGCACCGTCGCCTCGGCGAGCGGCTCGGCGTTTCCCTTGTCCTCCTCGACGATGACGCGGAAGCCGTCCAGCTCGAAATAGGGCCTGTGGTTGCCGAGGGCCCGCTCCATGAGGAGCTCGAAAGAGGCCTCGGCACCCTCGAACTGGAAGCCCTCGTCCTCCATCCGCTTGAGCATGTCGAGGATACGGCGCGCCTCGGGCGTGTTCTTGTCGAGGTCGATGCCGTACTCCTTGGCCTTCCAGAGGATATTCGACTGCCCCGCCAGCTCGGAGACGAGCACGCGCCGGTGATTGCCCACGGACTCGGGATCGATGTGCTCGTACGTCTCGGCGTGCTTGAGGACGGCCGAGACGTGGATGCCGCCCTTGTGGGCGAAGGCGGAGTCGCCGACATAGGGCTGCGACTGCCAGGGCTTGCGATTGGCCAGCTCGGAGACGAAGCGCGAGACGTCGCGGAGCTCGCGCAGGTTCTCCCGCGGGATGCAGTCGAGGCTCATCTTGATCATCAGGTTCGGGATGATGGAGACGAGGTTGGCGTTGCCGCAGCGCTCGCCGTACCCATTGACGGTGCCCTGGACGTGGTTCACGCCTTCGGACACCGCGGCCAGCGTGTTGGCGACGGCGCACTCGGTGTCGTTGTGGACATGGATGCCGAGCGGCGTCTCCATCTTCACGTGCTTCTTGACCTCGCGGATGATCTCCGCGATCTCGTGCGGCAGGCCTCCGCCATTGGTGTCGCAGAGGACGAGGCAGTGCGCGCCCGCGGCCTCCGCCGTCTTGAGGGTGGCCAGCGCATAGTCGCGGTTCTTCTTGAAGCCGTCGAAGAAATGCTCGGCGTCGTAGATAACCTCCTCGAAGTGCTTGAGGAGGTAGACGACGGAGTCGCCGATCATGGCGATGTTCTCGTCGAGGGTGGTCCCGAGCGCGTGGGTGACGTGGAGGTCCCACGACTTGCCGAAGATCGTGACCACGGGCGGGCCCGCCTCGACGAGGGCCTGGATGTTGCTGTCCTCCTGCGGCTTCACGCCCGGACGGCGCGTGGAGCCGAAGGCGGTGATCCTGGCCCTCTTGAAGACGGCGTCCTGGACGCGCTTGAAGAACCGCAGGTCCTTGGGATTCGAGCCGGGCCAGCCGCCCTCGATGTAGTGGATGCCGAGGGCGTCGAGACGTTGGGCGATGCGGACCTTGTCCTCCATGGAGAAGGACACGCCCTCTCCCTGGGTGCCGTCGCGCAGCGTCGTGTCGTAAACCTTGATTTCCCGTGACATGGGACGCCCATCATCCCTCTGGCCGCGGGCAAGTGTCAAGTTTGCGGGTTGATCTGGTAGCCTCTCGAATCGGTCGCGCGACCGTCCTTGTACTCGACGATGCGCTTGGGCGAGGCGTGGGTGCCGAGGAGCCTCAGCACCTGGTCGCCGACCACGCGGAAGCTGTGCGGGACGTTCGGCGGGAGGGCAATCGTGTCGCCCCTCTCCAGGCGCACCTTGCGATCTTCCTGGCCGTCCACCCAGGCCTCGGCGACGCCGTCGAGGATGTGCAGCACTTCCATGTACGGGTGGGAATGCACGGGCGCGACGTAGCCGGGCTCGGACGTCTGGATGCCCGTCCGGATCGGCGTCGTTCCTTCATCGTCGCCCAGGATGAGCTGGTAGGTAGCATCCGGACCGAACTTCACGACCTCCGTCTCGCTGAGGCGAACCACCTTCATGTCGGCCATGTCATTCCTCCCGGATGAACAGCGCCCTGGATGTGGCTGGAGTCTAGACGTAGCGGCATGCCTTGTCAAAGTCGCCGGCTCATATCCCTCTCCCCCCTGGGGAGAGGGCAGGGTGAGGGGAATTCTTGCGCGCCAGCGTATCGTGGAATCATGCAAGCGCGCGCACGAGCATGGGGACTCGCCGCTGTGCTGGCCGGAGCCATCTGGCTTGCCGCGGCGCCGGCGGCCCGAGCAGCCGATCCGAGTCCCCAGGCTCCATCCCAGGACCCGCCCGGCACGGCAGCCCCGGCTCTCGTGGTCAGCGAGCTCCAGGCCGAGCTCAACACCGCCGTCCAGCAGATGCAACGCCGCGATACCGAGGGTGTGCTGAGCCACGTCTCCGAGCAGTACCGGACGGGCCCGTTCACCAAGGCCGGTCTGCGCGGACAGCTTCAGACGATGTTCGCGCTCTACGACACTCTCACAGTGCGTGTGCGCATCGATACGGTCCGAATGCTCGGCGACCAGGCCTGGGTCTATTCCACGGGAGAAGTCAACGGGCGCCTGCAGTGGGTGGGGCGCTGGGTGCCCGTGCTCTCCTGGCAGCGCGAGCTCGAGGTGGCGCGGCGCGAGAACGGCGTCTGGCGGCTGATCGGGTATCAGCAGTAGCGGGAACTACTCCGCGAGCCAGACCGTGTCGAGCTGGTTGTTGAGGAAGTGGCTGGGCGTGATCGTCCAGCCGCGGACCCGCGCGTTGTGCGGCACGATGCGGTGCCACTGCAGCGTGTAGATGTAGTGCGCCTCCTCGTCGAGGAGCCGCCTCTCGAACTCGCGGATCAGCTTCCGGCGCTCCTCGCGGTCCGTGACCCGACTCTGCTTCTCGTACAGCTCGTCGAGCGCGCGATCGGTGTAGCGGCTGTAGTTGACGGGGCTCCGGTCGAGGGACTGGAACTTGAAGAGGGCGAGGTCGGGCTCGACGATGTAGCTGCAGTGGAAGTCGGCGGCGACCTCGAAATTGCCGCTGCGGATGTCCGCGTAGAGCATGCCGAGCTCGAGCGTCTCGATCCTGGCGGTGAGGCCGATCTGTCGCCACTGGTCGGCGAGCCAGACCCCGAGCGCCGTGTAGGGATTGGGGATCCCGCGATTCTTGAACGTGAAGGTGAAGCCTTCCGGCACACCTGCCTCGCGAAGCAATCGCCGGGCTTCCGCGCGCGCCTTGACGATGTCGCG
>DASQAK010000097.1:0-16712 GCA_035635755.1 Candidatus Methylomirabilota bacterium | reverse complement strand
GCGTGGGGGAACCAGTTCTGACGGCCGAAGGAGTACACGGTCTCCGGCGTCACCCCGGCCGGGGCGAACCAGTTCGCGCGCTCCCAGCCCATCTTGCTGCCGAAGCAGGCGCCGCGCGCCTGGAGGCGCTCGTAGAGCGGGGAGCGCCGGAGCCCGCGGCCGCTCTCGAGCTCGCGGTTGGGGAAGGCGACGAAGTAGTGCACGCCCACGATCTCGCTCACGCGCTCGCGCAGGAAAGCGGGGTTGGCATGGAAGGGGGCGAAGCGTCGGATGTCCGCCTGCCAGAGATCCATGGGCGGGCGGTCCGCGATGATCCACTCCGCGAGAGCCCGGCCCGCCCCGCCCGCCGCCGCGATGCCGCCCGAGCAGAAGCCGGCTCCGACGTAGTAGCGGCGCACCTCGGGCGCTTCGCCCAGGATGAAGTAGTTGTCCGGCGTGAAGCTCTCCGGCCCGTTCATGAGGAGGCGGACCTGGGCCGTCTCGAGCGCGGGCACCCGCTCGATGGCATTGCGCATGAGGATCTCGAACTTGCCCCAGTCTTCCGGGAGCGTTCCGAAGCTGAATCCCTCGGGGATGCCCTCCATGCCCCAGGGCTTGGCCCAGGGGTCGAAGCCGCCCATGAGGAGTCCCGCCACCTCCTCCTTGAAGTAGATGTGGCCGTCGGCATCGCGCATCACGGGCAGGTCGGGGGTGACGCCGTCGATGGGATTGGTGACCATGTACATATGCTCGCAGGCGTGCAGCGGCACGGTGACGCCGCTCATGCGGCCGAGCTCCCGCGCCCACATGCCCGCGCAGTTCACCAGGACCTCGGTGGTGATGTCGCCGTGGGAGGTGTGCACGCCGGCCACGCGGCCCCGCTCGAGCCTGACCCCCGTGACCTTGACGCGCTCGCGAATCTGCGCGCCGCCCGCCCGGGCGCCCCGGGCGAGGGCCTGGGTGATGTCGGCGGGATTCGCCTTGCCGTCGCCGGGAATCCACACCGCCCCCACGAGATCGTCGGTGCGCATGAGCGGGTAGCGCTCGCCCGCCTGCTTGGGGCTGATCTCCTCGGCCTCGATGCCGTAGGAGCGGGCCACGGAGGCGTTGCGCCGGAGCTGGACCATGCGCTCGACCGTGCGCGCCACGCTGACACTGCCACAGCGCTTCCAGCCCGTGGCCTGGCCCGTCTCGGCCTCGAGGCGGCTGTAGAGATCCACGCTGTCGCGGATGAGCTGGGTCAGGTTGCTCGAGGAGCGGAGCTGGCCCACGAGGCCGGCGGCGTGCCACGTGGTCCCGCCCGAGAGACTCCCCTGCTCGAGCAGGACCACGTCGCGCCACCCGAGCGTGGTCAGGTGATAGGCGACGCTGGCGCCGACGATGCCGCCGCCGACGATGACGACGCGCGCCTGGCTCGGCAGCGCCGTCACTGGACGCGATTGAGGGCGAGGTCGAAGATGTCGAAGTTGCGGAGGCGGCGCCCGGGCGGCCGCTCGCCAAGCCGCTTGGTGAAGACGAGCGGCACCGTCTGCTCCGAGAGCCCGCCATGGGAGCGCAGGGGGGCGTCGAGCCCCGAGAGGTCGTGCTTGGCCAGGCTCGTGCCGATGACGTAGTGGCGACGCGAGACCGCGATGAGATCGCCCATGCGATCCGGCGGCAGCTCGAAGCGGCGACAGCCTTCGGAGCGGTCGAGCACCAGCTCCATGCCGGGCAGCGCCGCCACGCTACCCGCCGCCGCTCCCGGGTCGATGCCCTCCGGCAGGTAGACGGTGGCGAAGGAGCCGAGGGCGCCGTGGTGGACGACGTAGGGATCGGTGATGGGCAGGATGACGCGCGCCCGTCCTGCCCCCAGCCAGCCGTCGAGGACGTCCTGGAGATAGATGACCTGCGGCGTCCCGGTGCCGTCGGTCTTGGCGTTCATGCCGTGGTCCGCGGTGATGGCGATGGAGGCGCCGAGCCCGGCCAGTCGCGCGAGGTAGCCGTCCATCATCCGGTAGAACGCGTTGGCGGCCGAGGTGCCAGGGGCATGCTTGTGCTGGACATAGTCCGTGGTCGACAGATAGGTCAGGTCCGGCCGCGTGGTCTCCATGAGCCGCACGCCCGCCGCGAAGACGAACTCGCTGAGGTCGGCGCTGTACACCGAGGGCAGCGGGAGTCCGACGAGGTCGAGCACGTCGGCGATGCCGTGCTCGCCCACGGTGGCCTCGTTCGCCTTCTCGGCGGAGAAGCAGATCCCGCGCATGCCGTGTCCGAGCAGCCGCCGCAGCTTGTCCTTGGCCGTGACGACGGCGACGCAGGCGCCCGCCTCGGCGAACGCGGCCAGGATGGTGTCGCAGCGGAGATACTTCGGGTCGTTCATCATGACCTCGGCGCCTGCCTCGCGGTCCCAGAAGTAGTTGCCGCAGATGCCGTGCACGGAGGGCGGCACGCCGGTGACGATGGAGAGGTTGTTCGGATTGGTGAAGCTCGGCACCACGCAGGCCCCAAGGAGCCGCGTGCCCTCGGCCGCGGCCGAGGCCAGATACGGCATGGCGCCGGCCAGGAACGCCTGCTCGATGTAGTCGGGCTCACAGCCGTCCACGCAGACGACCACGAGCGGGCGGGGCGGCCACGCGTAGGTTCGCCCGTTGATGGCGATGGGCTCTCTGGAGGTGGTGGTCATGATCTATTCAGCCCTCGTCTCGCCGTTGATTCACTCAGCCCTCGCCTCCGGGCTTCGCCCTTCAGCTCGAAATGCCACGCCTCCGGGATCAATTAAACTCTCAGCTCGGATTTTATTCAGCCCTCGCCTCGCCACTCTCGTCGCCTCCGGCTCCTCGGCAGTGTCTTAGCTCGAACATCAGGGCTGCGTCTGGCAGCGGCCGCGGCCGAGGTGCGAGACGGCGGCGGGGCGCAGCTCGGAATAGAGTCTACACACCGACTCGGTGATGCAGGGCCAGCGGTAGTCGTCCGCCCAGCGCGAGGCCTCCCGCCCGAGCCGGGCGCGCTCGGCGGGATCGCGGAGCAGCCCTTCGAGGCGCTCGGCCAGGGCGACGGGGTCGCCCTCGGGCACGAGATAGCCGGTCGCGCCGTCCTTGACCGTGGTCTGCAGCCCGCCCACGCGCGAGGCCACGACGGGACAGCCGCAGGCCATGGCCTCGAGCGCCACCATCCCGAACGATTCGTACGCCGACGGCATGACCGTGGCGTCGGCCGCGGCGTAGAAGAGCCGGAGCCGCCGCTGCGGCTGGGCGCCGAGGAAGTGCACCCGATCCTGAAGCCCGAGCGCGCGGACGCGCGTGCGCAGCCGGCCGGCATGTCCCCGCGCCGAGGTTCCCCGCGCCATCGGCGAGGGCTCGGGCTCGTCGGCGTCTCCGCCCACGATGTAGAGCCGCGAGGAGTCCCCGAGCCGGGCCACCGCTTCCAGCAGCGTCTCGAGGCCCTTGATGGGCTGGAGCCGGCCGACATAGAGCAGCATGGGGCCGGGCGGAACTTCGAGGAGGTCTTTGGCGGTGGCCTGGGCCATGGGCTGGAAGAGCTCGGTGTCGACGCCGCACGGAATGACCGCGATGCGATCGGCGGTGGCGCCGTAGTACCAGACGAGGTGCGCCCGCTCGACCACGTTGGCGGCCACGATACGGTCCGCGCTCGCCACGATGCGCGCCTCCTCGGACAGCCTGAGCTCGGGCTCCATCTCGAGCGTGTCCTGGGCGACCGAGTTCTTCAGTCGCCCGAGGGTGTGGAACATCTGCACGAGCGGCACGCCCCATCGCTCGCGAAGCTCGAGCCCCGCCACGCCCGAGAGCCAGTAGTGCCCGTGCACGACATCGTAGTCGATGCCCTCGTCCCACCGGTGCTTCTCCACGCCCTCGACGAACTCGCCCAGGTGCTGGTGTATGGTCGCGCGCCCGATGGGTGCCTGGGGCCCCGCGGGCAGGTGGATGACGCGCGCGCCGTTCCCGAGCTCCGCCACGCGGGGAATGCTGGGATTCTGCGACCGCGTGAAGACATCCACGGCCACCCCCATGCGGCCGAGCTCGCGCGCGGTCTCGCGCACGTACACGTTCATGCCGCCCGTCTCCTTCCCGCCGAGAGCGGCGAGGGGGCAGGTGTGGACGCTGAGCACGGCCACGCGCAGGCTCACGGGGTGACCTGGACGCGGAAGAGATCCTGGGGGACCGGGCCGAACGCGTACTTGTAGGGCTCCTCGCCTCGCAGGAAATCGAAGACGGCCACACCCCGCTCGATGGCGTCGCGAATCACGTGGGCGAGCAGCACGATGCCCGGCGCGAGCTTGGCGTGCACGGGATCGAAGCCCGAGTTGTAGAGCTCCACCGAGCCGTGATATTCGAAGCAGAGAAACGCCGCCACCGCGGCGCCCGCGTGGTCGAGAAACCACAGCCGGGCCCAGCCCGCCGCAGCCAGGGCCCGCGTGGCCTCGCGAAAGAAGGCCTCCATGCGCTCGTCCATGAAGCGGGCCTTGCCGACCTTGGAGAGCCGGTGGAGCCAGAGGAACTCCGCGAGCGCCCCCTCCCACCCCTCGGGCGAAGCATGGGAGCGCACGGTGGTGCCCGGCAGCTCGCGCTCCAGCTTGCGTATCTTGCGCTTGAGTTCGTGGCGATCCTTGCCGGACAACCGCTCCAGATAGGCCTCCCAGGACGAGGGCAGCTCCAGGACCGGGCAGCGATCTTCTCTCTCGACCGAAACTCGCAGCCCTGATGCGGGGCTGATCCTCGGGAGGATCTCGAGCGTGGGGGAAAGGGCGCGGATGCCGTGGAGGTCCCAGGACGCGGCATCGCCCGCCCGATGCTGGAGGAGAGCCTGCCACACCTCCTCCTCGCGCCCCGCCGGAGCGATGAGGTCGAGATAGTCGGACACGTCGACGCCACCTAGCAGGTGGCGCTCTCCCGGCGTCTCGTCGTAAAGAGACAGGACGCCGGTCAGCGTGCCCGCGTCGTCCGTGACGCGCAGGAGGTGAAGCGGCCGGCCACCCAGGAAGGCCCCAGCCCAGGACGTCTGCCACTGCCAGGTCAGGAAGACCGAGGGCGGGCGGGCCTGGTCGAGGAGGCCGTTCCAGCGCGCCTCGTCCAGGCCCTCGAAGCCCGGCAGCGCCTCAACCTTCATCGTCGCTCCCGGCTTCAGAGAGGCTGGCCTCGCCACCAGGACCCTCGTCGCCGGTCCCGCCCTCGTCCATGGCCTCATCCATGGCAGCGTCGAGGTCTGGCCCCAGATCCTCGCCCATCTCCTCGCCCATTTGTTTGACGTACTTGGCGACGCTGCGAGGGTCGTTCTCGTCGAGGTCACCGTAGTGGGAGGGATCAGCGGCGGCTTCCATCCGATCATCTTCGGACTTGAGGGTAGCGAAGCGGGACATGAGGCGTGACAACTCGGCACTGCCGCAGCCCGGACATCGGGGCGAGGCTTGCTGGGAGATGGAGCGCACGAGCAGGCTCACCCGGCGGTGGCAGCCCTGACACTCGTACTCGTAGATGGGCACCGTTGGTCCTCGTCTGTCCGGGTGTTTTGACGCGCTAGAGCGCCAAAGGGATGCCGGGAGACGTGGAGGACTTCCCCGTCTCATGGCGGAGTGTGAAGAACACCGCCCCGCCCTCGGGCGTGGCCTCGACCCAGACCCGGCCCCCGTGGCGCTGGATGATGCGCTGGACCATGACCAGGGTGACGGCCGTGCCGCCCGGTCCAAGCCCCCCGTCTGGTCCATGCCCTCCGTCCGGTCCGTTCCCCCCGTCTCGATTCCCATTGTCCAGACGCTGGACAGCGCCCGGCAACGTCCCTGCATAGGGCCGGTCCAGGCCTCCGCCGCCGTCGGTGATGACGAAGGTCTCCCGGTCCCCCACTCGGGCGGTGCCGAACTCGATGTATGAGCCCGGCCGTCCCGCCGTCGCGCTCCACGCGGTGCCGATCATGTGGGTGAGAGCCAGCCGCAGGAGGCTCGGATCTCCGTTCGCCGACAACCCTGGCGCGATCTTGCATGTGACATCGTCGCCGGGACGGCGGGCGCGGAGGCTCTCCACGACGTCCTGAGCCACCGCCGAGAGGTCCACCGCCTCCCGTTTGAGCTCGCCCCCCGTGAGGCGCGAGAGCTCGATGAATTGCCGCACGAGCTTCTCCATGTTGCGACTCGTCGTGGCGAGGCGATTGAGCCGGGCGCGCCCCTCTCCGTCGAGCCTGAGACCGTAGTCCACGATGAGCGCCTCGCTCAGATCATCCATGCGCCGGAGCGGCGCGCGCAGGTCATGCGCCACCGCGTGGGCGAGGGCATCCACCTCTCGGCCCAGGACGGCGTTATCGGCCTCCTGGGTGGCCAGCTTGGTCTCGAGGGCGGCTGCTTGGGTCTGGGCCATCCACTGCGGCGTGATGTCCACCACGCTCACCTCGAACACGAGCCGCGCGCCTTCCTCCAGGCGGCGCGCCGTGAGGCGTACACGGCGCGGGCCGCCATCACGTCGGCGAATGCCCAGCTCCTCCTCGACCGACAGCGTCCCTCGATCGAGGCGCTCGACGATACGGTCGAAGTCCGCCCGCTCCTGGAAAAGGTCGCGAATGTCCCGGGCCTTGATGTCCTCGACGGTGTCGAAGCCGATCAGGCGTCGCAAGGTCTCATTGCACTGCAGCACCCTGCCATCACGGAAGGCGTGGACAATGCCCGCAACATTGGCGTCGAAGAAGGCGCGATAGCGACGCTCCGCCTCCCGCCCCGTCTTCTCCGCCTCCCGCGACCACGTCAAGGATGCGTAGACGGCATCCGAAGAATCCCGCTCCCTGCGCGCGGCGTCGGCGGCGATGCGCGCGGCGCGCTGCTTGATGACGCCGACCATGAGGGCGACGGCGGGCGCCGAGCAGGCATAGACGAGCACGCGCCGTAGCGTCTCGTGAGTGTACGGGAAGATCGTGCCGGGCGCGGAGAGCAGGTACGAGTAGTACCAGACGGTGATGCCCGCGCTGATGAGCCCGTCGACGAGGCCGCCCACGAAGGTGGAGGCGACCACGGCGGTGAGGAGAAGCGTCGTGGGCGCCACGATCTGCCACGGCGTCCACGAGAATCCCTCGATGATCGCGATGGCGGCCAGCGCGAAGGCGGGACTCAACAGCTGCCTCAGGTATGCACGCTCGACCCGGTGTAGCCTGCGTGGACTCACGACGCTGGACCCCTCCGTGGGAGGGCGGCTGCTGATGACCTTGGATGCGCTACGCACCAGATCCGAGGATACCGTAGAAGCCATACGCCGTCATCCTCGCCATCGGGGCGCCCCGCGAGCCGCGTGAGGTCGGCAGCGCCCTTGCCGCATCGGTCGGCTGAGCCACGCTCGTAGTGCGCTAAATCGGCCAATCGACAACAAAATTTGGCTGTCCTGCCCTCTACCAAATCGCTTTGGGCCTTCGGAAGGTCAGGAAACTTGGGCAGTTACAGGGCCCGGGCGAAAATTCCGCCCATGGCATCGTGTTTGCCCTTGTAAGACCGACATGCGTCGCAGGCAAGCCGGATTCACACTGGTGGAGCTGCTGGTCGTCATCGCCGTGCTCGGCGTACTGACCACCATAGCCATGACCATCTACAACAACGTCCAGGCCCGCTCGCGCGTGGCCAAGGCCGAGGCGGACACGCGGACCCTGTCGGGCGCCATCGGCACCTTCAGCGCCCACATGGGCCAGATGCCCTCGGCCCTGACCGATCTCACGAGCCCACAAACCAATGTGAACGGTCAAGTCGCGGGCCCCTTCATGGCCTCCACGCCCACGCCACCGTCAGGGTGGACGTATACCTATTCGGCAGGCGGCGCCAACGGCTACCAGATTGTCGCGACGGGAGACAGCACCACCATAGTCCGCCCCTAGGTCGCTGAAAAAGGCCCACCTGCTTCGTTGTCGCCCTCGGCTGCACGCTCAACGTACAGAGAGTACGCCTCGCGTGCAGCCTTCGGGCGACGCCTCGCATCTGGACCTTTTTGAGCGACCTAGAGAAGCTAAGGGCGAGCGACGAGCGCGACGAAGCCTGCCACTGCTGCCACGATCAGGACCGCGCCCTTGAGCGTGTGAAGTACGAAGGGGGCGCTGCGCACTTCGAAGGGCCCGAGGGCGAGCAACACGTTGACCGCGGTCACCACCTGGCGGAGCATGCCGATCTCGTCCGCGGGCTGCACGCGCAGCCTGGGCGAGCCGCTCCACCACGGCGCCGACACCGTCACCACCACGCCCACGTCCTTGATCATGAGCTCGTGCTCGCCGGCGCGCGGGACAGACTCTCGCGCGCTGTAGCCCATCTGCCCCAGCACCTCCCGCACCGTCTCGAGCAGCGACTCGACGGCCACCCCGGGCGCGGCATAGCCTCGGCCGAGCATCCAGAAGCACCCCGCGGCGAGAACGACAGGCAGGAGGAGCATGGCGTCGAGGGCATTGCTGTTGACGCCCGTGGCCGAGCGCAAGGACAGGCGCGGCAGCATGAGCATGATGACGGTGAGCCCGGCGGCCCGCGTCCAGTACAGGTGATGAGCCGCGAGCAGGAACGGCTTCTTCAGCCGCGCCGCATGAAGCCCGATGCTCATCTCGACGATGCCCGCGGCGCCGAGCAGCACCACCGCGAGCCACGGGGCGAAGAGCACTTGGCCTCCTTCCGGCGTGGCCGGGATCAGGATGGACGCGGCAAGAAGGTAGCAGGAAGCGGTCGCCTAGAGCTAATGAAAGTCGTGGGAGGGCAGCCGTCCCAGCTCGGAGTGAAGGGGCTGGATGCGCCCCGCCCGCACCGAGATGACATCGTCGCGGTGCTCGAGCGTGCCTTCGACGTAGAGGAAGGGCTCCTGCACCAGGACGAGCCGGTAGCGGTGGAAGAGGGGCGGGGGCACGACCACGTTCACGAGCCCCGTCTCGTCCTCGAGATTCAGGAAGACGAAGCCCTTGGCGGTGCCGGGCCTCTGACGAACCACCACCGCTCCCGCCACACGCACGGCCCGGCCGTCCTTGAGCCCCGGCAGATCGATGGCGCGGGCCGCCCGCAGACGCTCGAGCCGCTCACGGTGGAAGATCATCGGATGAGGGCCCAGGGTGAGCCCGGTACCCTGGCAGTCGGCCACGAGCGCCTCCTCGGCCGTCATCGACGGGAGCGGCGAAGGCGAGGGGAGGCCCGGGACATCCTCGTAGAGCGCACCGGCCGGCCGCGCCGCCAGCTCGATCTCCCAGAGCGCCGCCCGACGCTCGAGCCCGAGGCTGCCCAGCGCGCCCAGCTCGGCCAGCCGGGTCAGCTCATCGCGGTGGAGTCCCGCGCGACGGACGAGATCGTCGGCGGAGGCGAAGGGGCGTAGACGCTCGATGCGTCGACCTGCGTCCTCGCGCAGCCCCCTGACATACCGCAGCCCGAGCCGCACCGTCCCGTCGGCCTCGATCGCGCAGAGCCAGTCGGAGTGATTGACGTCCGCCGGGCGGATGGTCTGCCCGTGCCGCGCGGCATCGCCCACGATGGTGGCGGGATGATAGAAGCCCATGGGCTGGTTGTTGAGCAGCGCCGCGTAGAAAGCGGCCGGGTGATGCGCCTTCAGATACGTGCTCGCATAGGCGAGCAGCGCGAAGCTGGCCGCGTGGGAATTATGAACGATCAAGTCGTTGGCGATGAAATTGTGGTCATCCTCGACGCTGAGATCGTACGTCTCACGGACGCCCACCTCCTCGACCGCGAGAATCCTATCCCAGTAAAGATCAGACTCGGCCAAGCGCCTCAGTTCTCGAGACTGGAAGTACTCGGCTAGTCTGGCAATTGTCCATCGTCGGTATCCCTGCTTGGATCGATCCGGTGAACACACGGCGCGCATCGAGAGCCTCGTGCGGGCCGCGACCTCATCCCATGTCACCCTGTTGTGTTTCCGGGCGGGATCAATCACGCCTCGCACGGCGGTTGGAACGACATCACACGAGGACCGATCTTGCGTGGCCGCGTCAGCAATGATCTTTGCCTGTTGACGCTTGCGAGAACAGAGAAAACGTCGGGCGATCACTCGATAGAAGCGCTGGAGGTTTTCTTGTCCGGTGATCGTGACGACAAAGCCTGTAACCTGCCGGTCTCGATAAGGGCGGACGCGCTCATAAATCCGAGCCACAATTCCTAGGCGCAGAAGAAGGTGCTGGACATCCTCAGCCAGCCGGCGAGACACAGTGTCATACGACACATGGCCGGCTCGCGAGAACGAGCCGTCCCCTTCCCACAGACGCGCGAGGAAGAGCGCCAAGTCGCTTGAACACAACTCGAAAACTTCAGCTGGCACATGCTTCCCCCGTGAATCGAGACCCCAGAGTCCGAGTCGCTTGATCCACTTCACCACACCTATCCTTAGCAATCTGTTGCTCCGTCGAACGTGCACACTGAAGCAATTCCGATGACGGGCGACAGTTGCGCAGGTATTAGGGAATTGCTCCACCGCCCTCACAAATTCATCGCGGTGCTGCGGGTCGGTCGTATAAAAATACACCGTGCTCGGGTGACATAGGTTGCCCTCGGCAATGAGATCCGCAAGGACGATCAGCCGATATCGGGGCCAGCGTCGACAACCGAGCACAGGCAACTCGCGGGGCGCCGCGATGCGATCGCCGGCCTTGAGATCATTGACTGCTCGCCAACCATCCATCGTGAGTAGAGGATGCTCCGCTGTCGCTAGGACCTCCCGGCCGAGAGCCGTGCGCACGCGGTAAACCATGCGCTGGCCGCTGGAGGTGGCCTGGAGCATGCGACGCTTGCGGATCTTCATGTCTGAGTCGCAGGCAAGGGTGTGGCTGATGCGCGCACGTCCCATGACAACATCCTCGATCTTCACTCGCCGCCCCGTGTCGGCATCGATCACGAGCGTCTCGCCGACGACGCACTCCGGAAAACCGTAGAGGGCGAAGGCGGTGATGGAGCGGATGATGGCCTCGGCCGCCTCGCCCGTGATCCCCTGCTCCGCCATGCCCGCCCGGAGCTTCTTCTCCACCTCGTCCATGGCCTGCTTGCGCCGCTTGAAGCCGAAGGCGCGGCGCAGCTCTTCGGCCTCGCCCCCCGTGAAGCCCGCCGTGGCCATGGCCATGCGCAGGAGCTGCTCCTGGAAGAGCGGCACGCCGAGGGTGCGCCTCAAGATGGGCTCGAGATTCGGATGCGGCACGGTGACGGGCTCGCGTCCGGCGCGTCGCCTCAGATACGGATGCACCATGTCGCCCACGATGGGCCCGGGACGGATGATGGCGACCTGCACCACGAGGTCGTAGAAGCATTTCGGCTTGAGGCGCGGCAGGGTGGCCATCTGGGCACGGCTCTCCACCTGGAAGACCCCGACGGTGTCGGCCTTCTGGAGCATGGCGTAGACGGTCGGATCGTCGGGGGGCAAGTGCGCCAGGTCCACGTGGCCGCCGCGCCGGCGGATCATGCCGATGGCATCCTCGAGCAGCGCCATCATACCCAGTCCGAGAAGATCCACCTTGATGATGCCCATGGAGGCGCAGTCGTCTTTGTCCCACTGCACGACCGAGCGCCCGGGCATGGTCGCCGGCTCGAGGGGCACACAGCTATCGAGCCGGCCCTGACAGATGACCATGCCGCCCGAGTGCTGGCCGAGGTGCCGGGGCAGATCCTGGATGGCCGTCCAGAGGCCGGCGAAGTGACGCATGACCGGGTGCGCGGGATCGCAGCCGGCCTCGCGGAGATGCGCGAGGAGGCTATCGCCCGGATCCTTGTACTCCCAGTTGCTGACGAGCGCGGACAGACGATCGCACAGCACGGGGGGAAGCCCCAGCACCTTGCCCACTTCTCGCGCCGCGCTCCGGCCGCGATAGGTGATGACATTGGCCGTCATGGCCGCGCCCAGGCGCCCATAGCGCTCGTAGACGTACTGGATGACCTGCTCGCGACGGTCGCCGCTCGGCAGATCGAGATCGATGTCCGGCCACTCGCCGCGCTCCTCGGAAAGAAAGCGCTCGAAGAGGAGCTCCATCCCCACCGGATCCACCGCGGTGATGCCGAGGGCGTAGCAGACCGCGCTGTTGGCGGCGGAGCCCCGCCCCTGCGCCAGGATGCCGTGGCGGCGGCAGAACTCGACCAGGTCCCAGACGATGAGGAAATAGCCGGACAGGTCGAGGCGGGCGATCAAGTCGAGCTCGCGCTCGATCTGCCGCCTCGCCTTCTGGGCCAGCGGGCCCGCGCCGTAGCGCTGCCGCGCTCCTTCCTTGCAGAGCGCGCGGAGCCAGCCGATCGGCGTCTGGCCCGGCGGCAGCGGGTAATCGGGAAAGCGATAGCCCAGGTGCTTGAGGGTGAAGCCGAGCCGCAGCGCCAGCTCGCCCGTGTTGGCCACAGCCGCGGGGCAATCGGCGAAGAGCTGCTCCATCTCGCGACCGGGCTTGAGGAAGCGCTCGCTATTGCGCGCGAGCAATCGCCCGGCCTGGCCCATCGTCGTGCCGTGCTTGATGCAGGTCAGCGTGTCCAGCAATGGGCGATCTCCGCGGGCGATCATGAGGGGGGCATTGCTGGCGAGCAGGGGCAACCTCAGCCGCTCGGCTTCGGCACGCAGCCATTCATTGCGCGCCTCCTGCTCGCGGGAGAGATCGCGCTGGAGCTCGGCGTAGACGCCGAAGCGGCCGAAGAGGCCGGCGAGCCTGTCGAGCGTCGCGCGGGCGGCCTCATGCCCGCCGTGGGCGAGGGCCGCGGCGACGGGCCCGGAGGCGCCGCCGGTGAGACAGACGAGCCCACCCACATGCTCTTCGAGATCGTCCCAGCCCGCGGCGCCCTCGCATTTGGCCGCGCGCATCTTGACGCGCGTCAGCAGACGGCAGAGATTCTTGTATCCCTCCTGATCCTCCACGAGGAGGGGCAGCCTGCCGCCGTCCGCCAGGCTGACCTCGGCGCCCACCAGCGGCGTGATGCCGAGACGCGTGCAGGCGCGGTAGAAGGCCGGCGCTCCGTACACGCCGTCGGCGTCCACGAGGGCCAGGGCCGGCTGCCCGAGAGCGACGGCGCGGCCCGCCAGCGCCTCGGGCAGCGCCGTCGCCTCGAGGAAAGAAAATGCGCTTTTGGCATGCAGCTCGACGAACATGGGTTAGCGCAGTTCGAGCTGAGACGCTGCCCGCTTTTCGAGCTGAAGGGCGAAGCCCTGAGGCGAGAGCTGAATCAATCCCGCACGCAGGAGAGCGGCGAGGCAAGGGCTAATCATATATTGCTTCGAGGCGCCAGCCGCGCCCGTCGCGCGCGAGGCGGCACAGGGTGCCGTCGCCCAGCTCCACGTCCCACTCGTCCTGGACGAAGGCCTCTTCCGTCCACCACTCCCCCGAGACGCGCCACGGGCCCGCGCCCGCCACGATGCGGCCCGCGAGCCCGCCCGCGTGGAGGTGGGCGGGCGCGCCGGCAGCAAGCGTCACCCGCGCGGGGCGCGGCGGTCTCATCCTCCGCACCGCCAGAATCTTCCCTTGATTTATCTCAGCCCTCGCCTCGCCGCTGATTAACTCAGTCCTCGCCTCAGGGCTTCGCCCTTCAGCTCGAACGGCCACGCCTGCGGGATTGCGCGAGGAGAACAAAACGAACGGGGTCATCTGCATCGCGTCGGGGCGGTGGCTGTCCAGGAGCTCGGGCGCGCCGATGCCGGAGGTGCCCACGAGGCCGCTCAGGCGCGCCAGCGCGGCGGTGAGCAGGCGCGGGCTCGGGCCCGGCGGCTCATCGAAGCGCGGCTGCGTCTTCGGCGCGCGCAGGGGATGCGCGCGGAGCGTGATCCCCTCGACGGCAGCGCGCGGCGGCCGGGCCGCGAGGGAGGCGCGGAGCATCGCGGCGGCCGCCGCGGGATCGGCCAGCGAAGCCGCCGGCGCGCAGAAGCCCTCGTGCACCGTGCGGTCGGCCAGGCGACAGGTCCATGCGAAGGCGTCAGCCGTGAGCTCGTCGCGGCGGAGGCGCGCGCAGAGCGCTTCGGCCAGCCCCGCCATGAGATCGCCGAGCGGCTCGAGCGCCTCGATTCCCCAGGCGCACTCCGCCGATTCTTCGAAGACGGGCGGGGGCGTCCAGAGACGGAGCGGCGTGGGATCCTCGCCACCCGCCAGTCGTTGAAGGCGCGGGCCCTCATCGCCCAGCCTCTGCGCGAGCCCGCGCGCGGGAAGATCGGCCAGCTCACCGAGCGTGCGAATGCCCCAGCGGGCGAGGCGGGCGGCCATCTCGGGCCCCAGGTCGAGGAGGGCCAGCGGCGCCACTCCAAGTCTCCCCGCATCCCGCCCAGGCGGCACGATGGTGACGCCCTCTCCGGCGCGGGCGGCGAAGCGCGCGCCCGCGCGACTGCCCGCGATGCCGACTCGCGCCGTCCATCCACGCTCGGCCACGGCCTGGAGAAGCCGGCGCGCCAGCTCCTCCTCGCCGCCCCAGAGCTTGCCGAGCCCGCGAAGGTCGAGAAAGACGATGCCCGGCGCGACGTCTTCCACCGAGGGGGAATGGCGCAGGGCGATGTCGAGGAGAGCGGACTGCACCGTCGCGTCGGCATCCGGCACATGCAGGCAGGCGATGCGTATCATGTCCGCCACTCGAGGAGCCAGGCGCGCCCGAGCCTGGTCAGGCCCGGGTCGGAGCGCGAGCGGACCACGCGCGCCTCGGAAACGAGCCCGCCCAGCCGCAGCGGCCGCGGTGCGCCGATCCAGCGCGCGCGCACGCGGCGCACCGACACCACCAGCGCGGCGGCCGAGCCCAGGAGATGCCGCGGCCCCCGAACGACGAGCATGCTCTCGCCGTTCGCGACGGCGCGCTGGAGGCGCACGCCCATCCCCGGCGGCGCGGAGGCCGACTCACCCACATCGAGCGCGATGGCGGCAAAGCCCGGGCAGCGGAGGAGGAGATCCGTCGCGCGCCATGCCACGGGCAGACGCCCGCCGCAGCGCACCCAGAGCAGGCCGCGAAGATCGAGCCCGGCGCGGGCCGCCACGGCTGGATCGAGCGTGTCGGAGGCGTCCACGAGAGCGGTGACTCCGTTGCGCGCGGCGCGGGCCAGGAGCGCCAGGAGCAGGCTGCTGCCTCCGGAGGATCGAGGGCCGACGATCTCGCTGAGCCGGCCCTGGGGGAAAGCCTGCAGCAAGCCATCGAGCCCCTCGGGGTCCAACCCTGGCGGGGGTAAGGACTCGATCGAGGTGGCCATAGCGCTCCCTTAAATGGGAGTGCATAGATTACCCATCATGTGTTGAGTATTACAAGATCAAAGGTAATTATCCCTTGACAGTAGGTAAGGCATGGGCTAGGCTATAGGCAGGAGGTAGGGGCTATGGCCATGACCAAGTACACGCTGACGGACTTCGAGAAGCAGTTTCCGGACGATGCCGCTTGCCTCGACTGGCTCCGGGCCTACCTGTACCCGAACGGCATCCATTGCACCAAGTGCGACCGGGTGACCAAGCATCACCGCGTCGTGTCTCGGCGCTCGTATAGCTGTGACCGGTGCGGGCACCACGTCCATCCGACAGCTGGGACGATCTACCACAAGTCGCCCACGCCCCTGCGGCTGTGGTTCCACGCGATCTACCGCATGGCCTCGACCCGCTGTGGCATCTCGGCAAAACAGCTTGAGCGAGAAACGGGCGTGACCTACAAGACGGCTTGGCGCATGGCGAAGCAAATTCGCTCCATGCTCAACGAATCGCCCGGAACGCTGATGGGGCGAGTAGAGATCGACGATACCTATGTCGGCGGCAAGCGGAGTGGCGGCAAAACTGGTCGCGGCGCTCCCGGCAAGACTGTCGTGCTTGGCATGGTTGAGCGGCAAGGGCCGGTCGTGGCCAAGGTCGTGCCCAACCTCAAGATCAAGACGGTCATGCCGATCATCAAGGACACGATCCCTTCGACGCACACCGAAGTCTTTTCGGACGAACTCGCCGTCTATGAGCGTATCCATTGGGCGGGATACAAGCATCGGACGCTTCGACACGGTGATGGGGTGTACGGCATTGGGAGCATCCATACCAATACAATTGAGGGTTTTTGGAGCCTCGTAAAGCGCGGTATTGGCGGCGTCTATCATTCGGTCAGTCCGAAGTATCTCCAGAGCTACATCAATGAGTATGGGTTCCGATACAACCACCGACACGACGAACGGCCTATGTTCCTTTCTTTTCTCGGTCAGGTTCGTTAGGGATTGTCCTTGCCGTCGTCCTCTGACTCGCCTTTCTCAGGGTCTCCTCGAATTGTTCCCGGCTCAGGGGGCTCTTTTCCTCCAGACTCCGTTGCTGTTTCTTGGGCTTCTTGCGTGCTGGCCTCGAGCTGTTTGACATAGTCCTCCATCTGGGTGTCCGCGAGCCACCCCATCGTCTCAATCGTCTTCATGTGCGCCTCATACATCTCATGCAGCCTCTGAACGACGTCAACTCCTACCTGAGTATGGGCGCCAGCAGGAGGTGAACCGATGATAAAGAGATCCGTATCAGTGCCCACCCCAGGTGCAGTCTCGGCTCTTTTCTTCGCGAGATACAGAAGGCGCAAGGCCTTTTCAAAGGGCCAGGAGCTCACATACTTGGCAACCATAAATTGGGATTCCGCGTGCCAGTCCCCGACTCCGATTGCCGCGAATCCCATGAGGTCGCAACACATCGCCCTTCCCGGATCGCCGACGATGTATATGTGAGCCCCAGAGCCATCTGTCCCGGTAATGATTAGGTTGCTATCAAAACTGTACTCCCTAACCTCGCGGAGCAGGGATGCAACCAGTTCCTTATCCATTCCCCGTTTCTGCCCGAGGAGAAGCTTGGGCAGGTCTAGGCCAAGCGGAGTAAGCATG
>DASQAK010000096.1:0-2709 GCA_035635755.1 Candidatus Methylomirabilota bacterium | reverse complement strand
CGGTCGCATCCTGGCTTTTCGCGCGCGCCTCGGGCAGTGTCTGAGGGACGGGAGCGGGCGGAGCCGGAGTTGGCGACGGCGAAGCGGGTGCTGCGCTCCGAGGCGCCTGGTCTTCTTTCTGGAGGCGCTCGAGATCGGCTTCCCTTTTCTTGTCGGCCAGCTTCCCCTCGGCCACGGCGGGCGGGGAGGGCGGGCTGGTCACGGCGCGCTCGTCCTGCGCACCGCGTTCCGCATACGAGAACTTCTCCCGAGCGCGCTCCACCGCGGTGCCCTTCTCCACCTTGCCGGCCTTGAGGGGCGGCGTGGCGAGGGAAGAGGCCGGCTGCTCCTCGCGCGGGGCGGGGGCTTCGGCACGAGGCGGGGGCGCCTGGAGCTCTGGTCTGATGGCCCGCTGCAGCTCGGGATCGCGCTGGAAGAGATAGACGGCCAGGATCGCGACCAGGGCCATGGCGGCGGCCTCGGCGGGCAGCTTGATCAAGAGCGGCAGGAAGATCCACGCGGCCAGCCGCCGATACCACGGGACCGGGCGCACCGCTGCCATGACGCGATCCACGAAGCCAGCCGGGGCGCGCACCGGCTCGACCCGCTGGAGGAGCGAGACAGTGGCGCGCAGCCGCTCGAGCTCGCGCCGGCACTCCGGGCAATCGGCCAGGTGGGCGTCCACCTCGGCGCGCTCCGGGGCAGGGAGGACCTCATCGAGGAGCTCGGACAGCCGCTCGCGGGACTCGTGACAGGTCATGGCAGGAACCGCTCCATCTTCTCCTTGAGATCCAGGCGGGCGCGATGAAGACGCGAGCGCACGGTATTCAGCTCGAGATCGAGGGCCTCGGCGATCTCCTCATAGGAGAGGCCCTGGAGATCGCGGAGTATCACGACGGCCCGACGGTCCTCGGGCAGCTCGGCGATGGCCCGATGCAGGGCCGCCTCGAGCTCGGCGCGCTCCGCCCCCGCGTCGGGGCCTCCGCGCGGGTCGGAAAGTCGCAGGAGCGTCTCTTCGCCCTGGCGCCCCGCCCGCCGCTCACCCGAGGCGAGACGGCTCAGACACAGGCGCGAGACGATGGCGTAGAGCCAGGTGGACAGCTTGGCATCCCCGCGGAACTCCGACAGGCTCCGGTGAGCCCGCATGAAAGCCTCCTGGGCCATCTCCTCGGCTTCGGCCGCATTGCCCAGCATCCGGAAGGCGACGCCGAAGACGCGATGCTGATGGAGGGCGACGAGCTGCTCGAAGGCACCGGCGTCTCCGGCCCGCAGCCGCGCGAGGAACTCCGGGGCGTCGGCGGTGTCTCCCTCTCGCATTCTTAGACCATAGCGTGCCGGCAGAGTTCCCGGATATCAAATTGTCTTTCGAGCCGAGACGCTGCCCGTGGTTCGAGTAGAGCGGCGAAGCCGCGAGACGAGGGCTGAATTGATCCCGCGGGCACGAGGTCGGCGAGGGGAGGGCTGAATAAGATAAACTTGCGGCCATGACGAAGCGAGAGCGCATCCACGCGGCGCTTCACCGGCAGCCTGTCGACCGGCTGCCCGTGGCCTTCTGGCAGCACGTGCCGCACCTGGATCACACGGCCCGCGGCCTCGCCGACGCCATGCTCGCGTGGCAGCGTCGCTGGGACCTCGATCTCGTCAAGATCATGTCGAGCGGGGTCTACTGCGTGGAGGACTGGGGCTGCAAGGTCGCCTACCAGGGCTCGCCCAATGGCGCCAAGACCTGCACCCAGCACGCGGTGAGACAGACCGCGGACTGGGCCAGGATCAAGCCGCTCGATCCCGGGCGCGGGGCCCTCGGGCGCGAGCTCGAGGCGCTGCGCCTCATTCTGAGCGGCCGGAGCGACGACGTGCCTGTGCTGCACACGGTGTTCGCCCCGCTCACCATCGCCCGCAAGCTGGCGGGGGAGCAGCTCGATCTCGACCTGCGCGATCATCCCCACGCGGTGATGGGCGCGCTCGACGTCATCACCGAGACGGTGATCCGCTACGTGGCGGAGGCGGGCAAGGCCGGCGCCGACGGCATCTTCTACGTGTCCCAGACGGCCAGCCGGGACGTGATAGCCGAAGGAGATCACTCGCGATTCGGCATGCCGTACTCGTGGCGAGTGCTGGAGAGCCTCGGCGGCAGCCACATGTGGACCATGCTCCACGTCCACGGCCGGCAGATCTATTTCGACCGCTCGGCCACCTTGCCCGTGGCCGCCATGAACTGGCACGATCGGCTGACCGCACCTACGTTGGGCGACGGGCTTCGTCGCTTCAAGGGCGCCGTGGTGGGTGGCTGAACGAGAGCCAGACGCTGAGGGCCGGCAGCCCGGCGGCTGCGGCGGCCGACGTCGTCGATGCCATCAGCCAGACGGCGGGCACTGGAGTGATCATCGCCCCGGGCTGCGTTCTCCCGCTCGACGTCCACGAGGAAAACCTCGAGGCCGTCGTATCCGCAGTGAAGTCCACGCCCTGAGGCCACGCGACCTTGAGGTCTCACTGAAGTAGAAAGCTCGAGTGCCGCGCCAACAGGCGATTTGCTCTTAGTGCGCGAAATTTCTTCGCGTGCCTGCAGATGCCCACCGGCTTATCCACCGGCCTCCCACAGAGCCGGTGGATTAGTTGCATGTCTCATTGCTGCAACTCTCCACGCCAGAACGTGGTCCAAGGCTCCTTCGTCAAGATAATCCTGCGTGTTCACCGTCCCTTCGGCCCACGCGGGTCCACGGCGTCGGGGAG
>DASQAK010000095.1:0-2613 GCA_035635755.1 Candidatus Methylomirabilota bacterium | reverse complement strand
GTCCCCGAGAAGCGGGTGCCCTTCTTCAAGGTCGGCAAGAGGCTTCGCGAGCTGGTCAACACCTAGCATCCCGCCGGTCCGACCCGCGTGGATCGACTCTGGGCGCCGTGGCGGATGACCTACGTCGAGGCCGCCGGAGCCCCGCCCTCCGCTTCCGCCGGCTGCGTCTTCTGTGACGCGCTGGCCGCCGGTGATGACCGGCGCGTTCTCATTCTTCGCCGCTCCCCTCGCGCCTTTCTCATCCTGAACAAGTTTCCCTACGCCTCGGGACACGTCATGGTCGTGGTCACGCGCCACGTCGGCACGCTCGAGGAAGCGACATCGGAAGAGCTGGGCGATGCCATGGAGATGCTGCAGGCCGCCGTGCGCGCCATCGGCGCGGCCTACAAGCCCGACGGGTACAACGTGGGCGCCAACCAGGGCCGGGTCGCCGGCGCCGGTATCGTCGGCCACCTGCATTTGCACATCGTCCCGCGCTGGAACGGGGACACGAACTTCATGCCCGTGATCGGCGACACGCGGGTGCTCCCCGAGACCCTCGACACCACGTACGATCGGCTCAACGCGGCGCTCGGAGCGTGAAGGACCTCTCGGCCGAGCTGTCGCCCATGATGCGGCAATACCGGGAGCTGAAGCAGCGCTACCCGGACTACCTCCTGCTGTTCCGGCTCGGCGATTTCTACGAGATGTTCTTCGAGGACGCCCATCTGGGGGCCCGCCTCCTCCAGCTCACCCTGACTTCGCGCCAGAAGGGCGAGGGCGCCATTCCCATGGCGGGCATCCCGCATCACGCCGCCGAGACGTATATCGCGCGCTTGATCCGCGCGGGCCGGAAGGTGGCGGTGTGCGAGCAGATGGAGGCGGCGGCCAAGGGCAAGAAGCTGGTCCGCCGCGAGGTCGTGCGCATCGTGACCCCGGGCACGATCACGGATCTCCAGCACCTCGACGGCGCGGCCAACAACTATCTCCTGGCCGTCCACCGGGCGGGCCCGCGCGCCACTCTGGGCCTCGCCCTCGTGGACGTCTCCACCGGAGACTTCTGGGCAGGGGAGGGCTCGGACGACGGCGGCGCCCTCCTGGAGGCGGCGCTGCTCAGGCGCCCGGCCGAGGTGCTGCTCGCCCGGGGCGGTGACGAGAGCCTGGCGGCCCGGCTGGGCGGCCTCGGCCTCCCCGTGACCCATGGTGAGCCCTCGTGGTTCTCCCTCAAGCCGGCTCGGGAGGCGCTGGCCGCCCAGCTCAAGGTGACGACCCTCGAGAGCTTCGGAGTGGGCGACATGACCGCGGGGCTTCAAGCCGCCGGCGGGGCGCTCGCCTATCTCCGCGAGACCCAGGGCGGGGCGTTGGGTCACCTCACGCGGCTGCAGCGACTCGTCCCGGGCGACACCATGGTCCTCGATCCCACCGCCGTGGCCACCCTCGAGCTCTTCGAGACCGCCCAGGAGGGGCACGCGCGTGGCTCGCTCCTGGCGACCGTGGACAGGACGGAGACGCCCATGGGCGCCCGCCTGCTCCGGCAGTGGCTCCTCCGGCCGCTCGTCGACACCGGGGCCATCGCGCGGCGCCAGGCGACGGTGGCCGCCCTGGTCGAGGAGCCGGCGCGGCGGGCCGCCCTGCGCGCGCGTCTCCGCGCCATCGGCGATCTCGAGCGCCTGGCGAGTCGGGCCGCCCTCGGGCAGGCGCACGCGCGCGACCTCGTGGGGCTCCGGGGCTGCCTGGCCGCCGTGCCGCAGCTCCGCGCGGAGCTCGCCCACCTGCCGGGCTTCGTCTCGGGCTCGCTCGGTGAGGAGATGGCCAGCCTGCCCGCCCTCGCCACGCTCCTCGCCGAGGCCCTCGAGGACGATCCGCCCCTTGGCCTCAAGGAGGGCGGTCTCATCCGGGAGACATTCTCGGCCGAGCTCCAGGAGATCAAGGGCGGCGCCCAGGAGGCGCGGCAGTGGATCGCCTCGCTGGAGACGCGCGAGCGCCAGCGCACCCAGATCCCCACGCTGCGCGTGCGCTTCAACCGGGTCTTCGGCTACGGCATCGAGATCTCGAACACGCACGCGGCCAAGGTGCCGGAGGAGTATGTCCGGCGGCAGACCCTCGTGGGAGCGGAGCGCTACATCACCGCCGAGCTCAAGGAGCACGAGGGCAGGGTCCTGGGCGCGGAGGAGCGCATGGCGCGCCTCGAGCTCGAGCTGTTCCAGGAGGTGCGCGCGGCCGTGGCCGCGGAAGCGGAAGCCCTCCTGAGCACGGCGCGCGCCGTGGCCGCCCTCGACGCCCTCGCCTCTCTCGCCGAGGTCGCCCACGAGCGCGGGTATGTCCGGCCCGAGGTGGACGACGGGCTCGTCCTCGACATCCGCGACGGACGCCACCCCGTCCTCGACGCGGCGGCCGAACGGCCCTTCACGCCCAACGACTTGCTTCTCGATCCCGCCCGCGAGCAGATCCTCATCCTCACGGGGCCGAACATGAGCGGCAAGAGCGTGTTCATGCGCCAGGCGGCTCTCCTGGTGATCCTCGCCCAGGTGGGCAGCTTCGTGCCCGCGCGCTCGGCGCGGATCGGCGTGGTGGACCGCGTCCTCACGCGCGTGGGCGCCCAGGACAACGTCGCCCGCGGCCAGAGCACCTTTC
>DASQAK010000094.1:0-2787 GCA_035635755.1 Candidatus Methylomirabilota bacterium | reverse complement strand
CTCGTCGCGGGCTATTTTCCCCGGCTCGACGGCCCCGTGATGCGGACCATGGACGTATTGCTCGCGTTTCCCAGCATTCTCCTGGCCATCGCCGTGGTCGCCGCGCTGGGCCCCAGCCTGGGCAACGTGATGATCGCGGTGGGCGTGCGCTCCATCCCGAGCTTCGCGCGGGTGAGCCGCTCCATGGTGCTCTCCCTCAAGGAGCTCGACTTCGTGCGCGGCGCGCTCGCCCTCGGGGCCAGCCATCCTCGCGTGCTCTTCCGCCACATCCTGCCGAACAGCGTCTCGCCCCTCCTCGTCTTTTCCTCCATGCAGGTGGCCACGGCCATCCTCCTGGCGGCCATCCTCTCCTTCCTCGGGCTCGGCGTGCAGCCGCCCACGCCCGAGTGGGGCAAGATGGTCAGCGACGGCCGCGCCTATCTCATGGAAGCGCCCCACCTCTCGCTCTTTCCCGGCCTCGCGATCTTCGTGGCCGTCATGGGCTTCAATTGCCTGGGCGACGGTCTCCGCGACGCCCTGGATCCCCGCGTGGGTCGGGTGGCCGTCGATTGACGCGCGTCTCACCCCTGCCCTCCCGGCGGCCCGCAGGTAGGCTACAATGCCCCGGCCAGACCATCTCGACCGCATTGCGAGCTGAGGGACTTCGGTGGGCTGGGCCCCGCCAGTCACGAGGCGAGCGAAATCCGACGCCGGAGGGCGCGATGCTCGATATCCCGTTCCAATCCGCGAGTGCGCTAGCGTCCCTGATTCGCCGCAAGAAGATCGGCTGCGCGGAGCTCCTCGAGCTCTATCTCGCTCGCGTCGAGAAATACAATCCGACACTCAACGCGATCATCGCCACCGATCTCGAGGGGGCGCGCAAGCGGGCACGCGCGGCCGACCGGGCCCTCGCGCGCAAGAAGCCGTGGGGGCCTCTGCACGGGGTGCCCATGACCATCAAGGAATCCTATGACGTGGTCGGCATGCCCACCACCTGGGGCGTGCCCGAGCTCAAGGACAATTTCCCGACGCGCAATGCGCTGGCCGTCGATCGACTGCTGGCGGCGGGCGTCGTCCTCTTCGGCAAGACCAACGTTCCCCTCTACCTGGCCGACTACCAGAGCTACAACGCCATCTACGGGACGACCAACAATCCCTGGGACCTGAGCCGCGCCCCTGGCGGCTCCTCGGGCGGCTCCGCGGCGGCGCTGGCCGCGGGTCTCACGGGCTTCGAGGCGGGCAGCGACATCGGCTCCTCCATCCGCAACCCTGCGCACTACTGCGGCGTCTTCGGTCACAAGCCGACGTGGGGTATCGTGCCGCCGCGAGGGCAGACTCTCGGGCGGATGTCCCAGTCGGACATCTCCGTCATCGGACCGCTGGCCCGGAGCGCGGATGACCTCGAGACCGGTCTCCAGGTCATGGCCGGGCCAGACGAGATCGATGGCGCGGGATACCGGCTCACCCTGGCCAAGCCGCGTCAGAAGGCCGTGCGGGACTACAAGGTCGCCGTGATGCTGACCGATGCCGTCTCCGAGGTCGACGCCGAGGTCCAGGCCCGCGTGGAGGCGGTGGCCGACTTCCTGGCCAAGAAGCGCGCGAGGGTCAGTGATCGCGCACGTCCCGATGTGGACACCGCGGAGGCGCAGCGGGTGTTCATCCGGCTCTTGCGCGCGGCGACGTCGGGTCGGCAGACGGACGAAGAGTTCGCCAAGACTGTCGAGGCGGCAAAGTCGCTCAGCCCGGCCGACGACAGCTACTACGCGCGCATGCTGCGGGCCAACATGCTCACGCACCGCGATTGGCTCGCCGCCAGCGAGGCTCGGCACCAGATGCGCTGGAAGTGGGCCGAGTTCTTCCGGGAGTACGATCTCCTCCTGTGCCCGGCGGCGGCGTCGGCGGCCTTTCCGCACGATCAGAAGGGGGAGCGCTACCAGCGCACCATCGAAGTCAACGGCCGGCGTGTGCCGACCACCGATCAGCTTTTCTGGGCCGGCTACTCGGGGATGGTCTACCTGCCCTCCACGGTAGCCCCGGCCGGCTTCACGAAGTCGGGACTGCCGGTGGGCGTGCAGATCATTGGCCCGCAGTACGGCGACCTGACGTGCATCCACATGGCGCGGCTGCTGGAGCGGGAATTCCAGGCGTTTGTCCCTCCGCCGAACTACGCCTGACGCCGAGCGCCGGGAACCCGAACGTGCTTCCCTGGATTCTCGTGGTCGTGGCGGCCGTCGTCGCCGGCTGCGCCGCCTCTCCGTCGGAGGGCCAGGCCGCGGGCGACGTTCGCGCGCGCATCGACCACATCGTGGTCATCTTCCAGGAGAACCGCTCCTTCGACAACGTCTTCGGGCTCTTTCCCGGCGCCGACGGTCTCAGCAACTCGCGCTCGGCGCCCCCGCAGGTGGACAGGGACGGTCGCGTCTACCGCACGCTGCCGCAGCCCATCGATACCTCCAAGCGCCCGCCCGCGCCTGATCTGCGCTTTCCGCCCGACCTGCCCAACGCGCCTTTCCTGATCGATTGGTTCGCGCCGCCGGGCGAGAAGACGGGCGACCTCGTGCACCGCTTCTACCAGGAGCAGCACCAGATCAACGGCGGGCGGATGGACAAGTTCGTGGCCTGGAGCGATGCGGCGGGACTGGTCATGGGCCATTACGACGGCTCCAAGCTCGCCACCTGGGCGCTGGCCAAGGAATTCACGCTGCTCGACCGCTTCCACCACGCGGCCTTCGGCGGCTCCTTCCTCAATCATTTCTGGCTCGTGTGCGCCTGCACGCCGGTGTGGCGGGAGGCGCCCGCAGAGGTCCG
>DASQAK010000093.1:0-9085 GCA_035635755.1 Candidatus Methylomirabilota bacterium | reverse complement strand
TCGGGCCTGCTCGCCCTGCACTATGGCCTGTCGCCGCTGTGGTCGCTTCCCGTCGCCGCCGCTTTCACGGGGGCGGTCGGCTACCTGCTCGGCCGGCTCACCCTCAAGCTCCGCGGCGCCTACTTCGTGCTGGTCACGGTGGGCTTCGCCGAGGTGATCCGGCTCGTGGCCACCAACTGGATGGATCTGACCCAGGGGCCCATGGGCCTGGCCGGCGTGCCGCCGTTCAATCTCGGGACGGAGAGGCTGACGCTCGTGTCCAAGCGCGACTACTACTACCTGATGGCCGTCATGGCGGGCGGGACGCTGTACCTGACGGCGCAGCTTCTGGGCTCGCGGATCGGGCGCGCGCTGAGGGCGATTCAGAGCAACGAGGGTCTGGCGGAGTCTTCGGGCATCAGCGCCTACACGCACACGATGCTCGCCCTGGTCGTCTCGTGCGTGCTCGCCGGCGCCGCGGGCGGCTTCTATGCCCACTACATCACCTTCCTGTCACCGGAGCTCTTCGGTTTTCAGAACACGGTGACCATGGCCGTCATGGTCGTGGCGGGCGGGCAGGGCATGGTGCTCGGGCCCGCCCTCGGCTCGCTCGTCTTCACCTTCGTGCCGGAGATGCTCCGGATGGCCGTCTTCTACCGCATGCTCCTCTACGGCGTCATCCTGCTCCTCGTCGTCATGTTCATGCCGCGGGGCCTCGTATTCTACTTGCGGGCGCTTCTGCCTGACCGGGCGCGGGAGCCCGGCGCGGAGTCGGACGCGGGGGACGGCGCCGGCTTCACGACCGGAGATGATGGCGCTCGCCTGGCGGGGCCGGTCCTCGCGGTCAGGGACGTCACGGTGCGCTTCGGCGGCCTCGCAGCCGTCGAGGGCTTGAGCATCGATCTCACGCGCGGCGAGATCCTGGCCCTGATCGGACCGAACGGCGCCGGCAAGTCCACGGCCTTCAACGTGATCACGGGCTTCCAGGTTCCGGACGCCGGGCGCGTCGACTTCGCCGGGCGCGACATCACGTCCATGGCGCCCAACCGGATCGCCGAGCGCGGGCTCGTCCGCATGTTCCAGCGCACGAGCATCTTCCCCGAGGCGCCTGCCATCGACAACGTGCTGACCGCCTGCCATCGGCTCGCGCGGACGAGCCTCGGAGCGCTGGTGCTGATGACGAGCGGCTACCGCCGTGAGGAGGAACACCTCGGAAGGCGGGCGCGGGCCATCCTTCACTTCGTCGGGCTCGACCACAAGGCGGAGGAGGCCGCGAAGAACCTCTCCTGCGGCGAGCAGCGGCTGCTCGGGCTCGCCATCGCCCTCGCCCCCGACCCTTCGGTACTCCTGCTGGACGAGCCCGCCGCCGGGCTCAACGCCGTCGAGACCGGGCGGCTCATGCGCCTGATCGAGGGCATACGGGGCCGAGGGCTCTCCGTGCTCCTCGTCGAGCACGACATGAAGCTCGTGATGGGTCTGTGCGACCGGGTCGTCGTGCTCAACTACGGCCAGAAGATCGCCGAGGGCACGCCCGCGGAGATCCAGAGACATCCGGAAGTGATTCGCGCCTACCTGGGCTCGGGAGAGATCTTTGCTCACTCTTGACGGCGTCTCGGTCGCCTATGGCGCCGTGGAGGTGCTGCACGGGGTGAGCCTCCGCGTGGAGGCGGGCGAGCTGGTGTGCCTGCTGGGCGCCAATGGCGCCGGCAAGAGCACCACCGTGCGCGCGATCTCCGGGCTCCTGCGGCCCACGGCCGGGAGCATCAGCTTTCTCGGCGAGCGGCTCGACGGCCGCCCCGCCCACGCCGTGCTCAAGAAAGGCATAGCCCAGTGCCCGGAGGGGCGGCGCATCTTCCCGGAGATGACCGTGCTCGAGAACCTCGAGATGGGCGCCTATGTCCGGGGAGGCGACGGCGCGCGGGCCGGCGACCTCGAGCGCGTCTTCCACCACTTTCCGCGATTGCAGGAACGGCTCGGGCAGCTCGGCGGCACGCTCTCGGGCGGTGAGCAGCAGATGCTGGCCATTGCCCGGGCCCTCATGTCCGCGCCCAAGCTCTTGCTCCTGGACGAGCCATCGCTGGGGCTGGCCCCGACCATGGTGGCCACGGTGTTCCAGGTCATCCACGAGATCCGCCGCCAGGGCGTGACGGTCTTGATGGTGGAGCAGAACGCGGCGCTGGCCCTTCAGATGGCAGATCGCGCCTACGTGTTGGAAAGCGGGTGCATCGCGCTGGAGGGCGCGGCCAGAGATCTCTTGCACAATGCCGACGTCCGGCGCGCATACCTCGGAGGCTAGGGCGGACTATGCGAGAAGACATGCCGCCGTGGTCACATCTGCCCCCTCACCCACTCAGCACTCGCCTCGTCGCTCGAAGCGAGCGTCTCAGCTCGAACTGCGGCCCTCTCCCCCGATGGGAGAGAGGGATGCAATGAAACGCGGGACCTTAATTCATTTTGATCCCTCTCCCCCGTCTCGGGGGAGAGGGCAGGGTGAGGGGGTCAAGAAGCGCGACAGGAGGTAGGTAATGGTCAGGACAGGGGCGGAGTACATCGCGAGCCTCAGGGATGACCGCACGGTGTACATGCACGGCGAGCGCGTGCGTGATGTCACCGAGCATCCCGCGCTCCAGGGCGCCATCCGGAGCATCGCGGGTCTGTACGACCTCGCGGCGGCACCCGAGAACCGGGAGGTCATGACTTTTCCGTCTCCGGCCACGGGCAAGCCCGTCAACATGTCGTTCCTGATGCCCCGGGCGCCCGAAGATCTCGTGGCGCGCCGGCGCGCGCATCGCTTCTGGGCGGATGCGACCTTCGGGATGATGGGCCGCTCGCCCGACCACGTGGCGGGGTTCATGACGGGCTTCGCCCTCTGCCCCGACCTCTTCGCGCGGGACGGTAAACGCTTCGGCGATCATGTCGTCCGGCACCACGCCTACCTGCGTGACCGCGACCTCTACACCGCCTACGTCATCATCCCGCCCCACATCGACCGCTCGAAGCCGGCGCACCAGCAGGAAGACCTGCACCTCTATGCGGGGGTGGTCGAGGAGCGGGGCGACGGCATCGTCGTCACGGGCGCCCAGACGCTCGGCACGGGGGCCGCCATCTCCAACGAGATCTTCGTGAGCTCGATCGTGCCCCTCGGCCCGGGCGACGAGAACTACGCCCTCTCGCTCTGCGTGCCCACGGCATCCCCCGGCCTGCGCATGATCGTGCGCCGCCCCTACGCCGAGACGGCGCCCAGCGTGTACGACTACCCGCTGTCCTCGCGCTTCGACGAGACGGACGCCCTCGTGGTCTTCGATCGCGTCTTCGTGCCGTGGGAGCGCGTCTTCGTCTACAAGAACACCGCGCTCACCCGCGCCCAGTTCTACGAGACGCCCGCGCACGTGCTCGGCAATCACCAGGCGCAGATCCGCTTCGCCAGCAAGGCGCAGTTCCTGGCCGGCCTCGCCCTCCGCATCGCGGAATCCATCGGCGTGGACAAGACGCCGCAGACCCAGACCATGCTGGGCGAGCTGGCGAGCTACTGCGCCATGGCCGCCGGCCTCGTGGTCGCCTCGGAGGCAGAGTGCGTGCGGGACCCGCGCGGCTTCGTCTCGCCGAGCGCGACCTATCTCTACGCGAACAACTGGCTCCAGGCGACGTACTACCAGACCATGCTCACCTACCTGAGAGAGCTGGCGGGCAGCGGGCTCCTCCAGGTGCCCGCCTCCTACAAGGACTACCTCAACCCCGAGATCGCGGGTGACCTCGAACGCTATGTCCGCTCGCCCGGGCTCAAGTCGATCGAGCGCACCAAGCTCTACAAGCTCGCCTGGGATCTCGTCGGCTCGGAGTTCGCGGGACGGCATCAGCAGTACGAGCTCTTCTATGCGGGCGCGCGCGGGCAGACGACCTCCGTGCGTGTCTACCGCGCCTTCGACTTCGGCGCGGCCCGCGCCATGGTCGAGCGCTGCCTGGCGGGCTATGACCTCCCCGCCGGTCCGTCGGACGGTTGAGTCCAGGCCCGATCGTGATCAAGCGCCGGCTCATCGACGAGCTCAAGGCGAGGCAGGCGGATCTCTACGCCCTGTGCTCGCGGCTGGTCCAGATCCCCAGCGAGAATCCGCCTGGCGATACCACCAAGCTCGCGGCGTTCATCCGCGACTATCTCGTCTCGCGCGGCATCGAGCCCGAGTGGCACGAGCCCATGGCGGGACGGCCCAACCTGGTCGCCCGGGTCGGGAGCGGAGGGCCCCGCGTCGTCCTCGCGGGCCATCTCGATGAGTTTCCCGCGGGGCAGGGATGGACCCGCCCGCCGTTCTCGGGCGCGGTCGAAGACGGACGGATCTGGGGGCGCGGCGCCGGCGACATGAAAGCGGGCCTGGCCGTGGCCCTCACCATCGCCTCGCTGATCCGCGGAATGGGCGTGCCGCTCCGGGGGACGCTGACGCTGGCTTTCGCCTCGGACGAGGAGACGGGCGGGGCGTGGGGGACGCAATGGCTGCTCGCCAACGTACCGGCCGTCCACGGTGATGCCTGCCTCATCGGCGAATCTTCCGGCAC
This sequence comes from Candidatus Methylomirabilota bacterium, assembly GCA_035635755.1. Lineage (GTDB taxonomy): Bacteria > Methylomirabilota > Methylomirabilia > Rokubacteriales > CSP1-6 > AR37. Next base: position 4,558 of record DASQAK010000093.1, on the reverse strand, counting down.
GTGGTCGGCGGGCATAGGCGAGAAGGGCGTGCTCTGGCTCCGCCTGCGCGCCTCCGGGGTCTCGGGCCACGCCGCCTATCGCCAGGGCACGAGCGCCATCGCCAGCCTGCGCGCGGCGCTCCGCGCTCTCGATCGCCTTCACGGCCGGCGCGGAAAGCCCCATGCCTCGGTTGCCCAGGTGATGAGCCGCCAGCGACAGGCGGCCGAGCGCCGGTGGGGACCGGGGACGGGGCGGCTGGCCGGACGACTGGCGGTCAGCGTGGGCACCCTCGCGGGCGGTGGGCAGGTGAATCTGATTCCGGAGTCGGCCACGGCCGAGGTGGACCTTCGCGTGCCCCCGGGACTCACGACGGCCAGGATCGAGAAGGAGGCCCGCCGCCTGATCAGGCAGGCGGCCCGCGGCAGCGTGGAGGTCGAGGTGTTCAACCACTGCGAGCCCTACGTCACGCCGCCGGATTCTCGGCTCGTCACCCTCCTGCGGGACAATGCGCGTCAGGAGAATGGCCGCCAGGTCTTGCCCGTGGTGCGCCTGGGCTATACCGACGGCCGCTTCTTTCGCCGCGCGGGGATCCCCACCGTGGTCTACGGCCCCGCCGTCCACAACATGGGTGGCCCCGACGAGTGCATCGAGACGGCGGAGCTGCTGGAGGTCGCCCTCGTCCACGCGGGCGCCGTCCTCGACATGCTGGTGCCCGGAGGTCGCCGATGAGCGAGGCGTGGAGCGTCGCGGGCATTGCCGTTCCCACGGGCAGGGTGGTCCGCCACAGCCTCGAGCTGGTCGAGCTTCCCGACGGCACCCGGGTGAGTCTGCCCCTCGCCCTGCTGAACGGCGCCCGACCCGGGCCGACCTTCTACGTGGGCGCGGCCATCCACGGCGACGAGGCCAATGGCGTGGCCATCGTCAGCCGGCTGCTCACATCGCTCGATCCCGCCCTGGTGGCGGGCCGGCTCGTCTGCGTCCCCGTCCAGAACCCGCTCGCCTTCCAGGCGGATCACCGCGTGCCCGTGGGCCTCTATCTCAAGACACCCCTCGACCAGGCGCCGATCGACCCGTGGACCACGTTCCCGGGCGATCCCGAGGGCAACGTCACCGAGCGCCTCTCCCATCGCCTCTTCTCGCTGATCCAGGGATGCGACGCCGCCGTGGACATTCACACGCCGACGCGCGGCGGGCGCTATGTCCCCATCACCATCCTGCCGCATCCATCCCTGCCCGCCTATGGCAAGGCGGAGGCGCTCGGTCGCGCGTTCGGCTCGGGCTATCTCATGGCCGCCGACCAGGGCATGTACGTGCGCGACGGCATCCTCTGCGTCGAGGCCACGCGGGCCGGCGTGCCCTGCTTCACCTTCGAGATCGGGGAAGGCGGCCGTGTCGAGGAAGAGGCGACGGTGACGGGACTGCGCTGCGTGCTGAATGCCATGCGGCATCTCGGCATGCTGCCGGGAGCGTTGGAGCCGCCGCCGACGAGCATCCGGATGCGGGCCTTCCTGGGCTTCCGGGCCGACCGGGCCGGCCTGCTGACCACGGACGTGAAGCTGGGGGACCGAGTCAAGGCCGGTGCAGCTCTCGCGCGCATTCACAGCATCTACGGCGACCTGCTCGAGACGATCACGGCGCCGCGCGAGGGCATCTTCGTCCGCTCCACGACCTTCTCCGCCGTCGTGACCGGCGAGCGCGTGGCCACTCTCGGGCTCGAGTAGAATCGACTGGAAGGTCCCGGGACGGGACCATCTCACGATGCCGTCTATAGAGGAGGGCTCCATGGCTCTGCACGAAAAGCTCGACAGTATCCGGGAGATGGCCAAGACGCGGATTCCCCCCGAGGCGCGGGTGATCATGGAGCGGAGCGTGGAAGAGCTTCGCGCATCGGGGATCACGGCGCGCGTGGCCAAGGTCGGCCAACCGGCTCCGGACTTCACACTCCCCAACGCGGCCGGCCAGGAGGTGAGCCTGAAGGCGTTGCTCGCGCGAGGATCGGTCGTCCTGTCGTTCTACCGCGGCCGCTGGTGACCCTACTGCAACGCAGAGCTGGAGGCTCTGCAGGAGGCTCTGCCCGAGATCACGGCCGCCGGCGCCACCCTCGTGGTCATCTCGCCCCAGGTCGCGCGCACGCCCCGAGAGACCGACGAGCCGAAGCCGTTCTCGTTCGAGATGCTCCGTGACTTCGGCAACCGGGTGGCGGAGGCGTACGGCCTCGCCTTCACCCTCCCTGAGGATCTCCAGGCGATCTACCAGAAGTTCGGCATCGACCTGCCCCGGGGCAACGGCGACGGCACCTGGCGCCTGCCCGTCCCGGCCCGCTTCGTGATCGACCGCGACGGCATCATTCGCGCGGCGGACGCTGATCCCGACTACACGCGGCGCCCGGAGCCCGCGCAGACGGTGGAGGCGCTCAAGAAGCTTGGAGCCTGAGCGGTGTTCGCCACATGCTCCACGCGAGGGGAATCCCGCCGACGCCGATGAGCAGGCCGTCGACGATGCGCACGGGCTTCGGCAGAAGGGGCAGCCAGAGGGCGAGGCCGACGGCGAAGACGAAGGCGGCCCAGACGGGAAGCTGTCCGCCCCGACGGATGGCGAAGGCGAAGTTGAAGGCGCCCACCGCGAGGAATACCAGGCCGAGGATGAGCACGATCGTCATCGGGCCGCGATAGGTCAGGGAGATCATCGGCGCCAGTCCCGTGACACCGTCCAGGTGAAGCTTGCCGATGGCCGGCATGGTGAACGCCTCCACGCCGAAGGCGGGCAGGATGAGGGCGACCCCCTTGGTGCCCCACAGGAGGCCGCGGAAGGCGCGCGGCTCGGTCTCCGTGCATGCGTGGAGCGCGTAGAGCGCGAGCATGCCGCCGAGCAAGAGGACGAAGCCGAGCATGGCGAGGTAGTGGGACAGCACCCAGGCCATGGAGGCGAAGGCCGGGCCCGCCGCCGTCATCGTTTCCTCGGGGGCGAAGATGTTCATCCGGAAAAACGGCCGGGCGAGCGGGAAGACCGCCAGCAGGAGCGCGGACAGGCCAAGGGCGAGGGCACCGAGACGGATTCGGCCGGGGTGCGCGGTCTGCATGGCCAACCTCCCTGGGTGATCGGTGAACATCACGGGTACGCCGGGAAGATGACGGGAGGGCGTGAAGCGGGTGTGTAGCCGACGTAAAAATTCATGAAGGGACGGGCGGGTAGGAAGGCTTGACAAGGCGGGCGCTCGGGCCGAGAATTCGGCCACGTTCCGGACACTTTCGACCCGGGAGGACACTATGAAGCGGCAGGCACTCATCGGCGCGGGCCTGGTAGCTCTTCTCCTTCTCGCCTCCCTCCCGGCGCTCGCGCAGAGCCCGGCCGGCATGAAGCTCTACGTCTTCACGTCGGGCTCGTTGGGGGGTTTCCCAAAAGGGGCGCTCCAGATCGGTGGCCAAGGGAACATCGATTGGGCCCCCGTCTCCTTCTACGTGATCACGCACCCGAAGGGCAACGTGATGTTCGATACCGGCAACAATGACCAGACGATCACGAACCCTGATGGGTGGTGGGGCCCGCTCGCCAAGGGCTTCGGCCTCAAGATGACGCAGAACGACGCCATGGCGGCCCAGCTGGCGAAGATCGGGCTCAAGACGTCGGACATCAAGTACGTCGCTGTCGGACACATGCACCTCGATCACGGGGGCAACATCTCTCAGTTCCCCAACGCCACCTTCATCGTCCAGAACGACGAGATGAAGGCAGCCTGGTGGCCTGATGTCGGCTACTCGATCTACTACATCCCGGGGGACTTCGCCGACAGCAAGAAGTACAACATGATCCGGCTAGGCGGCGACCTGGATCTCTTCGGGGACAAGAGCATCGAGTTCCGCCGCGCGCCCGGCCATACGCCGGGCAGCCAGTTCGCGGTGGTGCGGCTGCCCAAGACCGGCACGGTGGTGCTGACGAGCGACGTGGTGTACCTGAAGGAAAGCTTGGAGAAGAACCTGATCCCGCCGATCCCCGGTACCTGGAGCCCCGGGGCAATGTACGACAGCTACCAGAAGCTCCGGCTCGTCCGCGACGGCGAGCGCGCGAGCATCTTCTATGGGCACGACCCCGAGGTGTTCAAGGCCACGAAACAGGCGCCGGCCTACTACGAGTAGCCGACCCTCCACAAACCGATCTCTGAGACTTTTTCCAGCCCGGAGCAGGTCATCGCTCCGGGCTGGCGGTGTCTCAGGACACTTCGCATGAGCCAACCCGCGGGATCCGCCGGCATCGACAGCCCCGTCATCTCCATCGAGCGTGTGTCCAAGCTCTACGGGAGCATCGCTGCGGTTCGCGACGTCACGCTCCACGTCCGGTCCGGCGAGGTGCTCGGATTGCTGGGACCCAACGGCTCGGGCAAGACCACGCTCTTGCGAATGCTCACCGGCTATCTCTCCCCGACCTCCGGCCGCTTGGTGGTGGCGGGGTACGACACGGAGCGCCAGCGGATGGACGCGCGCCGGCGCATCGGATACGTCCCGGAGTCGCTTCCCCTCTATGCCCACATGCGCGTCCGGGAGGTCTGGCGGTTCATGGCTCGCCTCCGCGGCCTCGATTCGG
>DASQAK010000092.1:0-11449 GCA_035635755.1 Candidatus Methylomirabilota bacterium | reverse complement strand
CTGCCAGGACATCTGCCACGGATTGCCGTTCGTCTCGAGATTGCGGAAGGCGGGCTGCAGCTCCGCCGGGAACCGCGACTCCGTGAGGACGAGCCAGCGCCGCATGTCCACGATCTTGGGCACGTGCTCGATGAAGACGGGACAGGCGTCCACGCACCAGCGGCAGGTCGTGCAGGCCCAGAGGACGCTGTCGTGGATGACGTCGCCGACCATTGATCTCGCGGGGGCGGGCTTGTCGCCCGCCTGATGTCCGTGCTTGGCGTGGCCCCCCGCGCTCTCGAGGAGAAAATCCTGAAGGTTCAGGATGAGCCACTTCGGATCGAGCTCCTTGCCGCTGATGCTGGCCGGGCAGCCGGAGGTGCAGCGGCCGCACTCCGTGCAGTTGTACGTGTCGAAGAGATCCTTCCAGGTGAAGTCGTTGAGACTGCCCACCCCGAAGGTCTCGGCTTGCTCGAGGTTGACCGTCTGGAACTGGCCCTTGGGCTTCTGAGAGGCGAAGAAGACATTGAAGGGGGCGGCCATGATGTGCAGGTGCTTGGAGTACGGCAGGTACACGAGGAAGCTCAGGAGGAGCACGGCGTGGAGCCACCACGACACGTGGAAGACGGCGGTGACTGCCCCCGCCGGCAGATGAGCGAGCACGCTCGCGAGGAGGCTCCCCGCGAACTGCCAGTGGTCGGACGGCGCGGGGGCGAGCACGATCCGGCCCGCGTCGGCAGCAAGGTCCGTGATCATGAGCCCGAAGATCAGGAGCAGGATGAAGAGGCCCTCGGGGGAGAGGGTGAGGCGGCGGGGCTTCGTCACCAGCCGGCGGTAGGCCGCGTAGGCGATGGCCGCGATGACGGCCACGCTGAAGGCGTCTTCGAGGATCAGGTAGTGCGGCGTATTCGAAAGAAGGGGAAGGTGGAACCCCTCGGCCATCCCCTGCCCGAAGAACTCGATGGTCCCGAGCGTGAGGACGACGAAGCCCCAGAAGATCGTGGCATGCATGAGCCCGGGCCAGAAGTCGTTCTGCAGGAGCCTCGCCTGGCCGAAGACGTACACGAGGACCGCGACCAGTCGCTGGGGCACCTTGTCCCATCGCGCGGCCGGCTTCCCCGCCAGCATGAGCCGGAGGAGAAAGATCGCCCGTTGCGCGAAGAGCACGAGCGCGACGACGATCAGGGCGTAGAAGGGGAGCCAGCCGGGGACGACCCCATACCACTGGTGAGAGGGCGACATTCAGCGAAACCTCCGTGATGGACGGATGTTGGGCCTCATAGTGGGGGGCCGCCCCCGGGGTGTCAAGGCTGCCGGAGCATCGTGGAGAGAATCCGGGAGACGGCGGAGTAGGAATCGAGCGTGCCGTCGGCGACCGCGTCGAAGACGCGGGCGATGGCGCGATCCTGCTCGACGCGACCGAGCACCTCGCCCGTGAGGCGCTCGACGAGGAGGGTCCGGAGCTCGGCGCGCCGCCTCGCCTGCCGGCGCTTCTCGAGGGCGCCGCCCGCCTCGAGGACGGCCCGGTACCGCTTGACCTCCGCGAGAAGCTCGGTCACCCCGACGTCGCTGACGGCCTGGGTGGCGAGCACCGGCGTCTCCCAGTCGATGTCCTTGGGCGAGGTGCTGCTCGAGTAGTGCAGGTGCATCGAGAAGCGCAGCTCGGCCATGAGGGCGTGGGCCCCGTCCCGGTCGGCCTTGTTGACGACGAAGATGTCGGCGACCTCCATCAGCCCCGCCTTCATCGCCTGGACCGAGTCGCCCGACTCGGGGACGAGGGTGACCACCGTCGTGTCGGCGAGCTTCACGATGTCGAGCTCGGTCTGTCCCACCCCCACCGTCTCCACGAGCACCCAGGGAAACCCGAAGGCGTCCATGAGCTTGAGCACGTCGCCCGTGGCGGCGGCGAGGCCGCCGAGGCTGCCGCGCGTGGCCATGCTGCGGATGAAGACGTCGGGGTCCAGCGTGTGGGTCTGCATGCGGATGCGGTCACCGAGCACGGCACCCCCCGTGAACGGGCTGGACGGATCCACCGCGAGCACGCCGACGGCGGCGCCTTCCGCGCGGAGATGGCTCGTGAGGCGGTCGACGAGGGTGGACTTGCCCGCTCCCGGCGGCCCGGTGATCCCGAGAACATGCGCGCGGCCCAGCCGCGGCTGGATCGCGCGCATGATCTCGGGTATCTCCGCGCCGCGGTTCTCGACCCGCGTGATGAGGCGGGCGAGGGCGAGGCGGTCGCCCGCGAGCATGCGCTCGACGAGGGTGTGCGGAGGGGCGGGTGCGGCGGCGGGCACCCGAAGATTCTAGCAGATTCGCCTTCGTGCTCCGGAGCGCGAGAACTGTTCAGCACTCGCCTCGCCGCCGATCCACTCAGCTCTCGCCTCGGGGCTTCGCCCTTCAGCTCGAACGGCCACGCCTGCGGGATTCAGCGTCTCGGCTCGATGCTGGGCTATTGCTTGGCGAAGGTCAGGTCCGTCTCGATGGCGATCTCGTTGGAGAGCTTCAGGAACATGAGCTGGGGGATGGTCATGCCATGATTGCTGAAGGTCGTGCCGAGCTTGGAGCGCACCTTGATGTTGTCGCTGGCGAACCCGAAGCGCTTCTGGGCCTCCACCTGCTCGGGGGTGAGCTTGATATAGGCCACGCGCGCGTCGGCCACCGTCTCCACGGGCTTCTGCTTGATGGTGAGGATGCCCTTGACCTTGGCCGGAACTTCCTTGCCCGGCTCCAGCGGCCCCGCCATCTCGATGCTCTTGATCTCGAAGACGGCGAACTTGTTCGCCTCGCTGCTGGCAATGTCGAGGTATTGCGGCCCCTGCATGTCCGCGTCGCGCTTGGCGACGCCGGTGTTCAGCGTGGTCAGGTCGACCTTGATGGTTCCGCTGGCGGTGGCGGGCTTGAGCGGATCAACCGTCAGATTGCCCGTCACGGCGGAGCCCGCCGTGTTGCCCACCACGGTCTCGAGCGGCGCATCCGTCTTGAACGTCGCGCGCGAGTAGTTCGACAGCATCTTGAGATTGATGGGCTCCGCCCATGCCCAGGCCGGCACTGCGACGGCCAGGACGAGCATAGTCATGACGCGGCGTCCGATCATGAGACGTGTCCCTCCAGGGATGAATGGGTTCGCGCGCCACGGAAGCGCGTGCGACGGTAACTCAGGATACCGTGCCCTGGTTCCCGGCCACCGCCCCGACCGTGTCGTCTCCGAGACGTGCCTCCATGACGAGGGCGTCTTCCCCCGTGTCGAAATAGTAGCCGCTCCGGCGACCGATGATCTGGAATCCGAGGCTGCCATAGAGCGCGACGGCGGGGGCATTGCCCGGACGCACCTCGAGGAAGGCCAGGGTCACACCCCGGGCCACGCCCTCCGAGAGGGCGGCGGCCAGGATGGCGCGGCCCACGCCGCGATGGCGCCACTCCAGATGCACGGCGAGGTTGGTGATGTGGATCTCGTGACCGATCTCCCAGAGGCAGAGATATCCGACCACCTGACGTCCCGCGCGCATCACCGAGCAGCGCGCCACGCGATTCTGCTGGATCTCGTAGCGGAAGGCCGCCGGCGTCCACGGCGTGGGGAAGGACACGCGCTCGATGGCCACCACCTCGTCGAGGTCGGCCAGCGTCATGGGTGCGAGCTGGAGCTTGGTGTCCATGGTGCTCATGGGAGTGCTTTTCCCGGGCCGCATGATGGGTGAGCTCGGGGCCTCTTCGCGCTAGCGCTCATCGGGATGCTTTGCCGGGGCAGCATGATGGGTGAGCTGGGGGCCTCTTCGCGCTAGCGCTCATCGGGGGCGCCCGGCCTTGAGCTCGGCCTCCGAGGGTCGGAGGTAGAGAGGCGCGATGTCGTCGGCGCGCCGCCCCTCACCTGCCTCCAGAGCACGCCGCCCGAGCTGGGCGACCACCGCGGGCGACGGCATGCGCTGGGCGGGCGGCGCCACCCGACAGCCTTCACCGAGCCGCGCTAGCCATGGTCGGCAGGCGGCGATGCCGTCTCCCAGCAAGATGACGGGCGGCTCGAGGCGGGCCGCCGCCGCGTCGGGAGGGAGGGCCAGATACTCCCATTCCCTGACCATGGCCCGACCGTCCCATCGATACCGGGAGAGATAGACCTCACCCTTGCGGGCGTCGAGGATGGGGCAGACAGGGGCGTCGGCGAAGGGCAGGCGGCCCGCGAGCGCGTCGAGCGTAGGCACGGCCGCGATGGGCAGATCGAGGGCAAGGCCGAGCCCCTTGACCGTGGCAATGCCGACTCGCAGGCCCGTGAAGGAGCCCGGCCCGATGGACACCGCCAGGCCGTCAAGGTCATGCGGAGACAGCCCGCATTCGGAGACCAGGCGGTCGACGGCGGCCATCAGTCGCTCGGAATGGGTGACTGCGACGTCGAGCGTGACCTCTCCCAGCAGGCGTTCGCCGTCGACGAGGGCGGCCCCGCCTGAGAGGGTGGCGCTCTCGAGCGCGAGGACTTTCATGGCGCTGGAAGTCTACCACGCGCGGCACAGGGCCAATTTGCTCGCCAGATCCACTCAGCCCTCGCCTCACGGCACAGCCGTTCGGCTCGAACGGCCACGTTCTCGGTCATCTTCTCGGTCATCTTTAGGGATTGACAAGCGCGCGCCGGGGCCGTAATCCTTACAATTCCATGGCCCCGCCGCCCTCGAAGGAAACTGCCCGGATGGACGCCGAGGTTCGCGAGAAGATCCATCTGGAGATCCTGAAGCGGACGGGCGCCTACCACGCCAACGATCACATCCTCCTGCCCTCGGGCCAGCACACGAGCGAGTTCATCGAGAAGACGCTCGTGACCACGGAAGCCTCCTTCACCGAGGGGCTGGGGGCGGTCATCGCCAAGCACTTCGCCCAGTGGCCCATCGACGTCGTGCTCTCCACGGGCCCCGGCGCCCTCATCCTCTCCCACTGCGTGGCGCGCGCGCATCCCTCCCGGCCCACCCTCATGTACGGCACCAAGGGCGTCTCCGCGGGCAAGCGCAAGGTCACCCTCCCCGCCGAGTTCCACCGGCTCATCCGACCCGCCACCAAGGTGCTGATCGTCGAGGATCTCGTGAGCTCCGGGACCACGGTCAAGCTCTTGAGCGACCTCGTGGAGGAGCTGGGCGGGCAGGTCATCGGCATCGGCGCCCTGTGGCGCCGGACGAAGAAGTCCGAGGTCGCCGGCAAGGAGATCTTCAGCCTCGTGAGCCGAGATTTCCCGACGTATCCACCCGAGCAATGTCCCATGTGCAAGAAGGGCGTCGCCCTCAACCAGGAATTCGTGAAGCGTCGCGAGCATCGTCGCCCCTCTTCCGCTCGCGAGAAAAACTGAGAGTTTCGTCCCCAAGATGTAGCGCCCGAGAGGGTCACACGACCCCGCCCATTGTATTTTCCGCTTGACAGGTCTCCGGACCCTCCCCCAGAATCCCCGCAGAAGTCATCAACCGCGGGACGCGCGGGACGGGAGGGGGGTGACACGATGGCGAAGAAGAAGAAGGCCTCCAAGAAAAAGAAGAAGTAAGCCGCCGTTACCGGCGCTCGGCCCTGTCGGCCCCATCCCGGCAGGGCCGATCCATGTCGGCGACCGATCTTCCCTTCACCGCCATGAGTCATGCGAAGGTCTACGGGCTCCTCTCCGGCGCGGGACGCGCGGCCTTCACCAACCTCGTGCCCTTCCCGGTCATCGGCCTGTCCTGGGCCATCCTGGGCGAAGCGGTTCGCGGGTATCCCCTGGTCGGCGCCTGCCTGGTGATAGCCGGCGTGGTCCTGGCGGCCCGGCGCTAGAATCGTTCGATGGCCGAAGTCGACAGATTCTGGAGGCGGGTACCCTGGATCCTGGTCGTCGGCAACCTTGTCGGCGCCCTCCTGACCTTCCTCTATTTCAGGGTCATCGATCTTCCCCCGGTGGGTCCGTCGCGTGATCTCGGACCGTGGGAGATCGGGTACTTCGTCGTGGGCTTCTCCGCCCTCGTCGCCGTGGCCTGGGTGTGGGTGCGCAAGTGGATATCCCCGCTCGTCAAGGCCCAGGCCATCGTTGCCGAGGTGCCAGAGGCCGAGGCCCGGCTGGTGAAGCAGCGGGCGCTCATGCTCCCTCCCATGCTCGCGATGGTGAGCTTTGTCGCATGGATCGCCGCGGGCTTCATCTGGGGGGTGCTCTGGCCCATGGTCGCGGGCTTCTTCGTGCCCGAGCGGGTGTGGCGAACGGTGTTCGGCATCACGGTGGTGGCGGGCAGCGTATCCGTCGCCTTCGTCTTCCTCGTGGCAGAGCACCAGTGGCGCCGGGCCATGCCTCACTTCTTTCCGCGTGGTGACGCGGGCGGGGTGGCCGGCGCCCTCCGTCTCTCGGTCAGGATGCGCCTTCTCGTCATCTTCCTGCTGATCAGCATCATCCCCCTCGCCGTCCTGGGCACCATCGCCTACGCGCGCGCCCTGTCGCTCGCGGGCGCCGATGCCGCCGCGGCCTCCCACCTCGTCGGCGAGCTGCGGCTGATCATCGCCTTCATCGTCGGCGTGGGGATCGTGGCCGCGGTGGGGCTGGCGATCTTCACGGCGCGCAGCGTGGCCGATCCCCTGCGACGCCTCGAGCGCGAGATGGCCGCGGTGGGCCGCGGCGAGCTCGGCGGCCGCGTGCCCGTGGAGGCCAATGACGAGATCGGCGCCGTGGGCGAGGGCTTCAACCGCATGCTGGAGGGGCTGCGCGAGCGCGAGGTCATCCGGGAGACCTTCGGCAAGTACGTCACCCGCGAGGTGCGCGACGAGATCCTGGCCGGGCGGGCGAGCTTCGACGGCCAGCTGGAGGAGGTGACCGTGCTCTTCGCCGACCTCCGCGACTTCACTCCGTGGGTGGAGCGGACCGAGCCTCGGGAAGTCGTGCGCGACCTCAACGAGTACTTCACCGAGATGGAGGGGGCCATCCGCGGCGAGCGCGGCCTCGTCCTCCAGTACATCGGCGACGAGATCGAGGCGGTCTTCGGCGCTCCGCTGCGCGCGGGCGACCACGCGGACCGGGCCCTTCGCGCCGCCCGCGAGATGCGCCGGCGCCTTGCCGAGCTCAATGCCCGGCGGGCCGGGGCCGGCAAGCCTCCCCTCCGCAACGGCATCGGCATTCACACGGGCACCGTGCTCGCCGGTAACATCGGGAGCGCGGAGCGGCTGACGTATGCCCTGGTGGGAGACGCGGTCAACCTCGCCTCGCGCATCCAGGGGCTCAACAAGGAGCTCGGCACCGACATCCTGCTCAGCGAGGCCACGCGAGGGCGGCTGAGCAACGGCGGAGGGCTGGAGACGCTCCCCGCCGTGCGGGTGAAGGGCAGGTCGGTCGAGGTCAGCGTCTTCAGCGTCAGCTGAGGCGAGCGGGCAGGTCCAGCTACTTCTTGGGCGCCGGCTTAACCGGCTTGGGCGCCTTCGTCTTGTCCCCGTCCTTGATGAGCCCTTTCACCTCGTCCATGAACTGTGAGATGTCCTTGAACTGGCGGTAGACGGAGGCGAAGCGGACGTAGGCGACCTGGTCGAGCTTCTGCAGATGCTCCATCACGATCTCGCCCATCTCGAGGCTCGTGATTTCCTTCTCCGCCCGCTCGTGCAGGCGCGCCTCGATGTCGGCGACCACGTCGTCCACCGCCTGGACGCCCACCGAGCGCTTCTCGCACGATTTCAGGATGGAGCCGCGGAGCTTCTGGCGATCGAAGGGCTCGCGCCGGCCGTCCCGCTTGACCACGTGGGGGAGCACATCCTCGATGTACTCGTAGGTCGTGTAGCGGCGGTGACACTTGAGACACTCGCGCCGGCGGCGGATGAACTCGCCCTCGCGCCCGACGCGCGAATCGACGACGCGGTCCTCGGTGTGTCCGCAGAAGGGACACTTCACGGGGTCACCTCAGTCGCTCCGCGTAGAGAGGAAATCGCGAGGTCAGCTCCTCCACTTCGCCACGCACCTTCGCCTCCGCCGAGGCATTGCCGAGACTGCCCAGCACGCCGTCGATGAGGGCGGCGATCTGGGCCATCTCGGGCTCGCGCATGCCGCGCGTGGTCACGGCGGGCGTGCCCAGACGCACCCCGCTCGTGACCATCGGCCCCTTGGTGTCGAAGGGAACGCCGTTCTTGTTCACGGTGATCCACGCCCGATCGAGCGCTTCCTGCGCGTCCTTGCCGGTGATGCCCTTCGGCGTCAGGTCGACGAGAAGGAGGTGGGTGTCGGTGCCGCCGGAGACCAGGCGGTAGCCCAGGGCCAGCATGGCCTCGGCGAGCGCCTTGGCGTTCTTGATGATCTGCGCCTGGTAGGCCCGCCACTCGGGCGTCTGGGCTTCGCGGAAGGCCACGGCCTTGGCGGCGATCACGTGCATGAGGGGGCCGCCCTGGATGCCGGGCAGCACGGTGCGGTCCAGATCCTTCGCGTAGGCGCTCCGGCACATGACCATGCCGCCGCGCGGCCCGCGAAGAGTCTTGTGGGTGGTGGTGGTGACGAAGTCGGCATAGGGCACGGGCGACGGATGGAGGCCCGCGGCCACCAGCCCCGCGGGGTGCGCGATGTCGGCCATGAGGGCGGCCCCCACCTCGTCGGCGATCTCGCGGAACGGCTTGAAGTCGATGGCACGGGGGAAGGCCGAGCCGCCCGCGATGATGAGCTTCGGGCGGTGCTCCCTGGCCAGGTCGCGCACCTGGTCGAGATCGATCCGCTCCGTGTCCCTGGTGACGCCGTACGGCACGATGGTGTAGAGCCGCCCCGAGAAGTTCATGGGGCTCCCCGCCGTGAGATGGCCGCCGTGCGCGAGATTGGGCCCGAGGACCACCTCTCCCGGCTTGAGCAGGGTGAAGTACACCGCCATGTTCGCCTGGGAGCCCGAGTGGGGCTGGACATTGACGTGCTCGGCGCCGAAGAGCGCCTGCGCGCGGGAGATGGCGAGGTTCTCGGCCACATCCACGATCTCGCAGCCGCCGTAGTACCGCTTGCCCGGATAGCCCTCGGCATACTTGTTGGTCATCACCGAGCCCGTGGCCTCCAGCACCGCCTCGGAGACGAAGTTCTCGGAAGCGATCAGCTCGAGGTTGCGCGATTGGCGCACGGTCTCGTCCCGGATGGCCCGGGCGATCTCGGGATCGACGTGCTCGAGCCCGCTCATGCCCCGCCCCGCGCACGCATGGCCCCGCGCTCCATCTCCGCGATCTTGTCCACCCGGCGGGCGTGGCGGCCGCCCGCGAACGATGTCTCGAGCCAGGCGCGCAGGATGTCGAGCCCCGTCTCGCGCCCCGTCAGCCGACCCCCCAGGGCGAGGACGTTGGCGTCGTTGTGCTCGCGGCTCATGCGCGCGGTGAAGACGTCGCCGCACAGGGCCGCCCGGATCCCCGGCACCTTGTTGGCGGCGATGGTCATGCCGATGCCCGTGCCGCACACGAGGAGACCACGATCGACCTTGCCGACGGAGACGGCCTCGGCGACCTGGGCGGCATAGTCGGGATAGTCGACGGAGTCGGGGCCGTGGGCGCCGAAGTCCAGAACCTGGTAGCCGGCATCCATGAGCCAGGCCTTGAGGGCTTCCTTGAGCTCCCAGCCGGCGTGATCGGCTCCGAGGGCAACCCCGAGCATCGCGCCTGACATTACGCTCCCTCGGGCCTGAGTGTCAATACGCCCCCATATGTGGGGCCCGTGCGCTAGTCCAGGAGACGCTCCATGACCAGGACGTCCACCCACCGACCGTCGACGAGACCCTGCTCGTGGTAGATGCCCACCGCGGCGAAGCCCATGCGCTCGTAGAGGGCGACTCCGGCCTTGTTGGTCGGGAAGCACGCGAGGACGAGCTTGTGGAAGTGGAGCTCTCGGCCGAGCTCGACGAGGCGCTCGAGGAGCGCGCGGCCCGCGCCCCGGCCACGCCAGCGCCGCTCGACGTACACGGAGATGTCGGCCACGTGATCGTAGGCCCGGCGCGGGTTGAAGGCGTTGAGGCTGCCCCAGCCGATGATCTGCGCCCGCGCCTCGGCCACGATAACGGGATGGCGCGTCCCGCGCGAGGAGAGCCAGCGCCGCCGCTCCTCGGCGTCGCGCAGCTCGGTCTCCAGGGTGGCCACGCGATCGTCGATGCCCTGGTTGTAGATGGTGCATATGGCCGGGGCATCGTCGAGCGTGGCGAAGCGGACGCTCATGGCCTCCATGTGATCATCCTCCTGCTTCCGATCATGCAGGATAAAGTGAGATCAATAAAATAGATTGTTTTTATACATACGATCATAAATACTAATAGCAATGCCTGTCAGCCCCGTCCACCTGCGCACGCTGCACGAGATTGCCCGCCTCGGGAGCTTCTCCCGGGCCGCGGACTCCCTCCACCTGAGCCAGCCCGCCGTCAGCCTCCACGTCCGCCAGCTCGAGGACGGTCTGGGGCTGCTCCTGCTCGAGCGCATGGGCCGGCGGGCCGCTCTCACCCGGGCGGGGGCGGTCCTCCTGGAGCATGGGGGGCGCGCCCTCGACGCCCTGGAGGCGGCGGCGGCCCGGGTGCGCGCGCTTCGGGGAGTGGTGGCCGGCCGGGTGCGCGTGGGCACCGGCGCCACCGCCAGCATCTACCTCCTTCCGCCCATCCTGCGGCGTCTCCGCGCGCGCTATCCCGACCTCGAGCTGGTCATCGTGACGGGCAACACCCCGGAAATCGCCAAGGCGGTGGCGGAGAACGCCCTCGACGTGGCCGTGGTCACGCTTCCCGTCCGCTCGCGACAGCTCGTGGTGACGCCCTTCTACACGGACCGCCTCGTCGCCATCGCGCCCCCCGCGCGTCGCCGGCGGCGCCCCCGCGCCTTCACGCCCGGGCACCTGGCGCGCGAGCCCCTCATCCTCTACGAGCGTGGAGGCACCATCCGCCAGGTCATCGAGGGATGGTTCCGGCGCGGCCGGGTGACGCCGCGGGTGGCCATGGAGCTGGGCAACGGAGAGGCGATCAAGGAGCTGGTCAGCGCCGGGCTCGGGCCGTCCATTACCTCGGCGATCTCGGTCCGAGCCGAGGCGCGCGCGGGCACGCTGCGAGTCATCCCGCTCTCCCCGCCCCTGGTCAGGCGGCTCGGCATCATCAGGCGGCGCGACAAGCCGCTGAGCCCGCCGCTCCTGACAGTCCTCCACGCCCTCCAGAGGCGGGCCAGCCGGCGCGCGAGGCGCTCGCGACCCTCTAAGCTCGCGCGGGGCCGCCGGCTTTGACCCGCGACAGCAGCACGAACCCGATCAGGAAGAAGCTGCCGATGGCGAGAATTCCCGCCCGCTGATTGCCGCCCGCGGCGTGCGAGATGCCGCCAAAGACCAGCGGTCCCATGATGGCGGCGCTCTTGCCGCAGAGCGAGTAGAAGCCGAAGAGCTCGGCCTCCATGCCCTCGGGGCAGAGGCTGGCCAGGAAGGTCCGGCTGGCCGCCTGCACGGCGCCGAGCCCGGTGCCCGCCACGATCGCGAGCGCCCAGAACTGCGCCTGCGTCTCGACGAAGTAGGCGGCCACCACGATGGCCGTCCACT
>DASQAK010000091.1:0-36254 GCA_035635755.1 Candidatus Methylomirabilota bacterium | reverse complement strand
AAGGCCGCATCGTATCGGACAAGCGTCGGGCTGACATGAGAGGAGCGGGGACATGAAAACGACCAGAGCATGGTGCCTCGGGCTGATCGCGTCCAGCATCGTGGTGGTGCTCCTGGTGTCGGGCCAGGCCCGACTGAGCGCGCAGAGCGCCGATCCGGCGATCCGCATCGGCGGCCGGGACCTCGGCGGCGTGGTCACGAGCGCGAACGGGCCGGAGGCGGGCGTGTGGGTCATTGCCGAGACGACCGACCTACCCACCAAGTTCGCCAAGATCGTGGTCACCGATGATCGTGGCCGCTACGTCCTGCCCGATCTTCCCAAGGCGACCTACAGGGTCTGGGTCCGCGGCTACGGGCTCGTCGACTCGCCCAAGGTGCGAACCGCTCCGGGCAAGATCGTCGACCTGAAGGCGTCGGTGGCGCCGAGCCCGGCGGCCGCGGCCGAATACTACCCGGCGATCTACTGGTATTCCATGCTCAAGGTGCCGGACAAGAGCGAGTTCCCCGGCACCGGCCCGAGCGGGAATGGGATTCCGGTGACGCTCAAGAGTCAGGCGCGATGGCTCGATGTCGTCAAGACCAATGGCTGCTACACGTGTCACCAGCTCGGCAACAAGGCGACCCGCACGATTCCGAAGGAGCTGGGCGACTTCGCATCCTCGAAGGAGGCATGGGCGAGGCGTGTCGTGTCGGGCCAGGCCATGACCCAGATGGCGAACAATCTCGGCCGGCTCGATCCGAAGCGGGCCACGGAGCTGTTCGCCGACTGGACGGACCGGATCGCCGCGGGCGAGCTGCCTCACTCGCAGCCGCAGCGACCGCAGGGCGTGGAGCGCAACATCGTCATCACGCTCTGGGACTGGGCGGGCCCCAAGGACTACCTGCACGACGAGATCTCGACCGATAAGCGCAATCCGAGGGTCAATCCGAACGGCTTGATCTACGGGACTCCCGAGGAGAGCCGCGACCTCTTCCCGGTGCTCGACCCGGTGAGGCACAAAGCCACTCAGGTGAAGATGCCCGTGCGTGATCCGAACACGCCCTCGTCGAAGGCGAACGCCACGACACCGTCACCCTACTGGGGGCCCGAACCGATCTGGGACAGCCAGACGAGCATGCACAACCCGATGTTCGACGAGAAGGGGAGGGTCTGG
Source organism: Candidatus Methylomirabilota bacterium (assembly GCA_035635755.1). Classification (GTDB taxonomy): domain Bacteria; phylum Methylomirabilota; class Methylomirabilia; order Rokubacteriales; family CSP1-6; genus AR37. The sequence continues at coordinate 35,101 of DASQAK010000091.1, read as the reverse complement.
TTCACCTCGCGCGTGCGCGCGCCCGAGAATCCGGACTTCTGCAAGAAGGGATCGGATCATCCGTCGGCCAAGATCTTCCCGGTCGAGCAGGCCAACCGGCACCTCTCCATGTACGATCCCAGGACGGGGAAGGTCACCCTCATCAGCACGTGCTTCCCCACCCACCATCTGGTGTTCGCGGAAGATGCCAACAACACGCTGTGGACGAGCGCGGGCGGCCCGCAGAGCGGCGTCCTCGGCTGGCTCAATCGCAAGATGTTCGAGGAGACCGGCGACGAGGCGGGATCGCAAGGTTGGACGGCGATCGTCCTCGACACCAACGGCAACGGCGAGCGGGACGAGTACGTCGAGCCCAATCAGCCCGTCGATCCCTCCAAGGACAAGCGGATCGTGGCCGCCTTCTACGGCATCGCCGTGAACCCGGCCGACGGCACCATCTGGGGCTCGGTCCTCGGTTTCCCCGGCTACGTCATCCGCGTCAATCCGGGACCGGATCCCGCGGCGACGGCGCTGGCCGAGGTCTTCGAGCCGCCGTTGCCGGGGTACGGTCCGCGCGGCATGGACATCGATCGGAACGGCGTGGTGTGGACTCCGCTCTCGAGCGGACATCTCGCCAGTTTCGACCGGCGCCTCTGCAAGGGGCCGCTCAACGGCCCGACCGCGACGGGCAAGCACTGTCCCGAGGGCTGGACCCTCTATCCGTTCCCTGGTCCGCAGCTCCAGGGCGTCATGGAGTCGGGCAGCGCCGAGGCGAGCTACTACACTTGGGTCGACCAGCACGATACGTTCGGGCTGGGCAGGAACGTGCCGATGGCCACCGGCAATGCCAACGAGTCGCTCATCGCGCTCGTGAACGGCACCTTCATCAACCTGCGCGTCCCGTACCCCATGGGCTTCTACGCCAAGTGGATGGATGGGCGCATCGACGATCCCAACGCCGGCTGGAAGGGCAAGGGACTGTGGTCGACCTACGCGACGAGAACGCCGTTCCACGTCGAGGGCGGCAGGGGGACGACGAGCAAGGTCGTGAAGTTCCAGCTCCGCCCCGATCCGCTGGCGCGATGAGGGATCGCGGAATGCCCGAGCAGCTCATTCATCGACCAGGAGTAACGGAGACGAGCGATGATCGACTATCACGGTCTTGAGCAGCGACTCTCCGAGGCCCTCGGGCTCGGGCGCCGTCCCGTGGCCGTCACGTTTCGCGATACCCCGCCCGCGGGTGTGGCCAGATTCTCGGGATCGGAGCCTTCCGGCTGCAGCTTCTGGCGTCTGGCCGCGGCCGGACGGGCTTTCTACACTGTGCCGAGCGACCACTACAACTGCGCGATCGGCAGCCATACGCACTCGATTCCCCTCCCGGCAGAGCGGGCCCAGGAGCTCGAGCAGACCCTGTCGTTCATGACGGGCAGCGGCTACATCAAGAGGGAGGAGGTCCCCGCCATCCCTCGCCTGTCCGCCACCCCGGGCGCCGTCGTGTACGCGCCGCTCGGCGAATCGCCGGTGGACCCTGATGTGGTCCTCTTCATCGGCCGGCCCGGACGGCTCATGCTCCTCCAGGAGGCCGCGCAGCGCGCCGGCATCGGCGTGTCCGCACCGTTTCTCGGGCGGCCGACCTGCATGGCGCTGCCCGCCGCGCTGGCGCACGGCGTCGTCGTGAGCACGGGATGTATCGGGAATCGGGTCTACACGGATCTGGGCGAGGACGAGCTCTACGTGGCTGTTCCCGGAAAGGACCTCGCGAGAATCACGGATCAGCTCCAGACGATCGTCGCCGCCAACGCCACCTTGTCCGAATATCACCGAGGGCGACGGCTGGCCCTGACGAGAGAATAGCCCGAATCGAGGACCACGCTAACTCAACGAGGGACGGGCTCGGCCCTCCAGAGGCCAGCGTGCAATTGTTACCGCGTCGCATCTTCCCGATCTCTCCTCCCGATAGACTCAAGGTCAATCGCGCTCGTCGTAACCATGCAAGAGATTGGGTGCTCGGGGTCCGATGGAACGACGAAAAGGACCATGGGGCCTGGCATCCATCTCGCAAGTCGTGCCTGCTTCGAAAGCCACGTTCTAGTCGACGTAACCTTGACGAAGGGGGAAGGGGAGAGAGAGATGGAGCGGACTGATCTGAGCGACCTGGACCTCCCGTCGAGCCCGTCGACCGCTGAGGGGAGCGAGACCGATGACTCGGCGCATGTCGTCCAGTTCTACGACGATCACACTTTCCTCCTGGACGTCATCGGCCGATTCATCGGCCCCGCCCTTGGTGGGGGCGAGGCGTGTCTGATCATCGCCACCGCGCCCCACCAGGCGCAGATCGCGGAGCAGCTGGCCGCGCGCGGCTTCGATCTCTCGGCCCTCTCCGGGCGGGGCCGCTACGTCACGCTGGACGCCGCCGAGACGCTCTCGCGCTTCATGGTCGACGGGTGGCCGGACGAGAAGCGCTTCGTCGAGGTGGTGGGCGCGACCGTGACACAGGCGGTCGCCGCGGGCCAGGTTCCCCACGTCCACGCGTTCGGCGAGATGGTCGCCCTGCTCTGCGCGGAGGGTCGTCCCGAGGCCGCCATCCGTCTCGAAGAGCTCTGGAACGATCTGGCCAAGACGCTGTCGTTTTCCCTCCTGTGCGCCTATCCGCTGGGCGCGTTCCGCGGGCAGGCGTACGGCGCCACCCTTCTCCGGATCTGCGGCGCGCACTCGCGCGCCTTTCCCTCCGAGGGGCTGAACGGCCACGAGGACCGGCTGGGCTTCATCGTGGGCTCGTCACAGAAGGTGGAGGCGATCGAAACGCAGGGCATGGGCCGGGAGATCGCCCAGGCTCGGCTGGCCGCCATCGTCGAGAACTCGGACGATGCGATCGTCAGCAAGTCCCTGGACGGCATCATCACGTCCTGGAACCCGGCCGCCGAGCGGATGTTCGGCTGGACGAGCGCGGAGGCCGTGGGTCGGCACATCACCCTCATCATCCCCAGGGACCGTCGCGCCGAGGAAGACGAGGCGCTGTCGCGGATCCGCCGGGGGGAGATGCTGGACCACTTCGACACCGTCCGCATCACCAAGGACGGCCGGCTCTTGAACATCTCGCTCACCATATCGCCGATCAGGGATTCCGAGGGACGTATCGTCGGCGCTTCGAAGATCGCCCGGGATGTCACCGAGAAGAAGGGGCTCGAAGCTGAGCTGAGCGACAAGCTGCTCCAGCTGGCCGACGGTGACCGACGCAAGGACGAGTTCCTCGCCATGCTTGGGCACGAGCTTCGAAATCCGCTCTCCGCCGTGCGCAATGCCGTCGTCACCGCGCGTCTCGATCCGTCTCGGCGGGACCGGGCCCTCGACATCGCCTACCGCCAGACCGATCAGCTCGCGCGACTGGTCGACGATCTGCTCGACGTCGCCCGCATCACGCGGGGCCGGATGACCCTGCGCATGGAGACGGTGCGCCTCGCCGGCGTCGTGGAGCGCGCCGTCGAGACCACCCGGGATCTCTTGGAGACGCGGGCGCACCTCCTCACCCTCGCGCTGCCCGACGAGTCGCCGCACGTCAACGGCGACCCCAGCCGGCTGGAGCAGATCGTCGTCAACCTCATCACGAACGCCGCGAAGTACACCGAGCCGGGCGGGCGGATCGAGGTGATGGTCCGGCGCGAGGGCGAGCAGGCGGTGCTGCGGGTGCGGGACAATGGCGTGGGCATCGCGCCGGAGATGCTGCCCCGCGTGTTCGACCTTTTCGCCCAGGCCCAGCGAGGCCCCGCGCGAGTCGAGGGCGGCCTCGGCATCGGGCTCACCGTCGTGCAGCGGCTCGTGGAGCTACACGGGGGGCGGGCGGAGGTCGCCAGCGAAGGGCTGGGTCGAGGCTCGGAGTTCAGCGTGTCCTTCCCCTGTGTTCCCGTCGCCGATGCGAATCCCGCCCCCGCCCGATCGGCGGGGGAAGGGCACGGCGGGCCCGTCCGCGTGCTCGTCGTCGATGACAACGCCGACGTGGCCGAAGGGCTGATGATGCTGCTCGAGCTGCTCGGGCACCGGGTTCGTGTCGCTCACGACGGCATGGCGGCCCTGGAGGCGGTGCGCGTGAACGTGCCCGATCTCATGCTGGTCGATATCGGGCTTCCGGGAATGGACGGGTACGAGCTGGCCCGCAGAGTCCGTCAGGATTCCCGGCTCATGGGCGTCGTGCTCGTGGCCCTGACCGGGTACGGTCGCGACGAGGACAAGCGGAAAGCAATCGAGGCCGGGTTCGACGACCACCTGGTGAAGCCGTTGACCGTCGAGACCTTTCAGAAACTGCTCGGGCGGCTCGAGCCGCGGGGAGGACCCTCGGTGACCACCGCGTAGGCCGGGTGGCGAATCAGCCCGTGACGTTCACTGCGTCCAGCTCAAGGCCTTGAAAGCGAGGACCTCGGCCTCGCGTCCGTTGAGATCCAGAGCGCCGAGGGTTGCCAGCGTTCGCCACACTCCCGTGCCGAGATTCACCGCGCGAATCTTCACGCCGTCCTTGGCCACCGCGATCACGGCCACCTGCGTCTCGTCGGGCGCCCATTCGATCGCCGCGATCAGCTCTTCCGTCTGGAAGGTGGCGAGCGGCTTGTCCGGGACGAGGCTGTCGGGCGACGGGCCGATGGCGTAGACATGGAGCTTCCCCGAGCCTCCTGTGCTGGAGCCGAGACCCACGGCGAGCTTCGTGCCGCTGGGGGAGAGAGTCATGGCGCCGAGGACGACCCTGGTGGTGACTGCCAAGCCCATGGCGCTGAGCTGCTGCTGGTCCAGCAGTCTCGTGGGCGGCGTCCCCGACCCCAGCTTCGTTCGATAGAGTCCCGCCAGGGTCGGCCCGGGCGGCCTGTCGCGATTGGTGACGTCGAGGTAGTAGATGGCGTCGCCGCCGGGCGCCCACTCCGCGACGATCGGCCCTCCCGGTAACAGCTCGAAGGTCCCACTCTTGGTATCGAGCACCGCGGCTGATTCCCAGGAGAGGAGGATCCTGCGTCTATCCGCGGACCAGCGGAGCTTGTTGGGCGGAGTCGAGTAGGACGGGATACTCGTCACTCCTCGAGGGATCCCGAAGCGCGACTGGACTTTCCTGGCCGCCACATCGATGAGGGCGATCGACATCTTGAGCGGGCCGGTGGCTCCGGGCACGAAGGTCAGGGCCGCGATCTGCTTGCCGTCCGGCGACCACGCGGGCTGCCAGAGGTAGAGCTGCTCGCTCTGGTCGCCCTGGAAGAGCACCGTCTCCTGCCCCGCCCGATCCCGCAGCTTCAGCGCGAGCTGGGTGTCGAAGAAGGCGAAGCCGGTCCCGTCGGGGGACCACGTGGCGCCGAGCCCGACCACGATGGCTCCGAGCTGGCGGCCCTCGGGAAAAACCCCAGCGGTGACGAGCCGCCGATTCGCCCCCGTTCCCACCACGTCGACGTGCAGGATGGCCCGCGAGCCCGTGGCCGCGTCGACGATGGGGGCGGGTGGCTTGGACGCGGGCTGGCCGTGCAGGCTGCTCGCGAAGCCCGCGGCAAGGATCAGGACGCCGCAGAGGGCGAGGAGCGGGCGATGAGCCGGTGCGCCAGGCGGTTTGGACATGTCAGGAGCCCCCTTGGTCGGATCGATCCTCCCCGCGACCGCGATGGTTCGAGCCTAGCATTGGGAGGCCTATGGGCAAGGACAAATGGGCGGGCGTGTCTGCTAGACTCTCGACCATGAGCGGCGACGCGCCCAAGAGCGCCTACGAGCTGGCCATGGAGCGCCTCCGGCAGAAAGACAAGGAGGCCAGCGTCGAGGATCGCCCCCTCACCGACGAGCAGAAGGCCGCCATCGCGGACGCCCGCCAGTTCTACACGGCGAAAGTCGCCGAGCGCGAGATCCTCCACCAGGCCGCGCTTCCCGGCGTGCGCACCCACGAGGAGCTCGACCGCCTCAACGAAGAGCTGCGTCGCGACAGGGAGCGCCTGGCCACCGATCGCGACCGCAAGATCGCCGAGATCCGGGGGAAGAAGCCCTCCTAGTGGGTAACGTGCGCGCCGGGGTCGTTGCGCTTCTCGTTACACAAATCGTGGGTGTGACCGCTCTGGGCGCGGGCATGCCGCGAGCCGATGCCATGGTCGATCCCGAGATCCGCGCCCTCGTCCGCGTCGGGCGGGCCCGGGTGCTCGTCACCCTTCAGGTCGCGGAAACCAGTGACCCGGCGCAGCGCGCCGACGCCATCGGACGGGCACAAGACGCCGTTCTCGCGCGCCTGCCCTCGACGCATGCGTCCGTGGTGCGGCGGTACGAGTCCATCCCCTTGCTCGCCCTCGAGATCGATGCGACGGCCCTGCGAGCTCTCGAGACCATGACTGACGTCGTCGCCGGCGTGAAGCTGGACCGCGCGGTGAAGCCACAATAGCGGCGCCCCGCCGCCGCGCTCGCTTCGCCCGCGCGCTCCTCGGCGTCCTCTTTCTTCTCTCCGGCGCCACCCTGTGGGTCACCCTGCCTCGGCGGCTCGGGTGATGAAAATCGCGCCAGGACTGCTCATCCCAAATTTGCCTCGGTGTGTCGGTATTACACGGTTGGCCACTGGAGGTTGGCGCGCTCTCTTTCCGCGTGACGCGCCGGCTCTGCCGCCTGAGTGTAACCGCTCGGTAAATCTATCGCTTTGACACGCCTGGAGACAGAGCGAGCAGCTCTGGACCGATCCAGTCTAGAAGGCTCGTGGCACGAGGCTTGCGAGGGTTCTTGCGTTCGCTCGGTATGACGGTGAAGAAGACAATTCCCTGGTCAGCTCGAGCCCCCTCTCGACGGTCGTGGCGTCTCCTCGCGGGCCTTCTTGTCCTCGGCCTTGCCTTCATCGTCGCAGGGGGTCTTTCCCCTTCCGCGGCCGGGTACCTTGACGCCGTGATCGTGACGACACTCTCTCTGGGAGATGACCCCTCTCTTTCCTCCACAGCCATCCTTCACAGCCTGGACGATCGTGTTTCTATCGTCACGGTAGCCCGAAGCGCCGCCAACGATGCGGAATCGACGCCGTTCAACAGCGGTCCCGTCGCTGGCGATCTCGGGGATGGCTCGATCGATGCTCTGTATTCCGTTTCCGAGGTCTTTCCGGGCGAGCTCACAGACGACAGTGGCAATCCGATCACGATCGAAGGCCTCTGGAACATCAGACTCGACTACAGGGACGAATCAGACAAAGCGCAGCTGGCCGCGGCCACAGCTGGCCCGGGCCTCTACGACGATCCTGACTGGTTCGACAGCGCGACGCTTGTGCTGTTAGGCGGCGGGGCTGGCGTGGCCCTCGTCTCCCTCGGTCTCTCACGTATCCGCATACATCGCCGCCACCGGGCCCGCTCGCCCTCTCACCGCCGGTCTCACCGTCGACCCCACCGGGCTCGATAGGTACGAAGCGGGGGAATCTTCCTCAGGGAACCTTCTACAGCGCCGAAGGCGTCTCAAAGAGCAGGAGGTGTGGCCATGAAAAAGCTCGTGCTCATTCTGGCTCTCCTGACTTTCACGTTGGCGCCCGGCTTGGCCTACGCGGGCGGCTTCCATGCCGGATTCCACGACAATCGATCGAAGGTCCAGGCGCAGTTCTTCTGGCGCCCCTTCTTCTACGCAGGTCCCTTCATCTACGGATATCCCGCCGGCTTCGGCTACGGGTATCCGGGGCCATATTTCAACGAGGGCGACGGCGACGCCACTCGTTATACCTACGGATATCCCGGTCCCTATACCTATGGGGTCTACGGCTACACTCGTCCATCGTGCGCCGCGCAGCTCAACGGTTACTGGGTGTGCGGTTGAGCGCTGCCCATGAAACCGTATGGATGGATCGTCGCCATTCTTGTCGTCCTCGCCCTGGCGGGGACGGCATTCGTCCTGGCGTCCCCAAAGCACCCCGGGCCTGACTGCGCGGGGCGCGTGGTCATGATCAGAGGTCCTCACGGAGCGCCCCTGGAGTGCGTGTGCGTCCAGGGTGTGATCGCGAGCTGCTTCGAACCCGGATCTTGAGGTCCGTATCCGTCTCGGACGGCTCGAGACGATGACGGCCTGACGTGTCCATCGAGGGCTTGAGATACTCGTGGGCATGGCCCCTGTCAGGTTGGTGCGGCGCCCCCCGGCTCGTGTCGGCTCCGAGGCGCTCGCGCACGTCCTGGCCATCCTGCGGGAGCAGATCGACGCGATTCGCGGCCACGAAGCAGGCGCCCGGCGCGGGACCGATCCCGAGGACGTTCACGATATGCGCACGGCCGTGCGCCGGCTCCGGGCCATCTTGCGCGTCGTCCGGTCGGGCTTCGACCGCGCGTGGGTGGAAGCACTTCGGAGCGAGCTCGACTGGCTCGGCACCACTTTGGGCGCCGTTCGCGACCTCGACGTCCTCCGTGAGCACTTGCATGATGAGCTGGCCGCCCTCAAAGACTCGGCGGGACCATCAGCGACTCTCCAGCTCTCCCATTGCCTTGACCTCGAGCACTCCCGCGCGAGGGCAAAGGCGCTCAGTGCCCTGGACAGCCCGCGCTATCGGGAGCTCCTGAGCCGTCTCGATGAAGCCGTGCGCCAGCCGCGCGTGGTGACCGCGGATCTCTCCCTTCCCCAGATCGCCGCACGGCAATTCAAGAACCTTCGCAAGGCGGTGAAGGCCTTGCCCGCGGAGCCGAGCGACGAGGAGCTCCACGCTGTGCGGATCAAGGTGAAGCGCGCCCGGTACGCCGCCGAGCTGGCGGAGGAGGAGGTCGGACGCCCGGCGTCGCGCTTCGTCGACAAGGCCAAGAAGGTTCAAGACGTTCTCGGCGAGCACCAGGATGCCGTGGTGGCCGAATCGCGCATCCGCGCCTGTCTCCGGGGCACCCGGTGCCGCCCCGCGGCATGGCTCAGAGACCGTCTGATCAAGCGCCAGCGCGCGCGACGTCAGAAGGCCCGCAAGGTTTTATGGAAGAGGTGGCCCAGTCTCAAGTGGCGGGGGCGAAAAGCGTGGACGTGAGAGCGCCGACGGATCGGGCCGCCCGCCGTACGACAGAGCACGCGGCTCCGATGTGCTCGGGTACGCCGAGCGCGGGACGACCTGCTCTCACCGCGTGAGCGGAGCGGCCGTCGCGTTCCCGCCGATTACTGACCACCGTGCTGGATATAGCCCGCGACGAACTCCTCGGCGTTTTCCTCCAGCACCTCGTCGATCTCGTCCAGGACACTGTCCAGCTTCTTCTTGATGTTTTCGCCTTTGCCCGCCAGCCGATTCTCGATTACCTCCTCGGGCGCCTCTTGCTTCTCTGAGGGCCTGATCCGTATCTTCGTCTGCTCGGCCATGATTCTCGCCTCCTCGTGTCGTCGCCAGGCTCACCCTATGGCACTCGATCCATGTTCGCCCTTCACGATCTCTTCGATGGGCAACCGGCATGCCAGCGAGGCCAGAAGCTCATCGAATCCGGAGGTTCGTGGGCGCTGGACCAGCTCGGCGCGGCCGCACCGTGGTCTACCGGGTCAAGACTTCCGAGTCGAGAAGACGGGTCCCGTTACGACCGATTGCGGAACTGATGGCAAGGAGGGAGCATCAAAGATGAGGAGACGCGCACGCGCCGTCTCGTGAGACTCAGGAAGGAGAAACCCATGAGCATTCAGACCGTCAACCCCGCGACCGGAGAAGCCCTCGAGATCTACGAGGAAACCACCCCGCGCGAGCTGGAACAGATCCTGGCGCGCGCCCACGCCGTGTTCCTCGAGTGGCGCACCGTGCCCATTGCCGACCGTGCCCACCGGATGCGTAAGGCGGCGGAGCTCCTCCGGATGCGCCAGACGCAGTATGCGCGCACCATGACGCTCGAGATGGGCAAGCCCATCGTGCAGGCGGAGGCCGAGGTGGAGAAGTGCGCCTCCGTGTGCGACTACTACGCGGAGCACGCGGAATCCTTTCTGGCCAAGCAGCCGCGGGCGACGGAAGCATCCACCAGCTATGTGCGGTTCGATCCCCTGGGGGCCATCCTCGCCGTGATGCCGTGGAACTTTCCTTTCTGGCAGGTTTTCCGATTCGCCGCCCCCGCTCTCATGGCCGGCAATGTCGGCATTCTCAAGCACGCGTCGAACGTGCCCGGCTGCTCTCTGGCCATCGAGCAGGTCTTTCGCGACGCGGGCTTCCCGCCCGGGATTTTTTCGAGCGTGCTCATCCCGTCGCCGATGGTGGCGGGGCTCATCGCGGATCCCCGCGTCGTCGCGGCCACGCTGACGGGCAGCGAGCGCGCGGGGAGCACCGTGGCCGAGCACGCGGGCCGGCACCTGAAGAAGACCGTGCTCGAGCTCGGGGGCAGCGACCCCTTCATCGTGCTCGCGGATGGCGATGTGGCGGCCGCGGCCCGGGCGGCGGCAGACGCGCGGCTGATCAATAGCGGCCAGAGCTGCATCGCGGCTAAGCGCTTCATCGTCGTCGAAGCGCTCGCGGACCAGTTCATCGAGAGATTCCGCGGCGAGCTCCAGGGCCGTCGCATGGGCGATCCCCTGTCGCGCGAGACGCAGGTCGGTCCGCAGGCCCGCGCCGATCTCAGGGATTCCCTCCACAAGCAGGTCGAGGAGTCGGTCAAGCGCGGGGCCAAGCGCCTGCTCGGGGGCGAGATCCCGGCCGGCAAGGGGGCGTTCTATCCGCCCACCCTGCTCGCCGCCGTGGACAAGGGCATGCCTGCCTTCGACGAGGAGACGTTCGGGCCGGTGGCGGCGGTGATCCGCGCCAAGGACGAGGTCGATGCCGTGCGCCTCGCCAACGACTCGCCGTACGGGCTCGGGGCCTCGGTGTGGACTCGGGATCGCGCCGGCGCCGAGCGCGTGGCCGCCCAGATCGAGGCGGGCTCGGTGTTCGTGAACAGCCTCGTGAAGTCGGATCCGCGCCTGCCCTTCGGGGGGATCAAGCGCTCGGGCTATGGCCGCGAGCTGTCGGAATATGGCATCCGCGAGTTCGTCAACATCAAATCGGTGTGGATCGCCTAGCCGGCCGGTCATGAAGGCCTCCGACCTCATCGTGCAGTGCATCGAGAACGAAGGCGTGCGCTACGTCTTTGGACTGCCCGGCGAGGAGATCCTGGACATCCTGGACTCGCTCGCCGACTCTCGGGTCACCTTCATTCCCACGCGGCACGAGCAGGGCGCGGCCTTCATGGCCGACGCCTACGGTCGGCTGACGGGTACGGCGGGGGTCTGCCTCTCGACGCTCGGGCCGGGCGCGACCAACCTCGCCACGGGCGTAGCCGACGCCAACCTCGACCGCGCCCCCCTCGTGGCCATCACGGGCCAGGCCGCCCGGGACCGCATCCACAAGGAGTCCCACCAGCACGTCGACATCATCGAGCACTTGCGGCCACTGACGAAGTGGAACACGCGCCTGGAGACGGCGACCGTGATTCCCGAGGTGATCCGCAAGGCCTTCAAGCTCGCGGAGTCCGAGAAGCCCGGCGCCTGCCACATCGAGGTGCCCGAGGACGTGGCGGGAGAGGCGGTCGAGGGGACTCCGCTGTCCACGGTGCGGGCGAGGCGTCCGTCACCGGACCGCCCGGCCCTCCAGGCCGCCGCCCGCCTCGTCGAAGAAGCATCGCATCCGCTCATCTTCGCCGGGAACGGAGTCATCAGGGGAGGCGCCTCCAGGGAACTTCGCGAGCTCGCGCGGACTCACGGCATTCCCGTGGTGCACACCTTCATGGCCAAGGGCTCGATGCCCTCCGACGATGATCTCTGCCTGCTGTCGGCCGGACTCCAGGCCCGCGACTACGTCTCGTACGGATTCGACAAGGCGGACCTCATCATCGCCGTCGGCTACGACCCCGTCGAGTACGCCCCGAAGTTCTGGAACCCCGATCGGAAGAAGCCCATCATTCACATCGACTTCACGCCGGCCGAGGTGGACAGCTTCTACCAGCCCGTGGTCGAGGTGGTGGCCGACGTGCGGGAGGCCCTCGAGCTACTGAACGACATGGTGAAGGGCGAGAAGGACCCGTCGCCCTACCTCGAGCTCCGCCGGCTCATTCTCAAGGACCTCGAGGAGGGAGCGGAGGACCAGACGTTTCCCCTCAAGCCGCAGCACATCCTGCGAGAGCTCCGTACCCGCATGGGGCGCGAGGACATCCTCATCTCGGACGTCGGCACCCACAAGCTCTGGATCGCCCGGACCTTCCCGGCCTATGAGCCCAACACCGTGCTGATCTCCAATGGCCTGGCCGCCATGGGATTTGCCCTGCCCGCCGCCATCGCGGCCAAGCTCGTGCATCCGGAGCGGAAGGTGGTGGCGGTGAGCGGCGACGGCGGCTTCCTCATGAATTGCCAGGAGCTCGAGACGGCGCGCCGTCTGGGGCTCGCGGTCGTGAACGTGATCTTCCGCGACGGCGGATACAACCTGATCCAGTGGAAGCAGCAGACGCATCTGGGGCGGGAGACGGGGGTGACCTTCGGCAATCCCGACTTCGTCGCGCTGGCGGAAGCGTTTGGCGCGAAAGGCTATCCGGTGGAGTCCCCGCGCGAGCTCGGCCCGGCCCTGGCCCAGGCGCTCGCGGAGCCCGGCCCATCCATCGTCGATGTCCCCGTCGACTATGGTGAGAACGCGAAGCTGACGGAGCGGCTCGGGCACCTCGTGTGCCCGATCTAGAAGCTGGGGAGCCCATATCCATGCCGCCACACATCAATGCGGAGGCCTACACGACGCTGGCAGGCGCCCTGGACGAGCTCGCGCGCCGCGGATTCACCGCGCGCTTCCAGGTCTTCGACGGCGGGCTTCGCGCCGCCGGCGGCGGAGAGACCATGCGGCCGAAAGACCTGGTGATCCGTGAGTACTATCGCTTCGAGGGCATCTCGGATCCCGACGACATGGCCATCCTCTACGCCATCGAGAGCACGGGCGGGGTGCGGGGCACCCTGGCCGACGCCTTCGGCGTGTACTCGGATCCTGCCACGAGCATGGTCATGCACGACGTGCCCATTCGCGCGAACGGCTCCGGTCCCTAGGCTCAGCGCGTAGACGCGCTCGCTCCCGCCTCTCGGGCGAGACGACGCATCAGCGCCTCGCTCCCCTCGTCGGCCGGGAAGAAGGCCTCCACCCGCAGCTCGTGCAGCGTGATGTCATAGGGGACGCCGAGGCTCGTCAGCGTCGAGAAGAACTTCAGGTGGATATCGTCCCGGGCCAGCTCCACGGCGAGGAAGGGCGCGGTGGAGGCGTCGAGGTCCAGCTTGCGCCAGTGGTGCGGCACGTCCGGGTAGGAGAGCAGCTCGTCGAGGAGCCGGCCGATCTCGGAATCCCCCCGCAGCAGGTCACGATGGAGCCACTGGATGAGCGCGGCCGCCGTTGCCTCCCAGTTCACGATGTACGGGCGGACTCCCATCGGATGATAGAAGAGCCGCATGGCATTCGCGGGGCCGAGGGTCGCCGCCTTGGCGGGGTCGAGGAACAGGCCCATGACCCTCTGCATGCCTTCGTTGCTCATCAGGACATTCCAGTGACCATCGATCACGAGGGCGGGGAAAGGCTCCTGCTGGCGGAGCATGAAATCGAGGGCGCGGCGCACCTGGGTCATCTCGGGCGATTCGAGCCCTCGCTCGAGATACACGGGCGCATAGCCGGCGGCCAGGAGCAGCTCGTTGCGGCCGCGCGGCGGCACGTCGAGCACGCGGGCGAGGAGGAGGACCATCTCCCGGCTCGGTTTCGCGCGCCCCGTCTCGATGAAGCTGAGGTGGCGCGAGGAGACCTCGGCCTCCACGGCCAGGGTGAGCTGGCTCATCCGACGGCGCTCGCGCCACAGGCGGAGCAAGGGCCCCAGCGCGCTCTCCGAGGCCGTCTTGCGCTTCGCGCCTGCCGCCCGCGCTCGCGTCATGTCGGGAGTCTACACCGCTCGCCAGAGCAGGGACATTACCTCGGAAGTAGTGCCTGCGTCTTTACTTTTCGGCACTAGAGCCTCGCATCCAGACTCACAATATTCTCCCGCTGGTTCGACGGGCAGCTGCGTGGCTACATCGACCATGGACGCTGGCAGTGATTGGAAGCGGCGTCCTTGGAATCCTCGCGTTATCACTGCTGGTGACTGAGGTGATCCCTCGCTCGGAGCAATCTTCGAGGGGGATAGCACTCTATGCAGCCTGCAGGGACAAGGCACACAGTCAACTCAAGGCTCCCGCGACCGCAAGGTTTCCAGAGCAGAACGAGAAGGCGGTGACCCTCAAAGTATTGCCGAGTGGCCGAGGATACGTGATGAGCTACGTGGATGCGCAGAACGGCTTTGGTGCACTGATTCGCACAAAGTTTAGATGCGTGGGTACCGCCGAGAATCTTTCCATTGCCTTCGACTCTGAGTCGGATGACGTTGCGCGACTCAGTTACCTCCTGTTCATGTTAGAGGAGCAGCGACGAATTGATATTGAAGAGTGGAACACTAAGTATCCGAATGATCAGCTTCCTCTTCCGTCAGATGCCGTAACCAAACCATCTAGCAAATAAGCCGCTCTCCCTTTCCAGGCCATCGTGACCTTGTGGTGCCTGCTCGCCATTGCCGCGTCGGCCTGGGCGTTGGCAACGCGGGCGCCCGTGTTTCAGCCTTGGAGAGGGCAGAGGCGCGCGGAACGAGGGATGAGCAATAGGCGCGGGCAGACGGCCGTCCAGGATGCGGCCGGGAACGGCGAGGGCGTGAGCGCAACCGGCGGGAAGCGGGGACAGTAAAGATTTCACGGTCAGGAATGAACGCCAATTCAGAAGTACCCGGAAAAGCAGGAACCGCTCGAGTGGCGCGAAACTTGCCCCTCAACTCATGGGAAGGGGGTATCACCCATGAGACACCGATTCGGTTTGTTGTGCTTGCTGTTGGCGTCCATCGCCTTCGCAGTCGGAGGCTGTGTGGTGGCCGCCGAGCCGCCAGCCGTCGCAGTCGTTGCTCCAGCGCCGTTCGTCTGGATCGGTCCCGGCTACTACGGGGGCGCGTACTACAACGCCTATCCGGGGCCTGGATATTACGCGCCTCATCGGCATCACTGGCGGTAGTAGCCGCTAGGTCGGCAGGTCGTTGTTCAGACGGCGGCGCCCGATGTCTTGGGCGGCGCCGTGGATCTTGGTTACCGGTTGCGCCTGGGTTGCATTTCACTGCCGCTCTATGCCTCTCTGTGCCGAAGTGCCCGTTCTAAATATCAAATACTTAGGACTTTGCCCTTGACCTCGGAGGTAATTGAATGCCCGCCCGGAGAGTTTCATCATCAGGCCTATACCAGCCTCACGGGAGGTGCTCCGATGCCCCTGGATGCGGCCGCTGTCTCCAAGCTCTTCAAGGGAACTCTGGTTGAGCTCCTGGGAATTCGCTTTATCGAGGCGACCCCGGACCGGGTGGTCGCCGTGCTCGCCTACCGCGAGGATCTGACCACTGTGGGCGGCAGCCTCCATGGCGGCACCCTCATGGCGTTCGCCGACACGGTCGGCGCGGCAGCCACCGTCCTCAACCTGCCGGAGGGCGCCAGCACCACCACCCTCGAGTCCAAGACGAATTTCTTCGCCGCGGGGCGCTCCGGAACGGTGCGTGCCGAGGCGACGCCACTTCATCGCGGCAAGCGGACCATGGTGTGGCAGACGCGCATCACGAATGACGCCGGGCGCCTCCTCTCGCTGACGATTCAGACCCAGATGGTCCTGACATGAAGATTGGCTTTGCCGGGCCCTTCTCGGTCCGGCTCGCAGATCGGGTGCGACGCCACCTGAACGTCGAGTGCGAGATGATCCTCGCCGACGAGGCCGGCGTTGTCTGCCGGCTCCCGGAGGTCGACGTCCTCGTCACGCTCGCCTTCACGCGCGAGATGGGCGCGGCGGCGGCGCGACTCAAGCTCGTGCAGGTGCCCGGGGCGGGGCTGGACAGGATCGATCGCTCCGCGCTCCCCGATGACACCATGCTGGCCAACGCCTACAACCACGAGGTCGGCATCGCCGAGTACGTGATGGGCGCCATGCTCTCCCTGAGCCGACACCTCTGCCGGCTCGACGCGGCCCTCCGGCGGGGGCGCTGGGAGAGCCCGTGGGTGCCAGGAGCCGAGCCGCCGCCGACATGGCCCGAGCTGGCCGGCAAGACGCTCGGAATCCTGGGCTATGGCCGTATCGGCCAGGAGCTCGCCCGGCGGGCGCGCGCCTTCGACATGACGATATGGGCCATGCGCCAGAGGAAGACGCAAGAGGATGCGCATGGCCTCGCTTTTCTTGGGGGGCCGGAGGCGCTGGACGAGATCCTGAGGCGCGCGGACTACCTCGCCATCACGCTGCCGCTGACCGAGGCGACCCGCGGTCTTCTCGGCGCGCGGGCGCTCGGCCTCATGAAGCCGACGGCCGTGCTAATCAACGTGGCGCGGGCGCTGATCGTGGACGAAGACGCGCTCTACGATGGGCTCCGCCGGGGGGCCATCGCAGGGGCCGCGCTCGACGTGTGGTATCGCTATCCGACAGATGGCGCGCCGACCTTCCCGTCCCGTCACCCGTTTCATGAGCTGCCGAACGTGCTCGTGACGCCGCATGTGTCGGGCTGGACGGAAGGGACCATGGAGGGTCGCGCCATGCTCGTCGCGGAGAACATTGGCCGCGTGGCGCGAGGCGAGCCGGTGGCCAACATGATTCCGCGAATCGCCTAGGCTGCGCCACCGGGTAGGTCTTGCCGGTGACGGAAAATCTTTCCGTGACCGAGCGGCTTGCCCATGTTCGGGTCGCCGCGTAACTGCGGGTATTCAGGATATTCCGCGATTGCCCATTTACGTGAACGCGCTGGCACATGGGTTGCGTTCCTCGTGGGAAGGCGCGTCGTCCGCGCCGAGGAGGAAAACCATGCGCCACGTGCTTCGCGCTGGATGGCTGTGCTCCCTGGCTGTGCTCTTCACCGTTGGCTGCACGGTGGCTCCGCCGCCGGGCTCACCGATGCCGCCCGCCGCCGAGGTGCTTCCCGCCGACGCGCGCGCGCTCGCCTATGGCCAGACGGTCGATCAGGTGCTGCAGAACCCGGAAGTCGGAGACAAGATTCGCGCGCTCTTCGGACCTGACTGGATGCCCGCCTCGCAGAGCAATGGCCAGCTCGCGCTCGGCGCCGCCGCCTATTTCCAGAAGGGCGGGCCCATCCGGATGGTCCGGATAGGGGGTGTGGACTACATCGCCGTCACCGGCTGCATGCCAAGCAACTGTGACACGCAACGGGTACTCCTTCTCATCCGCGCGGATGGGTCACAGCTGCTCGCGCGCCTCGACGAGGGCGGCTTCTCGCACTACTACGGGTACGGGAGCGAGGCCCTGACCAGGAACACCGCGCCGCTCGTGGTCGACAGCGGGCTGCGGGCTTTGAAGCGCACGGGCAATCCGTACCCCGCCTGAGAGCGGCCCTGATCGCGGCTAGGGCGACTGGCGCGTGGCCACGTAGGCGCGCCAGCCGCCGTACTGCGTGATCTCGCGCTGTCCCTCGCAGAGCGCCGGCTCGCCGAGCACTCCCAGGACTTCCTCGCCGCCGGAGAGCGTGACCTTGCCGATGCAGAGGCCCGGCGGCTCCCGCGTCAGGATCTGCGCGAGGCCCTCCGGAGGAACCGCCCAGACTTCGAGGGCGATCGAGGCGCCTCCCGAGACGACACGGATCATGGCGGGATGGCGGTCATTGACGGACCACAGGCGGTAGACGGGGGCCGTCGTGGCATCGCGAAGGAAGGTTGCTTTCGCCTCGAGCATGTTGGCGTTGAGCTCGAGGCCCCGCATGAGGATGCCGTTGACCGCGAGCTTCACCCCAGTCCCCACGGAGCGGACGATAGCCTCACGCCATCGCCGACGCAAGGGCCAGGCCCTTGCGTCAAGGCCGTGCTTGACATGGTGTCCTGGGGCGCTCAGTCTCTGGCCGGGCGCGTGCCCGGCTTCTCATTGAAAGGAGACCTGCTCATGGCCACGAGCGTCGCGGTGTCAGGCATGGAAGGGGTCAGGAAGGCTCGGGGCTGGCTCCTCGGGCTCGGCATCGTCCTCATCCTGGTCGGCACGCTGGCCCTGGGCGCCGCCGTCTTCGCCACGATCGCCTCGGTGATCTTCTTCGGCTGGCTGCTCCTCGTCGCGGGAGCCATCGAGGTCGGCTATGCCTTCAGCCAGCCGAAGTGGGGCGGCCTCATCCTCCACGTGGTCAACGGCGTGCTGGGCGTGGTGGCGGGCTTCATCCTCGTGCTGCATCCGGCGGTGGGCGCTCTCGCCCTTACCCTCCTCATGGCGATGTTCTTCATGATCGCGGGTCTCTTCCGCATCGTCACGGCCTTGCTCATGCGCTACCCGCACTGGGGGTGGGTGCTGCTGAACGGTCTCATCACCTTTGTGCTCGGTGTGCTGATCTGGAGGCAGATGCCGGGCGCCGCGCTCTGGATCATCGGGATGTTCGTGGGCATAGACCTGATCTTCGTTGGATGGTCCTGGGTCATGCTCGCCCTCGCCCTCAGGAACGAGCCGCGCCAGGCCTAGATAGCTCGGAGGGGGGCTCCGCCCCCCTTCCGACGCCTCCCCCCGGAAACAGATTGCGCCGGCGAAGCCGGCGCTCGAAACGGACTATTCCTGCTCGTGAGGGTATGGAGACTACTGGGACAGAGGCCTAGCCGCTGCTATCCGCTGGCCATCAGGCCCGTCGGGCAACGGACGCCGGTGCCGCCGCCTCCGCAATAACCCCACGGGTTCTTGGCGAGGTATTGCTGGTGGTAGTCCTCCGCGTAGTAGAACTCGGTCGCGGGGCAGATCTCCGTGGTGATGGTCTTGTAGCCCGCCTTGCTGAGCACGCGCTGGTAGGGGTCGCGTGAGGCGAGGGCCGCCTTCTGCTGCGCGTCGCCATAGGTATAGATCGCCGAGCGGTACTGGGTGCCCACGTCGTTGCCCTGGCGCATGCCCTGGGTTGGATCATGGTTCTCCCAGAAGACGCGCAGCAGCTCTTCGTAGGAGATCTTGGCGGGATCGAACACGACGCGCACCGCTTCGGTGTGGCCCGTCATCCCGCTGCAGACTTCTTCGTAGGTGGGATTGGGCGTGAAGCCGCCCGCATACCCCACGGACGTCGAATAGACGCCCGCGAGCTCCCAGAACTTTCGCTCCTCGCCCCAGAAGCAGCCCATGCCGAACGTCGCGAGCTCCATGCCCGCGGGGAAGGGAGGACTGAGGCGCGCCCCCGAGACGAAGTGCTTCTCGGGAACGGGCATGGCCGTAGCCCGGCCGCGGAGCGCCTCTTCCTTCGTGATCATCGAGACTTTGTGCAAGCCGAACATGGTCTCGTCTCCTCTAGAGGACGACCTTCTTGTCGCGGAGCTCCTGGATCCTCGCCGGCGTGAAGCCGCAGGCGGCCAGGATCTCGTCGGTGTGCTGGCCGCGCAGGGGCGCCGCGCGCCTGACCCCGGGGGCCATGCGCGAGAACTTCAGCGGCGTCCCCACCACGGGAATCTCGCCGAGGCGCGGATGGATCACGCGCTGGACGATGCCGCGCTCGACCGTCTGGGGATCGTTCATCACCTGGTCCACGGTGTTGACGGGGGTCGCCGGCACGTCCGCCTCCGCGAGGATCTTGAGGAGCTCCTCGCGGTCACGGTCGCCGATCACCTGCTCGAGCAACGTCTCCAGCTCCACCCGGTTCTTCACCCGCTGCTGATTGACGGCGAACTTCGGATCGGCGGCCAGCTCGTCGAGGCCGAGGGCGCGGACGAGCTTGCCCCAGAAGCGATCGTTGGCGGCGGCCACGAAGATCCACTGGCCGTCACGGCACTTGAAGTTCCGGTAGGGCGACAGCGACGGGTGCCCGGAGCCCAGCGCTTTCGGCACGGCGCCCGTGAGCAGGTAGCCCTCGGCGTGAAAGGCGAGCAGGCTCACCGCCGTCTCGAGGAGGGAGCCGTCCACGCGCTGTCCGAGCCCGGTCCTGGTGCGCTGGATGAGGGCGCTGCAGACGCCGAGGGCGCAGAGGATGCCCGTGGAGAGATCCAGGAAGGAGACGCCGGCCCGCACCGGCTGCCCGTCCGGCTCGCCCGTGATGGACATGATGCCGCTGAAGGCCTGCATGAGCGCCTCGTACCCCGGGCTGTCCTTGCGGGGGCCGGTGCGACCGAAGGCAGAGACGGAGCAGTAGATGAGGCGCGGATTGATCTTCGCGAGGGCCTCGTAGCCGAGGCCGAAGCTTTCCATGGTCCCCGTGCGGAAGTTCTCGATGAGAACGTCGGCGTCGCGAACGAGCGCCGTGACCACCTCCACGCCCTCGGGCGCCTTGAGGTCGAGGGCCATGCCGCGCTTGTTGCGGTTGAAGAGGAGATAGGCCGCGGCCTCGCCGTCCTTGTGCGGGGGCCAGGTGCGGGACTCGTCGCCGCTGCCCGTGTCCTCCACCTTGACGACGTCCGCTCCCAGATCGGAGAGGAGGGCGCCGCACCAGGGGCCGGCGATGACGCGCGAGAGATCGATGACACGGATGCCGTCGAGGGCGAGCAGGGCGGGAGTCATGGGCGCTATGATACCGCAGCGCCGGGACCTTCAGCCCCGCCGTCTTGACCCGCTACGGGAAAGCCCGTAGTGTCCGGCGCAGACCCATGACGGACAGCGACCGCCAGTTCTATCTGCGGGTCTTCTGGGTGGCCGCCGCCGCGCTCCTGGCCCTCGGGCTCTTCGAGGTGCTGCGTCCCTTCGTCGAGTCCATCGTGTGGGCGGTGCTCCTGGCCTTTCTCCTCAAGCCCGTCAACGATCGTCTCACGCGCAAGCTCGGGGGCCGCCGCGGCGTGGCGGCCATCGTCCTGACCGTGGCGGGTTTCCTTTTCGTCCTCGCCCCCATCGGCATGCTCGCGGTCGTCTTCGGACGGCAGGCCGCCGAGCTGATCGGGCGCCTGCAGGCCCTGGCCGAGCGGTACAAGGTCTCGCAGACGAGCGATCTCTTGAACCTGCCCATCGTCCACCGTGTCCTCGGGTGGCTCAACGAGTTCCTTCCCGTGGACACCACGCAGCTCCAGGCCGCCGCCATCGACGCCATCAAGAGCCTCCTCGGTCTCTTCGTGACCACGAGCGGCAGCCTCTTCGCCAGCGCCCTCGGCACTCTCTTCAACATGCTCATGACGCTCTTCCTGATCTTTTTCTTCCTGCGCGACTGGAATGAGATGGTCGCCGCCACCCTGCGCCTGGTTCCCCTCGACTCGCGCCGCAAGGAGAGCCTCGTCGAGCACGTCGCCGCCGTCACGCGCGGGGTCGCCCTGGGCTCCATGGTCACGGCCGCCGTCCAGGGCGCGCTCGTCGGCATCGCTTTTCTGCTCGTGGGCCTGCCCTCGGTCGTGGTCTTCGGCGTGCTCGGCGCGGTGGCCGCGCTCCTGCCCGTGCCGGGCACGGCGGCCGTGTGGGTGCCCGCGGCCATCGTCCTCTTCGCCCAGGGCCGGATGGGCGCGGCGGTGTTCATGCTGCTCTGGGGCGGCCTCGTGGTCGTGGGCATGTCCGACAGCTTCATCCGGCCGGCCTTCGTGTCGGGGCAGGCGGAGATGTCGACGCTGCCGGTCTTCCTCGGACTCATGGGCGGGATCGGCGCCTTCGGCGCGGTGGGGATCGTGGTGGGACCCGTGCTCGTGGCCATCGCGCTCGCGCTGCTTCGCTTCGCCGCGGAGGCGGGGATCGCGGGACGGCCCCAGGGCACCTGACGGCGGAGAGCTCACCCCGATTGGAGGACAAAATGATTGACCGCAGGCGATTTCTCGCTCGAGGGAGCGCGGGGCTTGCGGGGATCCTCGCCTCGCGCCGTGCTCCCGCGCTCGCGCAGACCATACGCCTCCACCTCCTCCTCCGCGTGGACTTCATCCCCCAGGGCGAGGCCGAGCTCAAGCGGCAGCTCGCCGACTACGGCCGCCAGATGAAGATGGAGGTCGTGCTCGAGACCATCAACGAGAACGACCTCCAGACGCGGATCACTGCGGCCATGCAGTCGGGCTCGGGCCCCGACATCGTCCAGATGCTCCACAACTGGCCGCACCTCTATGCGAGTGGCCTCGTCGACATGACGGACCTGTGCGAGTGGAAGCAGCGCGATCAGGGCAAGTTCTACCCGCAATCCGAGGCCGCCACCCGCGATGGAAGCCGGTGGCTGGGCCTGCCCCACTGCATCACTCCCGCCCTCATCAACTACCGCAAGTCCTGGTTTGCCGAAGCGGGAGCGACCGCTCAGCCGAGGACCCTGGACGAGTACCGGAAGCTCGGCGCCGCCCTCAAGAAGAAGGGCAAGCCCTTCGGCCAGACGCTCGGTCACACCGTCAACGACGCGCCCGGCTGGTCGTATCCGCTGACGTGGACGTTCGGCGGCGCGGAGACCGACAACACGGGCAAGAAGGTGGTGCTGAACTCGAAGAACACCATCGAGGCGGTCAAGTGGACGACGGCCTTCTGGAAGGAGGCGTGCGACGAAGGCGGGCTCGCGTGGGACGACACGACCAACAACCGCGCGTTTCATGCGGGCGAGATCGCCGCCACCCTCAACGGCGGCAGCATCTACGTGCTGGCTCGGCGCCGGACCGACATCAAGGACGAGAAGGGCCAGCCCCTCTGGCCCGACATCGGCCACTTCCGCTATCCCGACGGCCCCCACGGCCCCACCCCGACCTACCACGTGACGTACGCGAGCACGATCATGAAGCGCTCGAAGAACGTGGAGGCGGCCAAGGAGCTCCTCAAGTGGGTCCATTCCAAGGAGCAGTTCGGCAAGTGGTTCGAGCTCGAGGGTGGGTACGCGACGGGCGCCAATCCCGTCTGGGAAGGACACAAGATGTGGACCGAGGTGGACGAGGCGATGCGGCCCTTCAAGACGGCCGCACAGGGCGCGCGCGCCCTCGGCTACGCGGGGCCGCCCTCGGCCAAGGCCACTCTCGTCTACACCAAGTACATCATCACCGACATGTACGCCAAGGCGGTGCAGGGGCTGACGCCCGAGGACGCCGTTCGCTGGGCGGAAGGCGAGCTCAAGCACGTCTACGAGGCGTAGCTGGACATCTCCGCTTCCCTGAAGACGGTGCCCAGCACGGGATGCGGCCCTACAGGTAGCGAGAGCGGCCGGCGGCTCGCAAGCTCTATCGCGATCGGGCCCTCATTCTGAACGGGGTCGATCTCGACGGCAAGCCGCATGGGCGAGCCGGGCCACGAGAAGACGAGCTCGCCGCGCAAACCCTCGACGGCGGTGCCCTGAAGCATGGTCTTCCACTGGGTCGTGGCCCGCTCGACGGACTGACAGCGCATCCTCAATCCCAGGATCGTCACGGACGACGGCGCGTCGGGGACACCAGGCGGGAGAACCATGGGGCGCGAGCCGGCATGCGGCGGGCCCGGCTCGGCGAACTGGACCACGATGCCGAGGGCCTGGTTGGGGTGGAGAAAAGCCTCCTTCCACTCCGGATCGGAGTCGTCGCGGCCGACGATCCCGTAGCCGGCAGACTCCGCGCGGACGCAGGCCTCTGCGACGCTCGGCACCTTGAAAGTCAGGTGATGCCTGCGCCTCGCTCGGAGAGAAAGCGGTGGAGAAAGCCCGACGGCCCCGCGGGCTCCATGATCTCGATCGATCCGCCGCCCTCGAAGCGATAGGTGCCCCAGGTGAAGACGCCCGAGGGCTGGCCCGCATCCGGTACGCCGCCCAGCTCGCCGGAGAGAAACGGTGCGGCATCGGCAATTCTCGGCAACGCGATGGCGATGTGGTCGAAGAGGACGCGATCCACTCCCCCCTCACCCGACTCAGCCCTCGCCTCGCCGCTCTCGTCTCGGCTCGAAATGCGGCCGTCCCCCCGAGGTGGGGGAGAGGGATCCATTGGACCGTTCATCGGGTGAAGACTTCGGTCGCCGCCTCCAGGGCCCGGTCTATACCCTCTGCGCTTACGTCGAGATGGGTGACCGCGCGGATGGTCCGCTGACCCATGGCGCCCACGCGGATGCCTCGCGAGAGGAGGCGCTCCACGGCGGCGGGGGCGCCGATCGAGCCCGTCAGGTCGAAGAAGACGATATTCGTCTCGATGGTGGTCGGATCCAGCGAGATGCCGGGCAGGGTGGCCAGCCCTTCGGCCAGTCGCTTCGAGTTGGAATGGTCGTCGGCGAGCCGCTTGACGTGATGGCGGAGCGCGTACACTCCACCTGCGGCAATGATCCCTGCCTGGCGCATGGCCCCGCCCATCTGCTGCTTGCAGCGCCACGCCTCCGTGATGAACTCCCGCGAGCCCGCGATGGCCGCACCCACCGGCGCTCCCAGGCCCTTGGTGAAATCGATCCAGGCCGAGTCGAAGGGCGCCGCCCACTGCTGGGCGGAGATGCCGCTCGCCACCACCGCGTTCATCAGGCGCGCGCCGTCCATGTGCGTGCTGAGCCCGCGGCGCCGCGCGACGTCGACCACCGCGCGGATCTTCTCGAGCGGCCACACGGAGCCGCCGCCCAGGTTGGATGTCTGCTCCACCCAGAGGAGGCGGCTGCGCGGCATATGGCGGTTGTCCGGACGTATGGCCGCCTCGACGGCCGCGAAGTCGAACTGACCCCGCGGGCCGTCGAGCCCCTGCACGTTGATGCCGGCCAGCGCGGCCGGCCCGCCCGTCTCGAAGTGGATGGGATGCGCGGTGCGATGCGCAAGCATCTCCTCGCCGTGACGGCAGTGCACGCGCATGGCGATCTCGTTGCACATGGTGCCCGAGGGCAGAAAGAGCGCCGCGTCCTTGCCCAGGAGCTCGGCGACCATGTCCTGCAGGAGATTGACCGTCGGATCCTCGTGCTTCTGCTCGTCGCCCACCTCCGCCTCGCACATGAAGCGGCGCATCTCGGCGGTGGGCTTGGTCACCGTGTCGCTGTAGAGATCGACCTCGATCGCCATCGGCGCTCGCCTATTGCATCGGCGAGAAGGCCGACGGCATGACGATCTTGGTCGCCTGGGTGAGCAGGCTGTCCGCCCCGCCCCCCGGCGGCCACAGGCCCTCGGCCACCGCCTTCTTCCGTGTGGCCACGCGGGCGTCCAGGGTCGGATAGGGCCAGATGTGGATGAACTTGTTCGCCGTGCCGTGCTCGACGTGGCCGACGAGGCCACCGGCGAGAGCCCGAGACGGCCGGGCAGCTTGGCTTCCCAGCGCTTCATCGTGTCCGGCAGCGTCCCCGCCCTGAACGTGTAGTAGCGGAACTCGTAGTAGGGGCCGTACGTGCCGGGCTTGGGCTCGGGGGCGAAGGGGAAGGGAAGCACGATCTCCGAGGACATCGTCGTGATGAACTCCTGGATCTTGGGCGGCCAGTTCGCGTCCTTGGCCGCGGCCGCGCGCACCTTGGCCCGATCGTCCATGCTCTCGTACTTCCAGATGTGGATGATCTCGTTGAGCGGCCCGATCTCCGTGTGGAAGAAGGCCGCGAGCTCCGAGTACTTCTTGCGATGCTCGTAGGCCTCGCCGTAGCGCTTCTCGACCTCGCCGAGGCTGCCGACCTTGACGCCGTAGGTACGGATCTCGTAGATCATGGTGTGCTCCTCTCTAGGGTAGAAGTTACGGAAGCAGGCCGATCTCGCGGAAGTAGCGGCGAGCGCCTGGATGGATGAGCTCGGGACGCGGGGCGCCCGCCACGGTATTGGCCGCGGTCGTCTCGTGTCCCTGGGGTAGCTTGGCGGCGATCATCGCCTCGCCGCGGTGCAGGGCGCGGGCGAGACGATACGCGGTGTCCTCGGCCAGGGTGGGCGTGGCGAGGATGAAGCTCCACGAGCCCACCGACACGATGGGCTCCGTCTGACCCGGATACGCGCCCGCGGGAATGGTCAAGGTCTTGAGGAAAGCGTGCTTGGCCTGGATGAGCGCGCGCTCGCTCGGCGTGGGGGCGATGAACCGCGCGCCCTGGGCGCCGCGCGCGACGGCGGTGAAGCCGGGCCACCCCGCGCCGCCACCCCAGAGGGCGGCCGCGCGGCCGTCGCCGACCATGGCGGGCCCGTCACCCGCCTGATCGAGATAGACGGACCGGAAATCGCGCTCCATGTCCAGCCCGAGTCCGTCCAGCACATAGCGGGCGAGGACCACGAGGCCGGATCCGCGGGCGCCCCAGGCCACGGTCTTGCCCTTGAGATCGGAGATGGTCCGGAAGGGTTGATCGCCGCGGACCACGAACATCCCCGGCGTGGTGTACATGGCCACGAGGATTTGAAGGCGCGCGGGCGGACGGCCGATGCCGCTGAGCGCCTCGTGGGCGACCTCGCCCTGGACCAGCGCGAGATCGAGCTGGCCCGCCTCGAGGAGCGGCACGTTCTCGGTGGAGCCCTTGGTGTTTCGCGTGCGCACCTCGAGCGAGGGATCGGTGGCGTGGATGGTCTCCGCCACCGCTTGGCCATAGACGGGAAAGCCGCCGCCCGGCGTGGCCGTGCCGAGCGTGACCACCGTGCGCTGCTCCTCCGCTCGGGCCAGGCCCATGGCGAAGAGGATGGTGGCGGCGGCCCCGAACCACTTCATCATCGACCAAACCGGTTCATCATCGAATAGTCTGACGCCCGAGATCGACCAGGCGCTCCGCCACCGTCTTCAGGAACCGCCAGGCCGGCTCGTGGCTCCGGGTCGCCTCGGGATCGTCGAGGTAGGTGTCGAGGAGCACGTATGGCGCGCCCATGGCCTGGAGCTCCTGGAGGTCGCCGCGCACCTGCTCGAGGCTGCCCTGGCCCGCGCTGCGCGTGTCTTCCGGCATCGGCCCGTCCGAGAGCTGCAGCTTGATCCGCGGGCAGAGCGCGGGCACCGGCCTGTCCTCCTTCTGGGCGATCTCCTTGAGTCTGGGCAGCCCCGCATCCCGCACCCAGTCCACGCGCACCCTGATCGGGTGCCAGGCGTCGCCATGAAGCACCGCGCGCCGGAGCGCGCCCTCGCTTGCCCCGCCGACCCAGATGGGCGGGTGGGGCGAGCGGAGCGGCCGCGGAGACGTGTGAACACCCTGGAAGCGGACGAAGCGCCCCTCGTAGCTCGCCACGTCCTGGGTCCAGCAGGCCTTGATCGCGCTCAGATAGTCATTGGTCATGGCCCCACGCTTGTCGAAGGGGAGCCCCAGCGCCTCGAACTCCTGCTTCGCCCATCCCACGCCGATCCCGAAGATGAATCGCCCGCCCGAGAGCTGGTCGACCACGGCGGTGGCGCGCGCCGTCTCGAGGGGATGGCGATAGGGGACGATGATGACCGTGGTGCCCAGCTCCACCCGCTTTGTCACCCCCGCGAGCCAGCCGAGCACGGTCAGGGGCTCGTAGAAGGGCGCGGGATAGCGACCGGCAACGTCGGGCGTGACGGCCACGTGGTCGGAGGTCATGAGGAGGTGGTAGCCCAGCTCCTCCACGAGGCGCGCCCACGAGAGCAAGGCCTCCGGCGTGGCGCCGGGACCGAAATTGATGAGGTTGACGCCGATCTTCATGGAATCGCCTGCGCCAGTCCCGCGACTACCGACAAGCTGGGCAGGCGCTTCAGAGCGTCGGGGGAAATCTTGATCTTCGATGACCGGCTGCCGCCACCCAGGATGACGTAGTCGAGCGACATGATCCTCTCGTCGACATAGACGGGCAGGTCTGCCGGCAAGGCGAGGAGCGTCACGCCGCCGATCATCATGCCGGTGAGGGCCTGCGTCTCCTCGGCGGTGGCGAAGGAGACGCGCGAGGCGCCGAGGAGCTTGCGCACCGTGTGGTTGACGTCGAGGCGCGTGGTGGCGAGGACGAGGCAGGCGCAGTACTGCCTGGGCTCCTTCTTCGAGGCCACGATGATGGTGTTTCCCGAGTGGTCGAGGGGGATGCCGTACTTCTCGCAGAAGGCCGCGGTGTCGGCGAAGTCGGGGTCGATCCGCAGCAGCTCGAAGGGCGCGCCCAGCGCCTCGAGGCTCGCCGCCACCTTCCTCTCGACGTCGGCGTCGTCGCTCATCGACGGGGGCGGGGGAGGGCTCAGGCCGACGGGGGAGCGGGTTCGATCTCGACGAGGCAGGTGTTGTACGTCGGCGCTCCCGCCGGCGTCGCGCGGTCTTCCGTCAGGACATTGGCGCATCCCCGTGTGTCCTCTCCGGAGGCGGCGGGAGTGAACCACGCGCCCTCCTTGATGGAGACGACCCCGCGGGCGATGCGGTCGGTCACGCGCGCGGGCAGGATGGTCGCGCCGCGCTGGTTGAAGACGCGCACGGGCCGGCCGTGCTCGATGCCGCGGGCGGCGGCATCCTCCGGGTGAATCCACACGTCCTGCCTGTCCGCCCGCGCCAGGATCTCCTGGTTGTCGTGGGTCGAATGCGTCCGGGCCCGTGACTTGGGCGAGATCAGCTCGAGGGGATGGTGCGGGTCGCCCTCGTGGGGCGGAATCCAGGTCGGGATGGCGGGAACGTGGCCGAGCCCGTACGGGTCGGGGTTGGCGGCGATCGAGGTCGAGTAGATCTCGATCTTTCCTGACGGCGTGGAGAAGGGATGCCGGGCGGGGTCGCGGACTTCTCGCGCGAAGGCCACCGCCTCTTCGGGGGCAGGCAGGCGCGCCAGCCCGTGCTCGCGGAAGGCGTCGAAGTCGTCGATGTCGGTGCCCGCGCAGACCTCGCGCAGCCACTCGATGTCATCCGGGCGCTTGTAGCCGTGCAGACCCAGCCGCCTGGCCAGGTCCGCGCAGATGTCCACGTCGTTGCGGCACTCGTACATGGGCTTGATGGCCTGACGCATGAAGATGGCGTAGTGGCCCGCCCCGCTCCACGGCGTGTGGATGTCGTTCCGCTCCCAGAACGTGGTCGCGGGCAGCACGATGTCGGCCTGGCGCGCCGTCGGGGTCAGGAAGTGATCGTGGGCGACCATGAACTCCAGCCCCTCGAGCCCCGCGGTGATCTTGTTGACGTTGGGGCACTGGTTGGCGAGGTCGCCGCAGGCGGAGTAGACCATCTTGATGTCGGCGGGATAGCCGCCCGCCCGTCCACGCGTGAGCAGATCGGCGAGAAGCGTCGAGGCCACGCGAGCGTTGGCGGGGTTGGGCGGCGCGCCCTGGCGCTTGATGCCGTGGAACTGGGCGCCCCCGCTGCAGCCGGAATTGCCGCCGGGGATGCCGATGTTGCCCGTGATCGCGCAGAGCGCATACGCCGCGCGGTGGAACTGCTCGCCGAACGCCGTCCGTCCCGGCGCGTAGCCGCAGTGGAGACCGGCGGGCTTCATCGTGGCGAACTCGCGCGCGAGCCTTCGTATCGTCTCGGCGGGGACACCGGTGAGGGGCGCCGCCCACTCCGGTGTCTTCACCACGCCGTCGGAGAGGCCGAGCAGATACGAGCGGTAGGAGGAGCCGGGAGGCGCGCCCTCGGGCAGGTGGGCTTCGTCGAAGCCGAGGGCGAGCCGGTCGAGGAAGGCCTGGTCATGGAGGCCTTCGCTCACGATGACCTGGGCCATGGCGATGAGCATGGCCGCGTCGGTACCGGGGCGAATGGGCACGTGCTCGTCGGCCATCTTCACGCTCGTCCGCGTGGCCCGCGGATCGACGGTGACCATGCGCACTCCCTGCTCGCGCGCCCAGTGGATATACTGAGGCGAATTGGTCCCGAAGGTGCCGTCGGCAGGGCTCCAGCCCCAGAGGATCATGAGCCGCGAGTTGACATAGTCGCTGGGCTCACGCCCCGCGAACTTGCAATCCACCTTGGGGCCATAGGTGTGGCGGAGGGCGAAGATTTCGGCCTCGTTCGAGAGGTTCGACCAGAGCTCGGTGCAGCCGCCGAAGAGATGGAGGAGGCGCTGGACCACGGCGCGATTGTGGATCACCGCCGTGCTCCCGGTGCGCGAGCAGTCGAGGATGGCCGCGGGCCCGTACGTGTCGCGGATGCGCAGCATCTGGGCCGCGACCTCGTCGAGCGCCTCGTCCCACGAGATGCGCTCGTAGGCGCCCGAGCCCTTCGGGCCCATGCGGCGCAGGGGATGGCGCAGCCGGTCGGGGTGATTGATGCGCTCGGCGGCGCCGAAGCCGCGCACGCAGGCGGTCAGCGGCGGCATCTCGGGCGTCCAGCGGCGCGGATCGGTGCTGATGCGCACGATCTGGCCGTCCTTGACGTGGGCGTTGACCACACAGCGCCCGCCGCAGTTGTGGGCACAGGTGCTGGTGACCACCTCTTCGCCGGGGGCGCCCGCGCCGCGCGGCGTTTCGTAGACGGTGCGCGATTTCATCAGTTGAACACCACGACCCCGCGGGCGACCTGGCCGGACGTCAGGGCCTTGAAGCCCTCGTTGATCTCCTCCAACTTGTACGTCCGGCTCACGAGCTGGTCGAGCTTGAGGCGGCCGTCGAGGTAGAGCTCCACGAGCCGCGGAAAATCGATGGGTGGGCGCACGGAACCGTACATGGTGCCCTTGAGGGTCTTTTCCTGGAGGGCCATCATGTACGGCGTGATGGGCGCGCGGACGGCCATGGCCGCCATGCCGACGATGACGGCAACGCCGCCGGGCCTGATGGCGTCCAGGATCTGCAGCGTCGTCTGCTCGCCGCCGATGGCGTCGAAGGCGTAGTCGACCCCGCGCCCCTCCGTCAGCTCGCGCACCCGCTCGACGACGTTGTCCTGCTTCGCGTTCAAGGTGTGGGTGGCCCCGAACTCCTTGGCGTAGCCGAGCTTGCTGTCGAGGAGATCCGCGGCCACGATCATGCCCGCCCCGGCCAGCCGCGCGCCCTGCACCACGTTGAGCCCCACGCCGCCGCAGCCGATGACGAGCACGGAGGCGCCGGCCTCCACACGCGCGCAGGAGGTGACGGCGCCCACGCCCGTGGGCACGCAGCAGCCCACGAGGGCGGCCTGGGGCCACGGCATCTCCTTGCGGATGGGCACGAGCATCTCGGCGGGACACACGACGAACTCCGAGAAGGTGCCGATGCGCGCCATCTGGTTGATGTTCTGGCCGTCGCGGCGCAGGCGATGGCTGCCGTCGAGCATGGCGAAGCGCGCGCTCTTGTGCCCGTCGCAAAGGATGGAGCGGCCGAGCGAGCAGTAGAGGCAGCGGCCGCACTGGGGTCGGAACGAGAAGATGACGTGATCCCCGGGCTTGACGTTGGCCACACCCGGGCCAACCTCCTCCACGACACCCGCCGCCTCGTGGCCGAGGGCCATGGGCAGGGGCAGGGGCCAGTCACCGTTCATGATGTGCCAGTCGCTGTGGCAGATCCCCGCGGCCTTGACGCGCACGCGCGCCTCGCCGGACTGCGGACCCTGCTGCTCCACCTCGACCACCTGGAGCGGTGTGTTCGCCTCGTAGAGAATGGCGGCCTTCATGGTCGAACCCTCCTCAGGATTTCCGGGCCGCGCTCATGGCCGCCCAGATCTTCCGCGGGGTGAGGGGCAGATCCACGTGCGTGACGCCCACCGGAGCCAGAGCATCCATCACCGCGTTGGCGATGGCGGGCGTGGAGCCGATGGTCGCGGCCTCGCCGATGCCCTTGACGCCGAGGGGAGTCCGCGGCGAATGCGTGCGCGTGTGGTCGTTGTCGAAAGAGATGAGATCGATGGTCTTGGGCATGGCGTAGTCCATGAGGCTCGAGGAGAGGAGCTGGCCACCTTCGTCGAAGGCCGCCTCCTCCCAGAGCGCCTGGCCGATGCCTTGGGCCAGCCCGCCGTGGACCTGCCCCTGGACGAGGAGCGGATTGATCAGGAAGCCCGCGTCGTCCACCGACATGTAGCGGAGGATGCGAGGCTGGCCCGTGTCCCGGTCGACCTCGACCATGGCCACGTGGGCGCCGAAGGGGAAGAGCATGCCGTTGCCCATCTGGAGGTCTTCCTTCGAATGCAGGCTGCCCTTGGCGGCCGCGGCGACCTGCTGCCACGTGACGGAGCGGTCGGGCACGCCGCGCACGGAGAACCTGCCGTCGGCCAGCACGAGGTCGGGGGCGGCCGCCTCGAGGAGCTTGGCGGCGATCTGCTGCGCCTTCTCACGCACCTTGGTGGCGTTGCCGAGGGCGTGCATCCCACCGCGCGCGGCGGAGCGGCTGCCGAAGGTGCCGACGCCGTTCCGGACCAGCGCGGTGTCGCCCTGCACGACCTTGACCAGGTCCATGGGCACCTGCAGCTCGTCGGCCACGAGCTGCGCGAAGGCCGTCTCGTGCCCCTGGCCGTGGGAGGCGGAGCCGGTGAGAACGGTGACGCGCCCGTCGTCGGCGACCACGAGGTCGGAGACCTCGCCGTCCTCGAAGCCGCAGATCTCGACGTACGAGGCGAGCCCGATCCCCACGAGGCGGCCTTGGGCGCGGGCGGCTTCCTGCTCCTTGCGAAGGGCGGGATAGCCCGACTTGACGAGGGCGTGGTCGAGGGCGCGGGCGTACTCGCCGCTGTCGTAGGAATTGCCCAGCGCGGTGTCGTAAGGGAACTTGTCCGGCGCGATGAAGTTGCGCTTGCGGACGTCGGCGGGATCGAGCTTGAGCCTGGCCGCCAGCATGTCCATGGCGCGCTCGATGAAGTAGGCGGCCTCGGGCCGTCCGGCGCCCCGATAGGGGACAGTGCCCATGGTGTTGGTGAAGCCGCACACCACCTCGGCGCGCACGGCCTGGATCGCGTAGCAGCCCGTGATCATCTGCGCGCACAGGACGGGCAGGAGACAGCCGACGTGGTACAGGCAGAAGCCGACATTGCCCGTGATCTTGACGTCCATGGCCAGCACGCGGCCCGTCTTGTCCGCCCCGAGCTTCATCCAGCAGCGCATGTCACGCCCGTGGCCGGTCGCCTGCATGTCCTCGCGTCGCGTGGCCGCCCAGCGCACGGGGCGCTTGAGCCGTCTCGCGAGCATGGTCACCAGCGTGTCTTCCTGATACACGGGTACCTTGGCGCCGAATCCCCCGCCCACGCGCCCGGTCATGAGATGGATCTGCTCGGGCTTGAGCTTCAAGCGCTCGGCGATCTGATTGCGCATGGTGTGCGGGGTCTGCGTGTCGCCCCACATGGTCAGCTTCTGCGCCTTGTCGTCCCAGATCGCGCTGCAGGCCCGCGGCTCCATGCACAGGGGCAGCACGCGCTGGTTCATCATGTCGAGCTCGAGGACGATGTCCGCGGCCTCGAGACCGGCGTCGACGCCGTCCTTCTCGATCTTGAGCGAGACGGCAAGGTTGGAGCCGGTCTCGGGATAGAGCAGCGGCGCCCCCGGCTTGAGCGCCTCCTGAGCGTCGACCACGACGGGCAGCGGCTCGTAGTCCACCACGACCGCCTCGGCGGCGTCGGTGGCGGCCTGGGGCGACTCCGCGGCGACGACGACAACGGGCTCGCCGACATGACGAACCCGGCCTTCGGCGAGGAGCGTGTGGCCCTGACGATTCATGGTCTGGAACATCTCGGGGGGGAGCGGCGTGTGGATGACGCCGACTTCCGCATTGACGTCGGCGCCCGTGAGGACGGCGACCACCCCCGGCATCTTCCTGGCCGCCGTCGTGTCGATCCGCTTGATCACCGCATGGGCATGGGGGCTGCGCGCGAAGGCGAGCCAGAGTGCGCCCTCGAGCCCGCGACGCACGTCGTTGACGTACGGGTCGCTACCCGTGATGAGCTTGGGGTCCTCGAGCCGCTTGAGGGGGCGGCCCACGTGCTGGATCGGCATCAATACCTCCCGGGTAGGTTGCTCGGTGCGAGCGCTGGCGGGGCGATGGTACCACGCGGCAACAATCCGCGACAGGCACTGGGCAGTTTGCTTCGCCAGATCAACTCCGCTCTCGCCTCGCGGCAGGGCAGCTCAGCTCGAACGGCCACATTCTCGGTCGCCAGCAACGCTCAACGTACACCTACGTACGCCTCGCGTTGCTGGCTCCCTCGGGCGTGGCATTTCGAGCTGAGGGCATAGCCCGAGGCGAGAGCTGAGTAGAACTGGCTCGCAACTTGGCCCGGTGCCGCGGTAAACGACCTCTATCCCGGCCGGCCAGGTTGGGATAGGCTGGATGAGCCCCGCCCTCGCGGGGCTTCGTGCTGTTGAGACGCGCCATAGGGATGGGCGGGACGCACAGGGAGGTGCGCTATTCGGACGGCGGCGGAGGCTTCGGTGGGCAGCCTGAGGCGCGATGTGCGCATCATCGGCCTCATCGGCTCGGCGCATTTCGTCAGCCACTTCTTTCAGCTCGCCCTGCCCCCGCTCTTCCCGCTCCTCCGCGAGTCGTTCGGCGTCTCCTACGTCGAGCTCGGGCTCCTGATGAGCCTCTTCTTCGCGGCCTCCGGGTTGGGACAGACGGGCGCGGGCTTCCTCGTGGACCATCTCGGCGCGCGGCGCGTCCTCCTGGGGGGCATGGCGCTCCTCTCGGGAGCGACGGCGGTGGCGGGGGTCGTGCCCGCCTTCTGGCTCCTGCTCCCCGTGGCGGTGCTCCTCGGCCTCGGCAACAGCGTGTTCCATCCTGCGGACTATTCCATCTTCAACACGGCGGTCTCTCCGGAACGGCTCGGCCGCGCGTACGGCGTCCACGGCATCTGCGGCACCTTGGGCTGGGTGGCGGCGCCGACGGTCGTGGTCGGGCTGGCGCACGCCTTCAACTGGCGCGTGTCGCTCATCACCGTGGGGGTGGCCGGGCTTGCCGCCACTCTCGCCCTGTCGACGCAGCGCCGCACCCTCGATGACCGCGGCGGTCGCGAATCGAGGCGCGCCGCCCCCGTGCACGGTCTCGCGGGGAACGTCGCTCTCCTCATGACTCCCTCCATCCTCGCGGCCTTTGCCTATTTCGCCCTGCTCGCGACCTCACTCGTGGGCATCCAGACCTTTGCCGTCTCCGCCATAGTCCAGCTCTACGAGGCGCCGCTGGGCCTCGCCACGGGGGCGCTCACCGGCTTTTTCCTCGGATCCGCGGGGGGCATCTTCGTGGGCGCCGTTCTCACGGATCGGACGAATCGGCATCACGTGGTGGCGGGGGGCGGCATGCTGCTGGGCGCGCTCACCACCTTGGTGGTGGCGAGCGGGGCGCCGCCCTTGAACAC
Organism: Candidatus Methylomirabilota bacterium; assembly: GCA_035635755.1. GTDB lineage: Bacteria > Methylomirabilota > Methylomirabilia > Rokubacteriales > CSP1-6 > AR37. Next base: position 309 of record DASQAK010000091.1, on the reverse strand, counting down.
GCTGCCCGTGATCATGGCGCTGGCCGGCTTCTTCGTCGGCGGCACCTCGCCGTCGCGCGACATGCTGGTGCGCTCGGCCACGCCGCCCGGGGCCTCCGGGAAGGTCTACGGCTTCGTCTACTCCGGTCTCGATCTGGGCTCCGCGCTGACCCCCCTCTTCTTCGGCTGGCTGCTCGACCGCGGCGAGCCGCGGCTCGTCTTCCTGGTGGCGGCCGTCCTCATGGTGCTGACCATTGCGACCGTGCTGCAGGTGCGTCGCCGCGCCGTCCCGCGGACGGTGACCGCCTCCGCCCGCTGACCAGACCAGGT
>DASQAK010000090.1:0-7935 GCA_035635755.1 Candidatus Methylomirabilota bacterium | reverse complement strand
GACAAGTCGGTCGAAATACGAAAGCGCGGCCGGCGCCGCGCTCCGTATCTACGTGTTGGAATTGGCGGGCTCGACGGGAATTGAACCCGCGACCTCTGGATTGACAGTCCAGTGTGCTAACCAGGCTGCACCACGAGCCCGACTCGAGACTTCAGCAGGTTACACGACGCCCTCTGTGAATGCAACCATCGCCGGCTGTCCTAGAGGTCCTTGAGGAACTCCAGCATGGCCGCGTTGACGTCGTCACGCCGCTCCTGCTGGGTCCAGTGGCCGCAGCCGGGGAGGATCAGGGTCTTGCGGAGCTGGGGAACGAACTTCGTGAGGTTGGCGATGAGCTGGTCCATGCCGCGGAAGGCGAGCACGAGGTCACGGTCGCCGGCGACGTAGAGGGCGGGGACGGTGACCACGGAGCCCGCATAGGGAGCGAGGAGCTCCCAGTTGCGATCGATGTTGCGATACCAGTTGAGACCGCCGCGAAAGCCGGCGCGGGCGAATTCCCCGGCGTAGAAGTCGATATCGGCCTCGGTGAGCCAAGGCGGCAGCGCTTCCGGCTTTCCCATCGCGCTGAGAAAGCCGCCACCCTTCGGCACCATGCCGATACCGGCGGGGTTGTTGTCGCTTCCAAGTGGCCGATCGCCAGAGGCCGCCCACGCCACCGTGCGCATGGTGGTGCGGACGTCCCGCTCGAGCTCGGCCTCGGCCACTCCCGGCTCCTGGAAGTAGAGCTGGTAGAAGATCGCCTCATCGGTCTGGGGCATGACGGTGGTGGGGCGAACGGATCCGCGAGGTCGGAACGGCACGCTCAGGCCGATGACGGCGCGAAAGCGGTCCGGGCGCAAGAGCGCGGCGTGCCAGGCGACGGGGGCGCCCCAGTCGTGGCCGGCGATCACGGCCGACGGCTCTCCGAGCGCGTCGAGGAGCCCCACGATGTCGCCAACCAGATGCAGCAGCGTGTACTTGTCGATCTCGGCGGGACGGTCAGTCTGCCCGTAGCCGCGCATGTCGGGGGCGACCGCGTGGAAGCCGGTCTCGGCGAGGGCGGCCAGCTGATGCCGCCAGGAATACCAGGACTCGGGAAAGCCGTGGCAGAGGACGACGAGCGGCCCCGCCCCCTGCTCGGCAATGTGCATGCGGATGCCGTTGGTCTCGATGGTGCGGTGCTGGATGTCAGCCATGACGCCTCCCATGCGATGCGCCTGCCCCCTAATCTACTCAGCCCTCGCCTCAGGGCTTCGCTCTTCACCTCGAACGGCGGCCCTCTCCCCCGATAGGGGAGAGGGATCAAAATGTCACTTCTTCGCGCGGAGAGCGCGCCACACTCGCTCGGGCCGGAGGGGCATGTCGAGATGCCGCACGCCCACGTGCTTGAGGGCGTCCACCACCGCGTTGACGATGGCGGGGGTCGAGCCGATGGTGGCCGCTTCGCCGATGCCCTTGGCGCCCATCGGGTTGAAGGGCGTGGGAGTCACTGTCTGGTCAGTGGTGAACATCGGCAGATCGTCGGCATGGGGCACCGCGTAGTCCATGAGCGAGCCGGTCACGAGCTGGCCGCCCGAGTCGTAGACCATCTCCTCGAGGAGCGCCTGCGCGATCCCCTGGGCCAGTCCGCCGTGCACCTGCCCGGTCACCAGCATGGGGCTGATGCGGACACCGCAGTCGTCCACCGAGATGAAATCACGCACGCTCACACGGCCCGTGTCGCGATCGATCTCGACCACGGCCACGTGAGCCCCGAAGGGATACACGAGCTGCGGGGGGCGGAAGAAGTCCGTGGCCTCCAGCCCGTACTCGATGCCCTCGGGCAAGCCCTCGGCATAGGCTTTGGGCGCGATCTCGGCGATGGTCAGAGCCTTGGCGGGCACGCCCTTGACCTGGTACCGGCCCGCCTCGAAGATCACGTCATCGGCGGCCGCCTCCAGCATGTGGGCGGCGATCCGGCGCGCCTTGTCCTGCACCTTGAGGGTCGCCCCGATGATGGCGGAGCCGCCGACGGCGAGGCTGCGGCTGCCCCCCGTGCCGTTGCCCATCGGCGTGTTGAGCGTGTCGCCGTGCCGCACCACCACCTTGTCGAAGTCGACGCCGAGATGGTCCGAGATGATCTGCGCGAAGGTCGTCTCGTGCCCCTGGCCGTGGGACGAGGTGCCCGTGAAGGCGGTCACCCCACCTCCGGGCTCCACGCGCACCACCGCGCTCTCGAAGGGGCCGAAGCCGCACATCTCGACGTAGACGGCCATGCCGATGCCGAGCAGCTTCTTGTCGCCACCGCTGATCCGGTCCTTCTGCTCGGCGCGCAGCTTCTGGTAGCCCGCGATGTCGAGTGCCTTGCTCAGCGCGCGATCGTACTCCCCGCTGTCGTACTTCTGCCCCGTGGGTGTCGCGTAGGGAAAGGCAGAGGGCGGGATGAAGTTCTTTCTCCGGATCTCCTCCGGCAGCTTGCCCAGCTCCTGCGCCACGACATCCACGAGCCGCTCGAGGTAGTAGGCCGCCTCCGGCCGCCCCGCGCCCCGATACGCGGCCACAGGCGTGGAGTTGGTGAAGATGCACGTGGACTTGAGGTCGACGTTGGTCACCTTGTACACGCCGACACCCATGAACAGCGTGAGGTCGGGGATGAAGGTGAAGATCGGATAGGCGCCGATGTCGGCGATGACGTGCATGCGGAAGGCCGTGATGGTGCCGTCGGCCTCCACGGCCGCCTCGAGGTCGGTGACCTGCGCCCGCCCATGCGTGGTCGACGTCATGTGCTCGACACGCGTCTCCGTCCACCGCACGGGAACGCGGAAGAGCTTGGCGATGACGGCAAGCGTGACGTCCTCTGGATAGATACCAAACTTCACGCCGAATCCGCCGCCCACTTCCGGCGCGATCACGCGCACGAGATTCTGCTCCACGCCGAGGCAGGCGGCGATGTCGTTGCGGAGCATGTGGGGCGCTTGGTGCGTCGACCACAGGGTCAGGCCGCCGCTGGTGGGATCGGGCGCGGCCAGCGCCGCGCGCGGCTCCATCGGCACGCCGCAGAGCCGCTGGCTGACCATGCGCTGCTTGACCACCTTGGCCGCCTTGGCGAAGGCGGCGTCGGACTCGCCCACCTTGATGTTTGTCTCGTGCTCGATGTTCTTCGGCGCGTCCTCGAAGAGCTGGGGCGCGCCCGCCGCCATCGCCGCGAGCTGGTCGGCCACCGCGGGCAGCACCTCCCAGTCGACCACGACGTCGGCGGCGCCATCGGCCGCGGCGGACTGGGACGTCGCGATCACGGCGGCCACCGGCTCGCCCACGTGCCGGACGCGGCCGATCGACAGCGGATAGTGCGTGCGGCCACCTGACGTCTCCGCCCCGCCGCCGCCCTCGGCGCTCGGCCCTCCCAACGGGATGGGCTGGCAGTGCGCGCGGATATCCTGGCCGGTCACGATCTTGAACACGCCGGCCCGCTTGGCCGCGGCCGTCGTGTCGATCTTGCCCACCTTGGCGTGGGCGTGCGGGCTGCGCACGAACGCCACGTAATGCAAGCCCGGGATGGTGATGTCGTCGACGTAGGACGAGGTGCCGGTGATGAGCCGGGGATCTTCCTTGCGCTTGACCTCGGCGCCCATGAGTCGAGGAGTGGCGGTCGGCATGTTCGGGTCCTTTCGTGAGGCCATGCGGGTCCTTCGTGTCAGATGCCGCGCAGCATAGACGCGAGTCCGTCACGGCGCAAGGCGAGGCGGGCGCGCCGGCACGGGGGGCTTGACGGGGCCCCCGCCATCCAGTGTATACACTCGGCCATGCAGACCGGAGGGCCGGCCGACGGCCAGCCATCACTAGAGAAGGGGCCGGCCCGGGCGGTCGGCCGAGACCTCTTCCCCGCCCTGGCCAGGCACCAGATCCTCGAGGAATCCGCCTACCAGGACCTCCGCCGCGCCATCGTCGAGGGGCGCTTTGCGCCCGGAGAGCGCATCGTCGCCGCCTCCGTCGCCGCGAGCGCCGGCATCAGCCGCATCCCCGTCACGCAGGCGCTTCAACGGCTCGAGGCCGACGGCTTCGTGCGCATCTCGCCCCACAAGGACGTGGTCGTCCTGGGATGGGCGCCCGGTGAGATTCGCGAGCGCTTCGTGCTCATGGCGGCCCTCGAATCGCTCTGCCTCCGCGAGTCGGTGGGTAAGATCACGCCCGAGCTGTGCGCGCGGCTGCGGGCTCTCCAGAGAGAGATGCTGGCGGCGCGCTCGCGGGACGACGCCGGGCGGGCCGTCCAGGCCGACGGCCGATTCCATCACCTGCTCTGGGAGGCGGCGGGGCTGCCCCAGGTGATGCACATCCTTGAGACTCTCTGGGACAGGGGCGAATACTACCGTCTCATCATGCACGCCCGGCGCGGCGGCTTCGCCACAGAATCGCTGGCCGAGCACGAGCGCATCCTCGACGCGTTGGAGGCGGGCAATCTCAACGACGCGGCCAAGGCCATCGAGCAGCACCGGCTCTTCGCCATGAAGCGCCTCGAGGAGACGCCGCAGAGCTGACCCGGATTATGCGCGAGCAACGCCACCCTCACCCTGCCCTCTCCCTCTCCGAGGGAGAGGGATTCAATTTCTTCCCTCGCCCCCAAAGGGGGAGAGGGCCGCCGTTCGAGCTGAGCAGCGTAGCTGCGAGGCGAGGGCTGAGTAGATCAAGGGGGGACCAGAATGCGCTACGCGCATTCGTGAATAATTCGCGCTAACGCGGCAGCTTGCGCCGCCGTCGGGCCAGGCGCACCACCAGCCGCGGCAGCACCGCCAGCGCGCCGAGGGCGCTCAGGACCAGGGCCACGCGCGTGAGCGTCTCGTTCATGGTCCCTTCACCCGCCAGCGCCTCACCACCGGCCCAGCCCGTGTAGACGTACACCGTGGTCGCCGGGAGCATGAACACGAACGTGGCCAGCACGTACGGCACGAGGCGGATCCGGGTCAGGCCCAGGGCGTAGTTGAGAAGGTTGTAGGGGATCACCGGCACGAGCCGCACGAAGGCGACGAACTCCCAGCCGCCCCTGTCCACGCCGTCCTTCAGCTTCTTGAGCGGTCCCGAGAGCTTCTGCTCGGTCCAGTCTCGCCCCACCGTGCGCGCGGTGAGGAAGGCGACGGTGGCGCCCAGGGTCGCCCCCACGAGCGAGTACACCGTCCCCCAGATGGGCCCGAAGATCAGCCCGGCCGCTAAGTCGAGCGGGAGTCCCGGAATCAAGAAGGCCGGGCCCACCGCATAGGCGAGGACGAAGACAATGGGCCCCCAGTGCCCCAGGCGCGCGACGAAGTCCTGGATCTGAGGCACCGTCAGGTAGCGTCGGAAGGCGAACGCGGCAACGATGCCCGTCACGAGCACCGCCAGGAAAATGCCGCGCTGGAGGATGGTAAGGCGGCGTCGAGGCATCGGGCGTCATTGTCGGGCCATCCGTAACCGCAACGCAACCCATTGAGCCACGATGCTTGACACTCCCCCAGGCCTCCTCGAGCTGACGCTCGCGGTGCGCGCGAGGCGTGCCGGCGGTGGCGCGGCTCGAGTCACCCGAGCTCTCCGCCCACCTAACGGCCGGCGAGGGCGTGACCGCGGCCTCCCCCATCGCCATCGCGAACTTCGCGTTCGCCAAGGCCGTCCTCGCGGCGGCCCGGCCCTAGCACGCCAACCCCCTCCCCTGTGGGGTTCCCCTGCGACTAGTGGACGAACGTCGCCGCCACGCGCCGGGACCACAGGAAATACGGCACCCAGATCGCGGCCACGATGATGGCGGTGGCCGGCCCCCCGAACGCGTTGACCTGCAGCGAGCTGGCCACGATGGGAATCCTGAGCGCGACCGAGATGTCGGCGACCTGAACGAGGGCGCGCGCGATCAAGAACGCGATCATCAGCCTGGGAAATAGCCGCTTCTTGGCGAAGAAGAGATAGAGAAGCGCGAGCGCCCACAGGAGCAGCGCGGAAGACACGACGAGCTGCCCCACGATCCATGGGCCGAAGAGCGGGTGGTAGGCGCGCGCGCCCGGCGTGGTGAGGGCATGCCACAGCGCCGAGTTGAGGGGGCGCACGGTCGCGAGGATCTCCGCGACGATCCGGATCGGCGTCAGGCACAGCCCCACCGCCACCAGGATGAGCCATCCGCCGAGACCAACGGGCGGCGGGGTAGAGCCCTCGGTCGTGTCCACGCCACAAAGGTATCGTGAACGCCCGGCAATCTCCGCACATTGACAAGACCGAGGGTCGCGAGCGAGGATCCTCCCGTGCGTGTCGTGGATCTGTCTTTTCCCCTGAAGCCGCATTTCCGCTGGGTCGTCAAGAGCGAGCTTCGCTCGAGCCACGAGGCGGGCAACCTCTTCCAGTCCACCATCTTCACCTCGAGCTGCCACGCCTACACGCACGTGGACGCGCCGGTGCACTTCCTGCCGGGCGATCGCGACATCGCCCAGATGCCCGTGGACCAGTGGATGGGGCCCGCGGCCGTGGTGGACCTGACCCACCTGGGCGAGAACGGCGAGGTGACGGCGGCAGACCTGGAGCGGCTCGGCGGCCACGTGCAGGCCGGCGACATCGCGCTGCTGCGGACGGACTGGCCGCGGAAGTGCCCGGTGGAGAGCGAGCGCTTCTGGCGGGAGGCGCCCTACACGGGGCGGAGCGCCTGCGACTGGCTGGTGGCGCGCAAGGTCAAGGCCGTGGGCTACGACTACCCGCCCGACTACGCCGTGCGCACCACCATCTTCGAGCCGGACAAGAAGGTGACGCGCTACGAGTGCACCACCCATGACGTCTTCTTCCCCGCCGGCATCACCGTCATCGAGTACCTGACCCACCTCGACCAGATCGGCGCGCCGCGCTGCCGCTTCATCGCGCTCCCCCTCAAGCTCGACGGCGCCGACGGCTCCCCCGTCCGCGCCATCGCCCTTCTCGACTAAGCCCCGCTCAAGTCTCGACACCTCGCAGGGTCAGCTCCGGGGCGCGGTGGCAGGCGACCGCATGGCCCGGGACGATCTCGGTCAACGCGGGCGTCTCCACGCGACAGCGCTCGACGGCGTAGGCGCAGCGCGGGTGGAAGTGACAGCCGGGGGGTGGATTCGAGGGATCGGCGACCTCGCCCTCGAGGAGGATACGCTTCGCGCGCAGGCGTGGATCGGGCTTGGGCACGGCGGCCAGCAGCGCCTCCGTGTACGGATGCCGGGGCGTGGCGAAGAGCGCCTCCGTGGGCGCCAGCTCCACGATGCGCCCTACGTACATCACGGCCACGCGGTCGCTCACGAGCTTGACCACGGAGAGGTCGTGGGCGACGAAGAGATACGTGAGGCCGAGCTTGTCCTGGAGATCCTGGAGGAGGTTGAGGATCTGCGCCTGCACCGAGACGTCGAGGGCGGAGACGGGCTCGTCGGCCACGACGAGGCTGGGGCTGACGGCAAGCGCCCGCGCGATGCCGACCCGCTGGCGCTGGCCGCCGCTGAAGGCGTGGGGATAGCGGCGCATGTATTCCGGTCTCAGTCCCACCAGCCGCAAGAGCTCGACCACGCGATCGAGCCGCTCCCGACGCGTCCCGATGCCATTGGCCACGAGCGGCTCGGCCACGATGTCGAGCAGGGTGCGCCGCGGGTTCAGCGAGGAGAACGGGTCCTGGAAGATCATCTGCATCTGCCGGCGCAGCGGGCGGAGCTCGCGTCGGCCGAGAGCGGCGACGTCGAGCACCTGCCCGCCCTCGGCGCGGAAGAGGATCTGTCCCTCCGTGGGGACGAGGGCGCGCAGAATGCAGCGCGAGGTGGTGGTCTTGCCGCAGCCGCTCTCTCCCACCAGGGCCAGCGTCTCGCCACGATCCACGTGGAAGGAGACATCGTCCACGGCGCGCACCTGGGCCACCACGCGGCGGAGCAGGCCCCGGCGAATGGGAAAGTGCTTGCGGAGGCCCTTGACCTCGAGCAGGCGCTCGCTCATCGGGTATGCGCGGTGTTGGAGGACCACGGGCTT
>DASQAK010000089.1:0-3233 GCA_035635755.1 Candidatus Methylomirabilota bacterium | reverse complement strand
GGCATGTACGCCTGTCGCCCGCCCGGCATGGTCCATGGCCCGTACCGAGTGCCGAAGCGCTGCGTGACCCTCGAGCTGCGCTACTTCAAGCGCTAACCCGACGAGCTGGGCTACGCGGGACCGAAGCCGATGGCCGCCTGCGCGCCCATGACGAGCGGGCGGAAGCGAACGGGGAGGCCCACCCTGAGCGTCTCGAGGGAAATGTCGACGATGCGGCCGAGGAGCGAGACGCCTTCCTCGAGCCGGACCACGGCCACCGCGTACGGCACCTCGGCCGCGCGGCCCCGCGGGGCGACACGGATGACCGTGAAGGAGGTGATGGCGCCCCCGCCTGCCAAGGGGATGGGAGCCCAGTCGCGCTCCTGGCACGCCGGGCAGAATTCCTTGGGAGGGATGGCGAGGTCGCCGCACCGGCGGCAGCGAATCGCGGTCAGCCGGCCCGCGCGTGCCTCCTCGAAGAAGTGTTTGAGCGTCACCACGCGCTCAGCCACGGCCGAAGAGGCTGACGAGGACCGTGGCGGTGTTGCCGCCGAGCGTGTGCGTCAGGCCCGTGCGCGCGCCCTCGACCTGGCGCAGGCCGGCTTCGCCACGCAGCTGGGTGACGATTTCGGCGATCTGCGCGGCGCCCGTGGCGCCGATGGGATGCCCCTTGGCCTTGAGGCCGCCCGACGGGTTGACGGGGAGCTTGCCGCCGAGGCTGGTCCAGCCCTTCTCCGCCGCGAGGCCTCCAGTGCCGGGCTCGAAGAAGCCGAGCCCCTCCGTGGCGACGATCTCCGCGATGGTGAAGCAGTCGTGCAACTCGACGACGTCCACGTCGGCGGGGGCCTTGCCCGCCTGACGGTAGGCGCCAGCGGCCGCCCGCTCCGTCGCCGGCACCCGTGAGAGGTCGCGCTTCTCGTGCACGAACATGGTGTCGGAGGCGGCCTCGCTGCCCAGGACCCACACCGCACGCGGACGCTTTCGCGCCACCTCCTCGGAGGCGAGGACGAGGGCGGCGCCGCCGTCCGTGAAGGGACAGCAGTCGAAGAGCTTGAGCGGATCGGCGACGTACGCGCTCTTGAGCACCATCTCCAGCGAGATCTCTTTCTGGAACTGCGCCTTGGGGTTGAGGACGCCGTGGCGATGGTTCTTCACGGCGACATGCGCCATCTGCTCTTCCGTGGTTCCGTACTTCTCCATGTGGGCGCGGGCGATGAGGGCGAACACGCCCGGGAAGGTCAGCCCCACCGATTGCTCGTAGGTAGCCTCGGAGCAGTATGCGAAGTACTCCGTGGCCGCATCCGTGGGGACATTGAGCACGCGCTCGGCGCCCCCCACCAGCACCACGTCGGAGACACCGGAAGCGATCTCCATCAGGGCATGGCGGAAGGCGGCGTGGCTCGTGGCACAGGCGTTCTCGAAGCGGGTCGTGGGGATGGTGGGCAGACCGAGAAGGGTGGCGGCCAGCGGTCCCATGTGCAGCTGGCGCTCGCCCTCGCCGCCGGTGACATTGCCATAGTAGAGAGCCTCGATGGCCGAGGGGGCGATGTCCGCGTCACGGATGGCCTGAGCGGCCGCCTCCGCGAATAGCTCGGCGCTGATGCGGTCGTGCTTGCCGAACTTGGTCACTCCCACCCCGATCACGGCGACCCGGCGCATTCAGCCTCCCCCTGAGAGATGGCGCGACACGGCTATGGCCATCATGGTCTGTCCGCCAAAGGCGAGTCAAGAGCCTCTGGTAGGGCTCACGGAGCCCGTGATAACGTTCGAAGGACATGCGGGACAGGCGAGGATGACCCTCGAAGAAGGCCTCGTGGTGGTCCTGGCGCTGGTGGCAGCCACCCTGCTCTTCATCGGGCTGGCCCAGGCGCTGGAAGCGCGGCCCGCGCCTCCCCGACCAAGCCGGCGGATCGAGCCGCCTCGTCCCCGGCTTCCCGAGCCTCCGCCTCGCCCTCCCTATACGGGACCCGAGCGACGGCGCTCGGCGCGCGGCCGCCGTCCCGCCCCCCCACTGCCGCCGATCACGTCCGGGCTGGCGGGCGAGTCTGGAGCGGGCGGGATGTCGGTTGCGGCGACCCAGCCGGACCTGCCCCTCGGCAGCGCCGTACCCACGGCGGCGGAGGCGGCCGTCGAAGCCGTGGACTCGTGCTTCACGCTCTACCAGGAAGGGCAGCACGGGGCGGTGTTCGACGCGGTCGCCCCGCATCTCGTCGAGCGCACGCCCGGGACAGAGATGGGCGAGCCCTCGTTCACGCGCGCCGCCTTGTGGACCATGGTGGGCCTCTCGCGACATGCGGTGGGCGACGCGGAAGGCGCCCAGGCCGCCCTCGAAAGCGCCGTGCGCGAAGCTCCCGACGGCGCGGCGGAAGGATGCCCGCAGCGGATCGCGCTCCTGGCTGCCCCCGCGGCCCGCCGGCTACTCGCCGCGTCGGAATCCATGGATCCTACCGCGGTCGAGCGACTGGCCGTCCTCCGCGTGGCCGTGCTCTGGCTCGAGTGGCGCATCGTCGCGGCGCCCGCCACCGAGGAGGTGAGCGAGCTCCTGGACAAGGGTCGCGAGGCGCTGTGGGACGGCTATGGGGTGGTCGCCCGCGCCATGGTCCGACGGAAGCGGTTCGCGGATTCGCGCGCGCTCGTCCGTCAGGCGCTCGACTCCGAGGACTTGCCGGGGACGCGGCGGGCTCCTCTCGGCGATCTCGCCTCCGTGAGTCTCGTGCGAGAGATCGGACGCCTGGCCGCCCGCGCCCGCGGCACCGCCACGCCGGAGCCACAGGCCCTAGACTCACTCGAGCGCGCGCGCGAGCTGCTGGCCGGCGCGCCGCCCGAGGGTCTCGGTCCATCCCGGTGGCATGGCGCCAATCGCCGTATCTGGCGGGGCTACACGCGCCTGGCCCAGCGGCACCTCGAGGCCTTCGAGCTCGAGGCGGCCCTGCCCCCCCTGTTCCGCGCGCTGCACCTGCGCGATCTCGACCTGGGGTTCGACCGCCGGACCCGCGAGCTGCTCGCCCGCACCATCGAGCGGGTCACCGACAAGGCGGGCGAGACCATCAGCCGCCTCCTCAAGGAAGGGGACCGTCAGGCAGCCATGGAGCGATGGCAGGACGTGCGGTCGCTGATCCAGAAAGCGCGCGATCAAGGCCTCTCGCACGAGCAGCTCGCCGTAGCCTTCGCGCGAGCGCGCCAGATGCTCGAACAAATCGAAGAAGTCAGCCCCTAGCACCCGGCCGCCTGCGCTAGTGCTCGCGGGCGGCGGG